>JAKBFW010000094.1 GCA_021833345.1 Pseudomonadota bacterium | reverse complement strand
GTGTTGAACGTCGACGCGGCCGCGTCGGCCAGGGACAGGTCGGCCCCCGTGACGGTCCCGCCGAGCCACATCGCCGTCGCGGACACCGCCGAGAGCAGCACGACCGACGCGGCCAGGAGCGCGACGTGACCGCCGAGCCAGCGCCGCCGCAGCACCGGGCGGGTGAGCAGGTGCTCGAGCCGGGCCGTGGCCTCCTCCCCCCAGACCGCGCCGACACGCCACGCGGCGAAGAGCGCGATCACGAGCCCGGTGACGACGGCCCCCATCGCGACGAACGTCCGCGGGATGTCGGCCAGCCGGACCCCGAGCCCCGCGAGCAGGTCGCGGTAGCCCGGGTCCACGGCGATGAAGTCCGCGACGCTCCGGACCAGCAGCCCGATCACGAAGCCCCAGGCGGCGATCCCGACGACCCAGCCGACGAGGACGCCGAGGTTCGTGCGCCACGCGAACGCGATCGGGCTGCCGAGCCCCCACAGCCGCGGCCGACGCCGCTCCCGCTCGCGGACGAGACCCGCCCCCGTGTCCCGCGCACCGCGCAGCACGACGGCGACGACGAGCAGGGCGCCGACGGCGCCGATCGGCACGGCGAGCACGAGCCACCGGTCGTCCGCGAACGGGCGCAGCTGGTCGAGCCACCCGAGCGGGGTCAGCCAGGCGACCCAGGCGCGCGAGTCGGCGCTGTTCGCGACCATCCGCAGGAGGACCGCCGCACCGAGCAGGAACGCCGACACGCTGACCGCGCGGGAGCGCGCGACGAACACCTGGGCGCTCACCGCGGCAGCCGCCACGAAGACCGACGCCACGCCGGCGACCCCCGCGCCGAACAGCAGCGCACCCCGCACGGCCGCGCCCGCGAGACCGAACGCGAGGGCGATCGTCGCTCCGACGACGACGCAGGCCAGGACCAGGACCGCGAGCTGGGCGAGCAGGGCCCGCCCCGCGCGGATCGGCCCGGTGAGCACGAGCTCGCTCCGTCCGGTCTCCTCGTCCCCCCGCAGCACCCGCACCGTCACCATGAGGGCCCAGACCGCGACGATCACCTGGAGGATCCAGCCCGCGTCCCAGACGACGAACCCCCCGACGGTGTCGACCGCGTGCGGGACCCCCTGCATGATGCGGATCGCCGGGTCGTCGCCGAACGCGGCAAGGCGGGCGCGGGACGCGGCGTCCGGGTAGGCGACCTCGTACGAGAGGACCTCGATCACGACGTAGACGCCCGTCGCGACGGCGACGAGCGCCGCACCGCGCCGGGTGAGGCGCGACGTCAGGGCAGACACCGAGCGCCCGGTGCCAGGACGACGCGCGCCGCGGTGCCGGTGAGCGGTGGTGGCATCCATCGCGTCCTCCTCCCGTCGTCGACCGAACCGGGACCACCCGGCGGGCCGCAGGTCAGCAGCAGGTCAGTAGTAGGTCAAGAACACCTGTTCGAGCGTCGCCTCCTCGGTGCGCAGACCCGTCACCGGCAGGGTCGCGAGGCGGCGCAGCAGCGCCGCGGGCGATCCGACCAGCGACACCCGCACCCCGCCCACGATCGGCTCGCTCGCGGTCACGCCCTCGACGTCGTCGAGCGACGGCGGCGGACCGTCCACGAGCACCTCGACGATCGTCGTGTGCAGCCGCCGCAGGTCGGCGAGCGTGGCGACCTCGACGAGCCGCCCGCTGCGCAGGATCGCGACCCGGTCGCAGAGGTCCTGGACCTCGTCGAGGATGTGCGACGAGAGCACGATCGTCTGGCCGCGCGCCGTCGCCTCGCGGGCGAGGTCCTGGAACACCGCCTCCATCAACGGGTCGAGACCCGCCGTCGGCTCGTCCAGCAGCAGCACGTCGGGCCGGGTCATGAACGCCGCGACCAGGGCGATCTTCTGCCGGTTGCCCTTCGAGTAGGAGCGGGCGCGCACCGACGGGTCGACCTGCAGCCGCTCGACGAGCTCGTCGCGGAACGCGCCGTCGACCCGCCCGGAGATCCGCCCGAGCAGCTCCAGGGTCTCGGCCCCGGTGAGCTGGGGCCAGAGCGCGACGTCCCCCGACACGTACCCGACGTGCCGGTGGCACCGCTCGACGTCCCCGACCGGGACCCCCATGACCGTCGCACCGCCGCGCGTGGGCCGGATCAGGTGCAGCAGCAGGCGCACGGTGGTGGACTTCCCGGCGCCGTTCGGACCGAGGTACCCGAAGATCTCGCCCTGGTGGACCTCCAGGTCCAGGTCCTCGAGGGCGACCACCGACCCGAAGTGCTTGGTGAGGCCGTGCGTCGCGACCGCGGCGGTGTCCACCGCGCACCTCCCGTCGGCGGCACGCGTCGACGCCCGTCCGCCCAGGTGCCGGTCACGAGCCTGCTGCTCCCAGGCATATCACCAGCGGCGTCAGCGCGCGGCCCGAGCGGCCTAGGACGGCGTCGTGACCCCCGGCGCGCGCTCGGCGACCGCCGGGACCTCGGCGGTCTCGATCCACAGCGCCTTCCGCGGGCACGCCCGGACGGCCCGCGTCGCGGCGGACAGCTCGCCACGCGAGAGGTCGCGGGCCGTGATGATCGGGAACCCCCACCGGTCGAGCTCGAGGACCTCCGACGCCAGGTGCGCGCACACGCCGATGCCGTCGCACGCCGCGGCGTCGATGCGCAGGCGCGCCGTCGAGCCGTGCTTCTTCATCGGTGCCCCCCGGGGACGGGCAGGCTGATCCGCCCGGACCCGGGGCACGGACGGCCGGCCACGTGCTCGACGACGTCGTGCTCGAAGGTCTCGAGCGCGGACGCGATCAGGCGCGTCGCGCCGTCGGGGTGGTGGCACGCGCCGCGCCCCTCGACGAGCCGCAGGTCCTCGAGGAGCTGGGCGCGCTCGCGCCGTGACGCGTCACCGGCCGCGAGCGCCCGCATGCCGTCCGCCAGCGCCGGGAGGCCGAACAGGCACGGCCCGCACTGGCGCGCGCTCATCGACGCGAGGTAGGCGGTGATCGCCGCGGTCTCCGCGAGGCCGCACGCGCCGTGGGCGATCGGGGCGACGACGCCCGCGCCGATGCTCAGGCCGGCGGCACGCAGCGCAGGCTCGTCGAACGTCGCGGAGCGCAGGTCGCGCCACGCCGCCCACTGGCCGCCGTACCCGCCGAGCAGCACGGCCTGCGGCGGCCCGTTGCGGAGCCAGCCGGTGCCCTCGAGCACGTCGACCACGGGGGTCCCGCGAGGCACCTCGAAGACCATCCGGCTCACCGGCGTCAGGACCGTCAGCAGCATGGTCGACGACGGCGCGTAGCCACGTGCGACGAGCGCCAGTCGCGCCAGGGTCTCGACGTTGTGCACGAGCGTCCGCGGGCTGCGGGACCCCGGGTCCTCGGGGCGGCGGGCGGTCGGCAGGGTCGGACCGCCGTGCAGCGCCCGGGTGATCGCGCTCGACTCGCCGGACAGGTAGTGCGACGGGCCCATCACGAGCTCGAGGGTGGGCCCGTGCAGGCGTGCGGCGTGCCGCTCGGCGATCGCACCCTGGAGGGTCGCGGCCGTGCCGTGGTCGTCACCGTGCAGCCAGACGACGGCCCGGTCGGCCCCGAGGGCCTCGGCGGCGAGCGCCAGCCCGTCGAGCACCAGGTGGGGCCGCTGCCGCATCAGCGTCGCATCCTTCGCGCTGAGCGGCTCGCTCTCCGCGCCGTTCGCGACGACGGTCAGCGGACCACCGCCGCGCAGGGTCTTGCGCCACTTCGCGGCCGCCGGGACGTGCGCTCCGCCGTGACCGGTGAGGCCCGCACGCTCGATCACGGTGATGAGGTCGACGCTCCCCTCCGGCCGCGGCCCGATCCGAGCGACCAGGTGCTCGAGGTGCTCGACGGCGGCGGGCTCCCACGGGTCGGCCTCGCCGACCCGGTCGATCTGCACGCCCTGCAGCAGCAGCGCTGGCGGGACGCGTGCGGCGTCAGGTGCGACCGACCTCGGCGCCGGGGTGCGCCGCTGGTCCATCATCAGCTCGTCCGAGGTCATCGCAGCGCTCCGTCGCGTCGGTCGTGGTCACGGTGGCGCTCAGGGCGTCTCAGCTCGGGGGGGACGTCGAGCGCGCGCGTGAGCTCGACGACGCGGTCCTGGGGGGTGCGGGCGCCGTACCGGCTCACGGCGAGGCCGAGCAGCGCGAGACCGGTCGCCAGGTAGAACCCGCGCAACGCGAGGATGTCGCTGCCGGCGAGCACGCTGTGCCCCCACACGAGCACGAGCGAGACGGCGGCGACCTTGTGGATGGGCCACCAGACCCGCCCGGCGACCGACCCGGCCAGCTTGGCGGTCAGCCCGGTGACGAGACCTGCCCACAGCGCGATCACGCCGAGAGTGACGGGCACGGGTCGGTACACCGCCGCCATCGGCAGCACGACGCCGCGCCACCCGACCTGGGCCCACGGGTCGGTCGCGAGCACCACGACGTGCAGCACCGTGAACGCGAGCGTGAACGTCGCGAGCCCGACGTGCAGGCCGATGCGGGTCGCGGCCGACGGGCGCCGCAGACCGCGCGCCCACGGGTGCGACAGCACCAGACCGGTCGCCACCAGGCACACCAGGAGCACATAGGACGTCACGCCGCTCGCACGTCCCAGCACCCATGGGATCTTGGTCTGCCCCTGGAGCGAGTCGCGAACCAGCAGCGCGACGAACGCGACGGTCGCCGCGGCTGCCACGACGAGCAACGTCGACCCCAGCACCCCGGCAGGCGAGGGCCCGGGCTTCGATGCCGTGCGGGTCGAGTCCATCAGTGCGCCTCCCGCTCTCGTGCGGTCCAGATGACCAGGGGGTCCATCCGGGTCGTCGTGCCGAGGGTGCCGTCCTCGTGCACCCACGCGGCCGTCAGCCCGAGGTCCTCGGCGACCGGCCGGATCTCCGCCGCCCCGGCGAGGAACAGCGTCTTGCTCCAGACCTCCGACCACGCCGCATCCGGCGCCAGGACCGTGACGGCCACGAGGCCGGCGCCACCCGGACGCCGCGTGCGCGGGTCGACGAGGTGGTGGACGTGCGCACCACCGGTGTGCCACCGACGCAACCGCGTCGAGGACGTCGCGCACCCCGTGTCGGTGACCTCGAGGACGAGCACGAGCTCGGCACGGTCTGACGGGTCCTCGACCCCGACCCGCCAGCGCGGACCGTCCGGGCCGATCCCGCCGAGCGCCTGGTCACCGCCGGCGTCGACCGCGTACCCCGCACCGGCGTCGACCAGCTCGTCGGCAGCCCACCGGACCGCCAGACCCTTGCCGATCCCGCCCAGGTCGATCGGCCGGGGACCCAGCCGGATCCACCACGCACCCTCGCTCTCGACGATCTCGGGGCACCACGGGGCGGGCTTCCGGGCCGGCTGCGCCGGGGTGACGGTCGGCAGCGCCGCCGGGTCGCGCGTGACGGCTCCGTCGACGAACGGCAGGGAACGGTCGTAGCCCCACCCGAGCAGCACGTCGAGGACCCGCGGGTCGAACAGCCCGTCGGTCTCGCGGTGCGCCCGGTAGGCCTCGGACACCGCGGCGGCGAGCGTCGCGGGCACCTGGTGCCACTGCTCCGGCGCCGCGTTGGCCCGGGACAGCGCACTCGTCGCGTCGAAGCGCGAGCAGGTGCGTTCGACGTCACGCACGGCCTCGGCCGCGCGGGTGAGGCAGAGCTCGGCGTCCGGCCCCGGGCGGACGACGGTCAGGGTGACCGGGCTCGTCATCGCACGAAACGACACGACGGCGAGCTCGCCGGTGCGCACGACGTCGACGCCGGCCTCGGTCACGTCCTGATCGGTGCGCATCGCGATCGGGCTCACGAGGCCTTGGTGACCGTGTTGACCTTCGGAGCCGGCGCGGGGGCGGGTGCCGGGGCAGGTGCAGGTGCAGGTGCTGCGGCGACCTTCGGGGCGACGGCGGCGGTCCTCGGTGCGGTCGCCGCCGCCTTCGGGGCCGCGACCGCCGGATTCGCCTGAGGTGCCGCTGCGGCGGCGGTGCGCGCGGCGAGGGTTGCCTGCAGCGCGGCGATCTGGTCCTGGGCGGCCTGGACCTGCGCCTTGAGCTCGGCGACGTGCCGATCGGCCGCGGCCTGCTGGGCCGTGACGGCGGCTGCGCTCGCCTCGGCAGCCGCGACGGCGGTCGGGTCGACGGTCGGCGTGCTCGACGCGCTCGCTGCCGCGAGCGGGTCGTGCGAGCCGGCCCAGGCGACGCTCGCTCCGAACAGACCGGCCGTGGCCGGGATCAGCGCGAGCGCCGTCGCACGGCGTCGGAGCGAGCGGGGTTCAGTCATCCGACCCACCCGCGTGGTCCCCGGAGTCGTGCTGCTCGGTCTCGTGCGGCTCGGCCTGGTAGGTGGGCACCGTCGGGGTCGGCGTGTACGCAGGCGCCGGCGCGGGCTGCTGCGTCGGGGCGGACGTCGTGGCGCCGGAGTACGTGTAGCTCGGCGACGGGGTCGGCGCAGGAACCGCCGCGACCTCGGCCTCGAGCGTCTTCACCTGGCCGAGGAGGTCCGCGACGGTCTGCTCCAGGGCGGCGGTCTCGGTCGCGGTCGTCGATGTCGGGGTCGGGGTCGGCGCGGGGGTCGCGACCGTGGTCGGCGCGCTCGTGGGCTGGGCGGTCGTGACGGCGTTCGCCACGGCCGCTGCGCCGGCGCCGGTCAGGACGGTCGCCGTCATCACGGCGATGGAGGAGCGGCTCTTCCAGTTCATGGTGGATCCCTCGGTCGGCGGTGCGACGCGGGTGCGGCGTCGAGAACCACCCTCGCGGCGCCAGTGTTCGGGGCGCGGCAAGTGACCGCTAAGACTCGGTTAAGCCCGAGCGGGCAGCTCCAGGACGATCCGGGCACCCCCGGACATACCGGCCCCGATGACGAGCCGCCCGCCTGCACGCTCGGCGGTACGGCGCGCGACGTCGAGGCCGAGACCGGTCGACCCGGTGCCGCTGCGACCGCGTTCGGCCAGGTCGGCGGCCACGAACCCCGGGCCGTCGTCCTCGACGACGACCTCGACCAGGGACCCGACGACGGCGACGCCGAGGACCAGCGCCGCATGCGCCGGGGTGTGGCTGAACACGTTGTCGACCAGCACGTCGAGCGCCGCACCGAGCTCGACGGCGCTCGTCCCGACGACGGCGGCGACGTCCGGCACGTCCACCCGGAGGTCGCGGCCCTGGTCGGCGGCGAGCACACCCCAGAACCGCCCCCGGTCACGCACGACGGTGGCGGCGTCGCAGCGACTCACCGGGGCGTCGTGCACCGGGTGCCGCGCGGCCCAGACGACCGCGTCGACGGCGTCGACGAGCGCATCGACGTGCCCGGTCATCCGTTCGCGCTCGTGGACGTCGTCGAGCAGCTCGACGTCCAGCCGCAAGGCGGTGATCGGCGTCCGGATCCGGTGCGACAGGTCCGCGACCAGCTCTCGCTCGTCCGCGAGGAGCCCCGCGACCCGCTCGCCGAGCCCGTTCAGCACCCGGCCGACGGACGCGACCTCCCGCGGCCCGGACGGTTCGACGCGGGCCGCGAGGTCGCCGCCACCGAGCTTCTCGGCCACCGAGGAGAGGTCGCGCACCGAGCGCGAGAGCCGGGAGGCGATCCGGTCCCCCGCGGCCATCGTCGCCGCGATCAGGACGACGCCCACGCCGGCGAGCACGAGCCACGACTGCTCGACGCCCTTCGTGAGCTCCGAGTCGGGGATGAACGTCCGGACGACGGCGACCCCGGAGGACCCTCCGACCGGGAGCAGCACCTGGTCCCCGCCGACGGCCCGCGCCGTGAGCGCGCGGCCGAGCTGGGCGAGGTCGATCGCCGGGGATGCGCCCACCGGCGCGCCGACCGTGGTGCCGTCCGGGAGGAAGACGGTGGTGCGCCGCTCGGCGCCGTTCACCGCGAGCACCGCGGCCTGCAGCCGGGCGGCGTCCGGCGTCGCCCCGCCAGCGAAGACCGCGACGCTCTGGGCGTCCTGCCGCCCCGCCGACAGCGCGCGCTCCTCCGCGAGCGAGCGAGCCAGCAGCCCGAGCGGGACCAGGAACGCCACGACGACGACCGACGTCATCGCCAACCCGTACAGCACCAGGAGGCGCCTCATGCGGGCGGGGCCAGCTTCACCCCGACGCCTCGCACCCGGACCAGGTAGCGCGGTGCGTCGGCGGTCTCTCCGAGCTTGCGGCGCAGCCAGTGCAGATGGACGTCGACGGTCTTGTCGGCGCCGCCGTACGGCTGGTTCCACACCTTGGCCAGGAGCTCGCGCTTCCCGACGACCTCCCCGGCGCGCTCGGCGAGGTACAGCAGGAGGTCGAACTCCTTGGGGCTGAGCTCGAGCGGGGCGCCGTCGAGCACGGCGGCGCGGGACCGCGCGTCGATCACGATGCCACCTACCGTGACCGGCCCGACGGTCTTGGCCGAGTCCGCGCGACGCAGCACCGCCCGGATCCGCGCGTCGAGCTGGTCGGCGGCGAACGGCTTCACGAGGTAGTCGTCGGCACCGGCGTCCAGGAGCGCGACGATCCCGTCCCCGTCGTCGCGCGCGCTGACCACGATCACCGGGACGTCGCTCACCGAGCGGATCATCGCAAGAAGGGCCGCACCGTCCAGGTCGGGCAGCCCGAGGTCCAGGACGACCACGTCCGGGCGGTTCGCGACGAGGCTCTGCAGGCCTTCCATCGCGGTCGGCGCGGTCATCGTGGAGTGCTGACGCGCACCGAGCGCCCGCACCAGGGCGGTACGGATCGTCGCATCGTCCTCGACGATCAACACATCGGCCACAGGACGGACGGTAGGCCATCGGGAGCCCGACCGTCGGGAACGTCGGGTGCGCGCCCGCGAGATCTCTCCGATCTTGTCGCCGCCTTAACGCCGCCTTCACCCACGGGCACGGCACCATGCGGGTATGCAGATCGTGAGACCGGCATGACCGTGCCGACGGGGACGCCCCGGGTCGCCCGGGTCGTCGCCGTGCTCGTGTGGGCGGTCGCCGCGGTCATGGCGGGGTCGGTCACGTCCTGGGCGGTCACGGTGATCGGCGGCGAGAGCAGCGGGGCGGCGAGCACGGTGCTCAGCGAGGCCGAGGTCCGCGCCGCGCTCGCGACGCAGACGGCTCTCCCGGCGCCGGCGGTCTCACCGAGCGCGACCGTGACGCCGACGACGACGGCGACCCCCACCGCGCCGGACCCGACAACCCTGCCGAGCACCGCACCGACCCAGGCCTCGACGGCGACCACGCCGCCGGCTGCCCCCACGCAACCCATGGCCCCGGCGCAGCCGGCTCAGCCCGCGCCGACCGTCGTCCGGACCTGGGACGTGACGGGCGGCCGGATCAGCGCGAGCTGCACCGGTGCGGGCTTCAGCCTGCTCTACGCGACACCGACCGACGGGTGGTCCATCCGCGTCAAGCCGGAGGGGTCGACCGGCGCCGACGTCGTGTTCACCTCCGGCGAGAAGGAGAGCAAGACCTACCTGACCTGCGTCGCGGGGGTGCCGACCCCGTCGTCGAGCGACAGCACCCCGGGCGACGACTGACCGGCCACGTGGCGCCCGGTCGCGCCGCGGGCACGCGTCGACCCGTCCTCGTGGGCCCGCGTGGCACGCTCGTGACCTGGCTCGCGGTCGGCCTCTGGACAGCCGGCTGGGGCTGGAGCCGCCTGCCGTCGTCCGGGGTCTCCTGGCACTTCTTCGCCGACGGCGCGCGAGCCCTGTTCGGCGGGTCGGGGCTGCACCTGTACGCCCAGCACCCGGACCTGCAGATCGGCCCGCTGGGCTTCGTCGTCGCGGGGGTGCTGTCGCCGCTGCCCGCCGCGGCTCAGCGCGGCGTCGCGCAGGTCGCGATGACGGCCGTGGCGCCGCTGCTGCTGTGGCTGCTCGCTCCCCTCGTCGCCGGAGACCCCTCACGTCGGCACCTGCGACTGCTGCTGGCCGGGCTGGTGCTCGCACCCGGCTGGACGGCGCTGTCGGTGCGCTGGATGCACCTCGAGGACGTGCTCGCCCTGCTGCTGGCGGTGGTCGCCGTCCGGCTGGTGGGGCTCGCACTGCGCGACGGCGGTCCGGCCTGGGCGGGCGGCGCCGCGGGTCTCGCTCTCGGTGCGGCGATGACGGCCAAGCCGTGGGCGATCGGGTTCGTCCCGATCCTGCTGGCCCTCCCGCTGCGCCGGCTGCTGACCGGGGTCGCGACCGCCGCCGCAGCGGCACTGGCCGGTTGGGGGCCGTTCCTGGCGGCCGATCCCGGCACCGTCGCCGCCCTGCACCCGACCGTCCCGATCACGGACTCGTCGGGCCTGTGGACCCTCGGGTTCCGCGGCGGGGTGGTGCCCTCGTGGGGACGGACCGCCCAGCTCGCCGGGGCGCCCCTGGCCGGGGTCGTCGTCGCGCTGCGGCGGCGCTGGCCCGGGGTGCTGCTCGCGGCGGTGGCCGTCCGGCTCGCCCTGGACCCGCAGGACATCGAGTACTACGCCGCCGGAGCCGTTGTCGCGGCGCTCGTGCTCGATCTGCTCGCCACCCGGTGGACCGTGCCGTGGACGGCCCT
>JAKBFW010000093.1 GCA_021833345.1 Pseudomonadota bacterium | reverse complement strand
TCACGTCGCGCCTCAACGTCCTGCCGTTCGAGGACGAGGCGGGCAAGGCCGAGCTGTTCGAGAAGATCCTGGGTCGGCCGCTGCCGGCGCGGGTCACGATCTACCCGCCCTTCTACACCGACCACGGGCTCCACCTCGACCTCGCGGAGCGCGTGTTCATCAACCAGGGCTGCACCTTCCTGGACCACTTCGGGATCCGGCTCGGTGAGGGCGTGATGGTCGGCCCGAAGGCCACGTTCATCACGGTCGGTCACCCGGTCGACCCCGAGGAGCGGCGGCTGCACCTCACCGGCGCGCCGATCGACGTGGCGGAGAACGTGTGGATCGGCGCCGGCGCGATGATCCTGCCCGGGGTCAGCATCGGCCGCGACGCCGTGATCGCCGCCGGCGCGGTCGTGACCGACGACGTGCCGGCGGCGAGCCTGGTGACGGGCACCAAGGCCACCGTGCGGCGACGGTGGTGACGCCGTCCCGGAGCGCCTCGCGTCGACCCGCACCCGGGACGGTCGCCGCCCCTCGCTAGCGGCGCCGAGCCGCCGGAGCGAGCTCGTGGGCTCCGTAGCTGTTGTCGTCGGGGTTGATCGTGACACCGGGGGCGACGATCTGGTCGATCCGGTCGAGCACGTCGGTGCTGAGGGTGAGCTCGGCGGCAGGCAGGTAGGACTCGAGCTGCTCGATGGTCCGGGGGCCGACGATCGCGGCGGTGACGCCGGGGTGGTGGATCACGAACGCGATCGCGAGCTCGATGAGAGTCATCCCAGCCTCCTCCGCCAGGAGCGCGAGGTCCTCGACGGCGTCGAGCTTGCGCCGGTTCGCGGGCGTCGACATGTCGAACCGGGCGCGCGGACGGGCGGATGACGTGGGCGCGCCGGCGGCGTCCTTGCGCCACCGACCGGACAGCCACCCGCCGGCCAGCGGGCTGTAGGTGAGGGTGCCCATCCCGTGGCGCAGGGTCGTCGGCAGGACGTCCTCCTCGATGCCACGCACGAGGATCGAGTACGGCGGCTGCTCGGTGACGAACCGCTCGAGGTTCCGCTCCCGGGACACCCACTGGGCCTCGACGATCTGCGAGCCGGAGTACGACGAGGACCCGATGTAGCGGATCTTGCCCTGGTGGACCAGGTCGCTGAGCGCGCCGAGGGTCTCGGCGACGTCGACGTCGGGAGAGGGCCGGTGCACCTGGTACAGGTCGATGTGATCGGTGTTCAGCCGGCGCAAGGAGGCTTCGACCTCGCGGATGATCCACCGGCGCGACCCGCCCCGGTGGTTCAGGTCGTCATCCATCGGCATGAAGAACTTGGTGGCGAGGACCACCTCGTCGCGGCGCCCTGCCAGGGCCTGCCCGACGATCTCCTCGGACACCCCGGCGGAGTACACGTCCGCGGTGTCCACGAAGTTGACCCCGGCGTCCAGGGCGCGGTGGATGATCCGGACCGCGTCGGCGCGGTCGTCGTTGCCCCACGGGCCGAACATCATGGCCCCCAGGCACAGGGGGCTGACGTGGACGCCGGTGCGGCCGAGCGGTCGGTACTGCATGAGGAGCTCCTCGGGTAGTGGGTGGCGTGGTGCTGCGAACGGTCGGTCCGCCGGCCGCGGCGTGGCGGTCGTCAGGGACGCACGAGGACCGTCAGGGCGTCGCGGGTGTCCATGAGCCGGTACCCCTCGGCGACGTCCGCCAGCGCGACCTCGCGGTCGACGACCCGCCCGGGAGCGAGCTCACCCGGCAGGACCTGCGGGATCGCGGCGTCGAGGTGGGCGCGCACGGGTGCAGGCCCGTCGGTGAGGGCGGCGTTCCTGCCGAGCGCGGACCGGAACCCGACCGGAGCGTCCGCGCACTGCGGCACCCCGCCTCGGGAGATCAGCCCACCGGGGCGCACGATCGCATCGGTCGACTGCTGCAGGACGGGGTCGGTGACGGTCTCGGCGCGGATGTCACCCGCGCCGTACATGAACGTTGCTCTCACGGGTGGATGCCTTCCAGGTGTCGCTGGTGGTGCGGGACGTCGCCGTGACGCGAGGGGTCAGGCCTCGGGGATGTCGCGGCCGAACGTCTCGAGGGTGATCGCGTCGGGGTCCGGGCCACCGCGCCGCCCGGTGTCCAGGGCGTCGATCGCGGCAAGGTCGTCGATGCTGAGCTCGAAGTCCGTGACGGCGTGGTTCTCCGCGATCCGAGACGGCGTGACCGACTTCGGGATGGCGGACCTGCCCTGCTGCAGGTGCCAGCGCAGCATGACCTGCGCCACCGTCCTGCCGTGCGCGGCCGCGATCGCGGCGATGGTCGGGTCCGCGAGGGTCGAGGAGTGCCCGCTCTCCCGGTAGAACGTGATCCCACCCAGGGGGGACCACGCCTGGGTCACGACGCCGTGAGCGGAGTCCGCGGCCAGCACCTCCGGCTGGCGGAAGTACGGGTGGACCTCGACCTGGTTCACGGCTGGCACCACCGTCGTGGCGCCGAGCAGCCGGCTCAGGTGCTCGGGCATGGCGTTCGAGACCCCGATGGCGCGGACCCTCCCGTCGGCCAGCAGCCGCTCGAGGGCCCGGTAGGCGTCGATCGTCAGGTCGAACCTGCTCGGCAGCGCCTGGTGCAGGATCAGCAGGTCGATCGTCTCGACGCCGAGCTTGCCGGCGGACTTGTCGAACGCGTGCAGGGTCTGCTCGTACCCGTAGTCGCTGATCCAGATCTTCGTCTCCACGAACACCTCGTCGCGAGGCAGGCCGGACTCGCGGAGAGCCTGCCCGACCTCGCGCTCGTTGCCGTACGCGGCCGCGGTGTCGATGTGCCGGTAGCCGACCTCCAGCGCGACGCGCACGGCGGCGACGGTCTCCTCGGGTGGGGTCTGGAACACCCCGAAGCCCAGAGCAGGCATGGTCACGCCGTTGTTCAGGGTCAGGGTGGGGATCGCGGACGTCGTCATGCCGTCCACGCTAGGCGTGCCTCGGACGCGTGGGGAGGGCCTGTCGTTACCCGGCAACCCGCGCGGGCCCGGCCGGCAGGACGCGGGCGACCGGCGGGACGCCGCCCGGAGCGGCCGTCGGCCCGAGGCCGTCGCGCCCACCGGGCGACCACTCGCTGCCTCCTCGGGGGCGCCCTGTCGTGCCGGGTAACGTCAGTGCCTCCCAGGAGCGAACCGGGGAACGTACCGTCGAGGCATGGACCTGAGAGCCGAGACCCGTGAGTTCCTCACCACGCGCCGCGGCCGCCTCAGCCCCGACCGCGCCGGCCTCGCGGCCTACGGCGGGAACCGGAGAGTCCCGGGCCTGCGTCGCGAGGAGGTCTCGATGCTGGCCGGCGTCAGCGTCGACTACTACACGCGCATGGAGCGCGGGAACCTCGTCGGCGTCTCCGAGGAGGTGCTCGAGGCCCTCGCCGAGGCGCTGCTGCTCGACGAGGCCGAACGCGGTCACCTGTTCGACCTCGCCCGCGCCGCCAACGCCTCCGGGGCGGCGCGCTCCCGCGCCCGCCACAGCCCGGCGCCCGTGCTGCGTCCGGTCGTCCAGCGGATCGTCGACTCCCTGGAGGGCGCGCCGGCGTTCGTCCGCAACGCACGCCTCGACGTGCTGGGCGCGAACCTGCTCGGCCGCGCCCTGTACGCGCCGTTGTACGACTCGCCGACCCGCACGCCGGGCACGCCTGTCAACTCCGCCCGCTTCCAGTTCCTCGACCCCGACGCCGCCCGAGCGTTCTGGGGCGACAAGGCCGATCGCGTGGCGCACGACGCCGTCGCGATCCTGCGCGCCGAAGCCGGGCGCAACCCCTATGACAGACGCCTGACCGACCTCGTCGGTGAGCTGTCCACCCGCAGCGACGACTTCCGGCGCCTGTGGGCCTCGCACGACGTGCGCTACCACCGCTCCGGCACCAAGGTCTTCCACCACCCGGCCGTCGGGCTGCTCGAGCTCGACTACGAGGCCCTGGTCCTGCCCGCCGACCCCGGCCTGCAGCTCAACGTCTACACCGCGACGCCCGGATCACCGTCCGCGGACGGTCTCGCGCTGCTCGCGTCCTGGGCCGCGACCACGCTCATCCGCGAGCCCACGGCCGGCTCGACGTCGACAGCGACAGCGAAGAGGGACTGATGCGCATCCTCGACACGCCCGCCACGATCAAGAACCCGCCCGAGCGGTTCACCGGCGACGTCTGGCTCGACCTCCTCGTCACTCCCCAGGACGGCGACCAACGCATGGTCGTCGGTCTCGTCCGCTTCGCCCCGGGCGCACGCACCGCGTGGCACCGGCACGCCCGCGGTCAGACCCTGCACGTGCTCGCCGGGGTCGCCCTCGTCCAGTCGCGCGGTCAGGCCGTCGTCGAGGTCCGTCCCGGCCAGCGCGTGTACTGCCCACCGGGTGAGGAGCACTGGCACGGTGCGACCCCGGACGCCTTCATGGAGCACCTCGCCATGTCCGAGGCGGCGGACGACCCGGACCAGAGCACCGAGTGGCTCGCCCTCGTCACGGACGACGAGTACGCCGCGCGCTGACGCCGCCACGACGCGCGAGCGACGACCCCGCGTCGCGCGGACCACACCGCCCGTCGACGAACCCCTCACGCGGTGGCACCACTCGCGACGGCCAGGCTGGGGGCGGGCCATCCCGGTCACGTCACGCCGGATCCCGCGGGTCAGGCAGGCGCGAGGTATCGATCGGCCCTCGTCTACATAGACATCTGTCAACATAGACAGAGGTCGAATGAGCACGGCGATGGGAGGTGCTCCCGTGGAGACCTCCGCGCCGTCGCCCGCTCGACCGCTCGCGGCCGATCGCACCTGCGAGCCTCCGTGCGGACAGGACCTCGACGGGCACGCCATGGGCGCTGCCGCCGCGGCGCTCAAGGCCCTGGCGGACCCGCTGCGCGTGCGGATCGTCTCCTTGATCGCGACGAGCCCCACCGGCGAGGCGTCCGCGCCTGACATGGTCGCCGCCCACGAACCCCGCCCCGAGACACCGGGGCTCACCGAGGTCGACCACGCGCTCGAGCGGATCGCCGCCCGGCTCGCCGCGCGCTGCCCCGCACTGGGCGCCGACCTCGTGACCCAGACCGTCCGCGAGTCCTACGCGGCGCTCGCCCGGGGCGCCGGGGGCAGGTCGCACCTGGTCGCCACGGTCGAGAGGTTCGCACGTCAGCGCCTGGCCGACCTGCCGCCCTCCCCCGTCGTTCCAACCGGCTGACCGCACCACCCGGCCGTGTCACGCCCACCGACGTGCTCCCTCCACCCCACCCGACAACGAGGACGACCATGACCGACACCACCCGCCCCAGCGTCCTGTTCGTCTGCGTGCACAACGCCGGCCGCTCCCAGATGGCCGCGGGCTTCCTCGCAGCCCTCTCCGGCGGAGCCGTGGAGGTCCGCTCGGCCGGCTCGCTGCCTGCCGACCAGGTCAACCCCGCCGCCGTCGCGGCCATGCTCGAGCTGGGCATCGACCTGAGCTCCGAGCAGCCGACGGTGCTCACGACCGACGCCGTCCGGGCGTCCGACGTCGTCATCACGATGGGCTGCGGTGACGTGTGCCCGATCTTCCCCGGCAAGCGCTACGAGGACTGGGCGCTCGAGGACCCGGCCGGTCAGGGGGTCGACGCCGTACGTCCCATCCGCGACGAGATCCGCGCGCGCGTGCTCACGCTCCTGGCCGAGCTGGACGTCGACCCGGTCGAGCTGGACGCCTGAGACCCCGACCGTGCGGTCGGCGGCCGTCGCTGACACACCTGGCCATCGCCTTCACGATCGCGGACCCGGGCGGGACCCGTCGCGGTCCCGCCCGGTCCCGGTGGTCAGATGGCAGTGAGCGGAGCCCATGCGACGATCGCGAAGGTGTCGCCGTTCTTCCCCACGCGGAAGCCGCCGTGGCCGCCGAAGTGCGCGGGGAAGAGCAGCAGGCCCTTCTCGGCCGCCTCGGCGAACAGGCGTTCGCGGGTCGCGTGCGCCTGGGCGGTGTCCTCGTCGAAGCAGCTGCTGGTGTGCACGTCGTGGACCTGGGCCGGGCTGTGCAGGGTGTCACCGACGAAGAGCACCTCGGCGTCGCCGGACACCAGTCGCAGGATCGAGGCGCCCGGCGTGTGGCCGGGTGCGGCCTCCAGGGTCAACGCCTCGTCGATGCGGTGGTGACCGCTCCATGGGGTGACCTGACCGGCGGCGAGCACGGGAGCGATGCTGTCCGCCCAGACGCCGTGGGCGCCGGGGCCCATCACGGTCTGGTGACCGTTGGCGGGGTCCCAGAACGCTAGGTCGTCGGCGGGCATCAGGTACTGCGCGTTCGGGAACGTCGGAACCCAGACACCCTCGACCAGGCGGGTGTTCCAGCCGACGTGGTCGGCGTGCAGGTGCGTGTTGACCACGACGTCCACGCTCTCAGGGGTCACGCCGGCCACGGCGAGGTGGTCGAGGTACGCGCTGTGCAGGTGCGACCAGCTGGGCACGTCGGGCCGGTCCTTGTCGTTGCCGATGGCGGCGTCCACCAGGACGGTCTTGCCTCCGCTCCGGATGATCCAGGTCTGCATCGCCACCCGGCAGGTGCTCTGCATCGTCGTCGCGCCGTCGTCCTCGAGGAAGAACGGGCGAAGCTCGCTCTCGGCACCGACCCAGGCCGCGGGGTCGGTGCCCGGGAAGAACTGCCCCGGGGCCATGCCGATGCTTCCGACGCTCTCCACCGCGCGGGTGACGGTGACGGCTCCGAAGGTGAGCCGGTCGCTTGTCGTGATGCTCGTCGTACCTGTCATGGTGTCGTCCGTTTCGGGGGTGCGGATGTCCGGGGTGTGGATGGTCGACGCCGGACACGGGTCGTCGACCGGAGATCACCCTCACCCGGGAGCCGGAACGGATACAGCCCGGTGTGTGCCTACCCCCGACAGGGACAGGCAACGAAGCATTCCAGGGCAGAGACTTGCGCCATGACCGAGATCGACACCACCGGCTCCCTGGGCGCCTTCTTGCAGGCCAGCCGCGCCAGGATCACCCCCGAGGAGGCGGGCCTGACCCTGTACGGAGATCGCCGTCGGGTCCCCGGGCTGCGTCGCGAAGAGCTCGCCATGCTCTCCGGCGTCAGCGTGTCCTATCTCACCCGCCTCGAGCAGGGCCACTCCCGTAGCGCGTCGCGGCAGGTCCTGGACGCGTTGGCGTCCGCCCTGCATCTCAACGACGCCGAGCGACAGCACCTGCGACGCCTGGCCGAGCACCTGGGCCGACGCCCAGCCCCCAAGCGACCGGCGCCGGAGGTTGCCGATCCGGCCCTGGCGGAGCTTCTGCGCTCGGTCGGCGACGTGCCTGCCCTCGTGCTCGGACGCCGCAGCGACGTCCTGGCATGGAACCCCCTGGGCCACGCCTTGCTCGGCGGGCACCTGGACGACGATGCCCCCGCGACGCCCGCGACACGTCCGAACATGGCGGCCCAGGTGTTCCTCGACGCCCATTCCCGCGAGCTCTACACCGACTGGCGGGCCAAGTGCCGAGCCGTCGTCGGCAACCTGCGCCTCGTCGTCGGAAACCACCCCGACGACCCCGTGCTCGCCTCGCTGATCGGGACCTTGTCGATCACCAGCCCGGAGTTCGCCTCCCTGTGGGCCGACCACCGGGTCCAGGCCTGCGCCACCGCGGTCTACACCCTGCACCACCCCCTCGTCGGCGACCTCACCGTCACCCAGCAAACCCTGCGATCGGTCGACCACCCCGACCAGACCTTGGTCACCCACACCGCACCGACGGGCTCCACATCGGCCGAAGCCCTCACCCTCCTCGCGCAGATCGTCGGAGATCACCCCGCACACCGCCCGGCCGCGCCCTCGGGCCGCACGGTGCACGGCGCAGCCAGGGACGTCTGAGACGGCGGGCTGCCCGCCCGCGACCGCTCCGCCACACTCACGACACCGTCACCTCAGCGTCAATCACCTCAGCGCCATTCACCTCAGCGTCAATCACCTCAGTGCTGCTTGCATCGGTCAT
Source organism: Pseudomonadota bacterium (assembly GCA_021833345.1). GTDB lineage: Bacteria > Actinomycetota > Actinomycetes > Actinomycetales > Cellulomonadaceae > JAJDFX01. The sequence goes on along the minus strand of JAKBFW010000093.1, from coordinate 2,656 downwards.
GGTTGAACCCACGCACCGGCCGCGCGATCGTCAAGAGGGACGCACGTCCGGACCCCCGCTCGCGCCGGCACCCCGGGCGTCGCCGATCCGGCGCACGCGCGCAACGGCCACGGTCGACGAACCCCGCGCATCGCGGCCCGCGGCCGGCCCGACGCACCACTCGCCCGCAGGAACGCCCCTGGCGGCTCGTGCGCCCCGGCGTTGTTGATCGCGTTGACACGCCCGCCTATACTTCAAATGTGACTGATTCGACCATGACGCGCGCGAACCCGATCGTCCTGACCAGCCGGCCTCGCACCGACTCCGACGCCTCCGTCGCGCTGCTGACGGCGGTCGCCGATCCGGTCCGCTGGACGGTGCTCCAGGAGCTCGCCGCGAGCGAGTCGTGCGTGTGCAACCTGCAGGAGCACATCCCGATCGCCTCGAACCTGCTCAGCTACCACCTGAAGGTGCTGCGCGACGCCGGCCTGGTGACCACCAACCGGCGCGGTCGGTGGATCGACTACTCCCTGGCGCCGGACGCGCTGGACCGCCTCGCCGCGGCACTGCCCGGCCGCGCGCCCGCACACGCCTCGACCACGACGGCCGCCGACTGATCATCAAGATCCTCGGGCCGCGCTGCACGAGCTGCGCCACCCTGGACAGCGCAGAGCTCACGTCCAGCTCGATGGCGCGCAGGTCGACGTCGTGCGTGGTCGCGTAGTGGGCTGCGGCCTGGACCTGGGGTGCGTTGCGACCGGTGATCTCGCGCATACCGGCGTAGACGGTGTGTCCGGCGTCGGCGAGCGCGCGCGCCGTGAGGGCGCCGAACCCGCTGGATGCGCCGGTGATGACGACGACGTCGTTCGTGGTGATTCCCTTCGGTGAGGTGCGAGGTCCGCGCGGCGGCGCGCGGGGTCGCCCGGTGGTGCGCGGGGTCGGCTACACGAGGCCGCCGTTGGTGAAGATGACCTGGCCGTTGACCCAGCGCGCGGGGCCGGCGAGGAACGCGACGGTCTCGGCGACGTCGTCGGGCTGGCCGAGTCGTTCGAGTGGTGCGGCCTTGGCCAGGTGGGCGATGGTGGCCTCGTCCTTGCCGTCGAGGAACAGGGCGGTGGCGGTCGGGCCGGGGGCGACCGCGTTGACGGTGATGTCCTTGCCTCGCAGCTCGCGGGCGAGGGTCAGCGTGAGGGCCTCGACCGCGGCCTTGCTCGCGACGTACGCGCCGTAGGTGGGGAACTGGGTGCGGGTGACGGAGGTGGAGAACGTGATGATCGCCCCACCTGGACGCACCCGGCGGGCCGCCTGCTGCACGACCACGACGGTGCCGCGGATGTTCGTGCGGTGCATCCGGTCGAGGTCGTCGAGGTTCAGCGTCGCGATCGACCCCAGGAGCATGATGCCCGCGGTGTTCACGACGACGTCGATCCCACCGAGCTCGGCTTCCACCGCGTCGAAGGCGGCCGACATCGCGTTCTCGTCGGCGACGTCCCCACCGACGGCGATCGCTCGGCCTCCAGCGGCACGGATCGCAGCGACGGCCTCCTCGGCCTTGGCGCGGTTGCCGGCGTAGTGCACGCCGACGGCCATCCCGTCCCGCGCGAGTCGTTCGACGACGGCGCGGCCGATGCCGCCGGAGCCGCCGGTGACGAGGGCGACCCGGCCGGTGGTGGGGACGGTGGTGAGGGTGCTGGTCATGAGCGGTTCTCCTTGGTGGGGTTCGGTGCATTCATCGCTGGTGTGCGCCGGATTCGGGCGCGCCGGACAGCGCCCCCGCACGGCGAGGGACGCTCAGTGGTGTGGTGGCAGGGTTGTTGTGGTGGCAGGGATGGTGGAGCAGCAGGGATCAGCTGGGTCGGGACCGGATACGTTCCAGCCACTCGTCCAGCAGCCCGGCCTCGCGCTCGGTGAACAGGTCGCCGGAGGTCACCGGTAGCGCGCTCCGCAGGGTGATCGCCGCGATGCGGGCGGCGTCGGCCGCGTCCGGGCCCGCCGCGGCACCCGTGACGAGCGCGCCGAGCACGACGTCGCGCAGGATCGTCGACAGCGCCGCGTCGGCGTACAGCTCAGGACGCAGGACGAGCGCAAGAGCGACGCCCGTGTTCGCCGCCATCACGACTCGCGCCGCGACCTCGGGGTCGAGCCGCAACCGTCCCTGGGCCGCCAGCCGCTCGAGGACCTCACGCAGCAACCGCATCGCCTCGGCCGCAGACTCGGCCTGACCGACGGCCCCGGAGCCGAACAGCAGGCGGTAGGCGTTCGGGTGGGCGAGGGCGAACCTCGTGTGGCTGTCCCATCCGGAACGCAGATCCTCGAGCGGGTCGGCCGAGCGTTCGGCGGAGCGCTTCATGCCCAGGTACTCGTCCCACACATGATCGACGGTCGCCGCGAGCAGACCATCCTTGTCGCCGAACAGCCGGTAGAGCGCCGGCTGCTGCACGCCGGCCGCCTCGCACACCGCGCGGGTCGAGATGTCACCGCTCGGCGACTGCGCCAGGAGTTCCGCCGCCGCCTCGATGATCACTGCTCTCGCGCTCATGTGATCAACGCTAACACTCTGCTGATAGCACTGCAATCACGCGTGACCTCGACGCGGATGCGGTTCGCACGAGCGTCGAGCCCGACCGGGACGATGGCGGGATCCCTGACATCGGGACCGACGACCCAGCCACGGTGA
>JAKBFW010000003.1:25480-44374 GCA_021833345.1 Pseudomonadota bacterium | reverse complement strand
ACCCGCTCCGGCGGTCCCGCACGGGCTCCCCACCGCGGTCTGGACCCTTCCCGCCGACACCGGACGGCGGTACGCGGCGGTCTCCGGCGACCGCAACCCGATCCACCTGTCGGCGCTCTCGGCGCGCGCGTTCGGCTTCCCCCGCGCCATCGCCCACGGGATGTACACCGCAGCACGTGCGCTCGCGGACGTCGGCCCGCGACGCGGCCCGGCCTTCACCTGGACCGTGCAGTTCGCCAAACCCGTCCTGCTGCCGGGAACCGTCACGCTCCAGGTCGTCCAGCGTCCCGGCGCGGGCAACTCGAGCACCGACTCGGCCCTCGAGACCGGCGGGTTCGACTACACGGGATGGGACGCGCGCAGAGGGACGGTGCACTTCACCGGAAACATCACCCCCTCCGACGCGTGATTCACCCGAATCCGCCTCAACCCGCCGACCCGCCGGGTCGATCACCACCTCGGGCCCGACGCTGTCGTGCCGCCGGGCGCGAGGGGGTACCGATGTCGAGCACACCAGATCAGTACGCGACCACGGGCGCACCCCCCGCCGGCTGGTACACCGATCCCGGCAGCGCCGGTCAGCGCTGGTGGGACGGTGCACGGTGGACCGAACACGTCCTGCCTGCGAGCGTCCCCACCTCGACCGGCCAGGTCGCACCCTCGCCCGAACCGGTCCCGGCCCCCGCAGCCGTGACCACCTCGGCGTCCTGGACCCCGGCGCAGTCCAACCCGCTCGACCCGGGGATCGGCTACGAGGGCTACGCCGTCACGCCGAGGTCCGGACCCCACCGGGGACCGAGCGGCTACGTCTCGCCGGGGGCGTACGTGGGCACGTCACCATCCGGCGGCACCGCAGGCCATGGCGGCACGACGACGATCGAGAACCGGGGGTTCGGCGCCGCCGCGTCGTCTCCCACCTACGGCGCCGCCGGATACTCTCCTGCCACCTACGCCGCCGCCGGCATCTCGAGCGTGCCGACCGCGTTCCGCTCGACGCCTGCGACGCCTGCGTTCCCCTCCTCGTACCTCCCGGGCGTGCCGGCTCCGAAGAACACGCCGGCCGCGGTCGGGTTCATCCTCGGCCTCGTCTTCGTCGGCCTCGGAGTGATGTCCGGGTACTGGTTCGGATCTCTTCTCGCCGTGATCGTGTCGATCGCCGGCCTCGCACGCGCGCGCACGCTCACCACCCAGGGCTACCCGGCCGTCGGGCGCACGCTGGCGATCTGGGGCATCGTGCTGTCGGTGCTCTCCTGGGGGGTCGCCATCGGCCTGCGCATCGCGGCGTCCTGACCCATCGGGCGAGCGCGCGGTCGCGGGTCAGATCGGCTGGAGCTTCGAGCGCCGGACGAGCAGTCGCGCGACCACGTTGAGCACGATCACCAGGGCGATCAGCGTCAGGGCACCCGCCCACGCACGCGCGAGCGCGGTGTCGTTCGGGAGCCCCGCCTCGTTGAAGACGAACAGCGGCAGGCCCTCCTGCGGACCTGAGAACGGGTTGAAGTTGATCGCCGAGCTGCCGAACACGGTCAGGAGCAGGGGTGCCGTCTCCCCGGACACCCGCGCGATCGCGAGCATGATGCCCGTCGTGATGCCGGGCAGCGCCGTCGGCAGGATCACGGCCTGGATCGTCCGCCAGCGCGGGATGCCGAGAGCGAAGCTCGCCTCCCGCAGCGAGTCGGGGACGAGGCGGAGCATCTCCTCGGTCGTCCGGACGACGACCGGGACCATCAGGATCACGAGTGCCAACGACCCGGCGAACCCGCTGTACCCCTGCTTCAGGATGAGCACCCACAGTGCCAGCACGAACAACCCGGCGACGATCGACGGCAGCCCGGTCATGACGTCGACGAACGTGGAGACGACCCGCCCGAACCGACCGCGCGCGTACTCGACCAGGTAGATCGAGACCAACAGCCCCAGCGGCACCGAGATGAGCGTGGCGATGCCCACCTGCTCGATCGTCCCGACGATCGCGTGGTAGGCGCCACCGCCCGCGTCGCTGTCGGCGACGCTCAGCATCGAGTGCGTGAAGAACGTCATGTCGAAGCGGCCGAGGCCGCGGGCGATCGTGAACCCCAGGACGGCGACCAACGGGATCAGCGCCAGGATGAGCGCCCCCGCGGTGAGCGTCGACGCGAGCCGGTCGCGAGCGCGTCGCGACCCCTCGACGACGACCGACACGGTCGTCATCGCCAGCACGTAGGCCACGGCCCAGAACACGAGGAAGTCGGCGACGCCGTCGAGCGGTGTCAGCACGAACAGCAGTGCGCTGACGACCAAGGTCGCGGCCGCGACGCCGAGGCTGGACCGGCGCGGCAGCGGGTGCTTGGAGGCCGAGAGGAGCAGCGAGTCCGTCGACGCCTGGACGGTGGTCATGCGGCACTCACCCTGAAGTCCTTGTTGCGAGCCACGATGGCGCGGGCGCCGAAGTTGACGATGAGCGTGATGACGAACAGCACGAGACCCGACGCGATCAACGCGCCCTGCCCGACCTTCCCGGCGTCGCCGTAGGTGTTCGCGATGTTCGCGGCGATCGTGTTGCCGCCCGGAGCGAGCACGTGGATGTTGATCTCGTAGTTCGCCGAGAGCACGAGGGCGACGGCGATCGTCTCGCCCATCGCGCGGCCGAAGCCGAGGACCGTGGCGCTGATCAGACCCGACCGGGCGTACGGCAGCACAGCGGTCCGGATCATCTCCCACTTGGTCGCACCGAGCGCGTACGCCGCTTCCTTCTGCGACTGCGGCGCCTGGGTGAAGACCTCGCGCGAGATCGCCGCGATGATCGGCAGGATCATGATCGCCAGGACGACGGATGCGGTGAAGATCGACTTCCCGAAGATGCCCTGGGACGTGAAGATCGGGATCCAGCCGAAGTAGTCGGCCAGCCACTTGCTCAGCGGCCCGATCGCGGGGACCAGGAAGATGAGTCCCCAGAGCCCGTACACGACGCTCGGGATCGCCGCGAGGAGGTCGACGAGGTAGCCGACGACCTGGGCGGCGCGCCGCGGGACGTAGCTGGTGACCGACAACGCGACCCCGACCGCGACCGGGACGGCCATCAGCACCGCGAGGACCGAGGTGACGAGGGTCCCGTAGGTCAGTGCGGCGATGCCGAAGACCGGTGGCGTCCCGTCCGGCAGCCAGGTGCGGGTCGTGAAGAAGCTCGTCGAGTCCTGGTAGATCGCCGGGAGGGCGCGATCCAGCAGGAACATCGCGATCGCGACCAGGATGACCAGGATGAACGCGGCGGACCCGGCGGTCAGCCGCCGGAAGAGCCGGTCGGCCAGTCGCTCCTTGGCACGCGTCGGCCGCCGGGTCGGACCCGGCACCTCGGGGCGCGCGGTCTCGGGGACCAGCAGCGTCGACCCACCGTCCGGGTGAGGCGATCCCATGACCACTCCTGTCGGGCTAGACGAGCGCGCGGTGCCCGACCTGCCGCGTGGCAGGTCGGGCACCGCGGTGCTCGGTGTGTATCAGGCCAACGCCGCGATGGCGGACTGCACCTTCGCCTTGATGTTATCCGGGAGCGCGACGTAGTCGTTCGGCTCGAGGAGCGCCTGGCCGCTGCCGGCGAGGTAGTTCATGAACGACTTGACCAGCGGGAGGGCCGTGCTCTTGTTGCCCGCCTGGCAGACGATCTCGTACGTGACCAGGACGGCCGGGTAGGCGTTCGTGTCCGGGTTCGTGTAGTCGAACGAGAGCGCGAGGTCCTTGCCGGTGCCCGTGATCGTCGCCTTCGAGAGGAAGTTGACCACGTTCGCCGTGGTCAGCGAGACGAACTTGCCCTGGGCGTTGCCGACCTTGGCGTACGGGATGCTGCTCTGGGTCGCGAAGGAGAGCTCCATGTAGCCGATGCCGCCGGGCGTCGACTTCACGCCCTGGGCGATGCCCGCGGTGCCCTTGGAACCCTGGCCGCCCGGGGCGGTCCACGTCTTGTCGTGCTTGTAGGTCCACGCCGTCGGCGCGTCGTTCTCGAGGTAGCGCGTGAAGTTGAACGTCGTGCCCGAGCCGTCAGACCGGTGGAAGGTCTGGATCCCGAGGGACGGCAGGGTGACGCCGGGGTTGTCGGCCTTGATCGCCGCGTCGTCCCAGGTCTTGATCGTGCCGGAGAAGATCTTCGCGATCGTGTCGGCCGAGAGGTTGAGCGCGGTCACGCCCGGCAGGTTGTAGCCGACCGCGATCGGTCCGGGGACCATCGGCAGGTCGATCGCCTGGTTGCCGGTGCCGCAGCGCGCGCTCGCCGCCGTCATCTCGGTCGCCGACAGCGGGAAGTCGGAACCGGCGAAGTCGGTCGTCCCGGCCGTGAAGTCGGTGACGCCCTTGCCGGAGCCACCGCCCTGGTAGTTGATCGTCGAGCCGGCGCAGTTCTGCTGGTAGGCCTTGACCCACTGCGACATCGCGTTCGACTGAGCCGTCGAGCCCGACGCGGTGAGCGATCCGGTCGCGCAGTCGAAGGCCGCGGCGGAGGCGGTCGTCCCGGACGTCGCGGGCGCGCTCGCGGCGCCGCTCGTCGTGCTGTTGTTGTTCGTGCCGCAGGCGGCCAGGCTCAAGGCGCCGATCGTGAGCGCGGCAGCAGTCCCGAGAAGGCGAGTACGCCTCACAAGGTCACCATTCCTTCGTCATCAGATGTGGTCCCGGCCGAGGTGGCGGGGAAGGTCGAGCAGTCTGCAGGCTAGGAGCGGTGGACGACGCGGCGGCGACCTGACGGTGAACGGAACCTGAACACTGGACAGATCGCCCACGGGATCGGCCGATCGGCACCGATCGTTCACCTGCTCGTCGGGTGACGTTCGTCCCCGCCGGTCGCGCTCGGGATCCTCCGGCGCGTGCAGGAACCGGGCCGGGCAGCGCGTCGCGGGTGCGCAGCGGGCCCATGGGAGAGTGACGCCATGACCGACCTCGACGCGTTCTCAGGTGCTCTCGAGCCCGACGGGGACTACGAGGCGCTCACCTTCGACGACCTGGACCTGTCCGGGCAGGACGCCGCTCACGCGAGATTCATCGACTGCGCCCTGCGGTGCTGCGATCTCGACGGGACCGGGCTGGACCACGTCCAGCTGCTCGACACCACCCTGCGGGAGATCCGCGCCGGGACCCTCGACCTGGCCGATGCGACCTGGCGTGACGTCCACGTCACGGACTGCCGGCTCGGCGCGGTGCAGGCCTACGGTGGCAGGCTCACCCGGGTGACCGTGCGCGGCGGCAAGATCGACTACCTCAACCTCCGGGAGGCGCACCTCGCCGATGTCCGGTTCGAGGGTTGCGTGATCGGTGACCTGGACCTCATCGGTGCGCACGCGACCCGCCTCGTGATCGAGGGCTGCCGGATCGGTCGGCTCGACCTGACCCGAGCGGTGCTGACCGACGTCGACCTGCGCGCGGCCGACCTCTCGCGGCTCGACGGCCTCGCCGGTCTTGCGGGGGCGACGATCAGTCAGGAGCAGCTGCTCGACCTCGCCCCTGCCCTTGCGGCGCACCTGCGGATCGTCGTGGCCTGAGGTCGACCGGGCCGCGGTCCACCGGTCGCACGCCCACCGCGCTGCGGCGACGACCCGGTGACGTGCGACCCCGGGATCGACCGAGAGCGCACGCGGGTCAGTCGAGCGCGGGTCCGCATGCGGCTGCAGCCGTCGACGCAAGGGCCGCGAGTCCGTTCACCTCGATCAACGGACGCGTGTCGTCCTCGACCTGCCAGCACCCGTCTGCCACGGCGTACCGCGCCCGTGGTCCCTCGTCGACGTAGGCGCGCACCGCGTCGAGCAGTCGCTCGACGGACTCCCCCGCGGTTCCGACGCCCACGCTCGCGCGGATCGCACCGGCCGGGACCCCGAGGCGGGCGAGCAGCGGGTGCGCGCAGAAGCGCCCGTCGCGGACGCCGATCCCGTGCTCGGCTGAGAGGTAGGCGGCGACCAGCCCGGGGTCGTGGTCGGTGACCGAGAACGTGACGACCCCGACGGGGTCCACCGAGTCGCCCCAGATCCGGACGACCTCGACCCCGTCGATCGACTGCAGCCCCTCGACGAGCTGGGTCCGCAAGGTTGCCTCGTGGGCGGCGAGTGCCCCGTCCGGCAGGCCGGCGAGCACGTCGCAGGCCTCCGCGAGGGCGATCGCCCCGATCACGTTGGGCGAGCCCGCCTCGTGACGCGCGGGCGACGTCGTCCACACCACCCGGTCGTGGCGGACGTCGCGGACCGCACCGCCGCCGGCGAGGTACGGCTCACCCGCGTCGAGCCAGTCGCGCCGGCCGACGAGTGCGCCGGCGCCGAAGGGTGCGTACGTCTTGTGCCCGGAGAACGCGACGTAGTCCGCCCCGGTGCGGGTGAGCGAGAAGCCGCGGTGCGGCACGAGCTGAGCGCCGTCGACCACCACGCGGGCCCCCGCCGCATGCGCGAGGCGCACGACCGCGTCGACCGGTAGCGCCTCGCCGGTGACGTTCGAGGCGCCGGTCACCGCGACCAGCGCGTACGACCGCGCGGCGAGCTCGGTGCGCAGCGCGTCGAGCGTGGCGGCCACGGTGCCCTCGATCGTCAGCACGGTGGCCCCGCGCCGCTGCCACGTCAGCAGGTTCGCGTGGTGCTCGAGGTCGAGCACCAGCACGTCGCCCGGCACGCACCCGGCCAGCAGGTTGAGCGCGTCGGTCGTGTTGCGGGTGATGATCGTGACGTCGTTCGATCGGGCGCCGACGAAGCGCCCGATCGTCTCGCGCGACGCCTCGTAGAGCGCGGTCGACACCTGGGACAGGTACCCCGCGCCGCGGTGCACGCTCGCGTAGAGCGGGAGGACCTCGTGGACGCGCGCGGCGACCGCCTCGAGCGCCGGGGTGCTCGCGGCATAGTCCAGGTTGGCGTAGGTGCGGACGGTGCCGTCGACGAGCGGCACCTGGGTGGCACCGCCGAGCACGGGCAGCAGCGCGTCGGTCGAGGTGCGGACGGTTCGAGCGGGACGCACGGCGTCGGTCAGGGGCACAGCAGCTCCAGAGGTTCCAGAGGGACCCCACCGGCGCGCCGACGAATCGACGGATCGACAAGGGGAGCCCCCGCGCTTGCCGTGGTCACCTCGACCACGGCCAGGTCGTCACCCGGGGCACCCCACCGCGAAGGAGGGTTGCCGGCCAGCAAGCCGGGGCTGTGCATCACAACCATGCGCTGGCGCTCATGACCTGCGTCCAGCGTGCGTGACGGGCGCGACCGTGTCAACGGGTGGACCACCGGTCTCGCATCTTGGATGGTGGACGGTTGGCCGCTCCTGCTTGTCGCACCGCTCACGAGCGCCGTACGATCCGACTCACCATCCAGAGCGGCCGAGAGATCTGGCTCGACGACGCCGCAGCAACCCCCTGGGACCGTGTCCCGGGTGAGGGTGCTACCGCCAGGACCGATGGAGGAGCACATGAGCGCACCAGAAGAGCAGGCCCCGTCGGCACCGTCCGGCTACACCGGCGATCTCACCCCGCAGCAGGCCTGGGACCTCCTCGCCGCCGACCCCGACGCCGTCCTGGTGGACGTCCGGACCGAGGCCGAATGGCGCTACGTCGGAGTGCCCGACGTCACGTCGCTCGGGCGTCCGGCGGTGTTCGTCGAGTGGGTCGCCTACCCGAGCGGCGCCCCGAACGTGGCGTTCGTGGACCAGGTCCTCGCCACCGGGCTCACCCCCGGACGCCCGGTCCTCTTCCTCTGCCGCTCCGGTGCACGGTCGATCGCCGCGGCCCGTGCCGCGACCGCGGCGGGTCTCGGGCCCGCGTACAACGTCCTCGACGGGTTCGAAGGCAACCTCGACACCGAGAGCCACCGCGGCGACCAGGGCTGGCGCGCCGCCGGGCTCCCGTGGACCCAGTCGTGACCCGGGCCACGTCCCCGGGTCCCGGAGGCTGGAACGACGGCACGCTTCCGCTGGAGGGACTACGGGCCGACACGATCGCCGTCCACGGCGGACAGGTCCGGACCGGGTTCCAGGAGACCGCTGAGCCGCTGTTCCTCACCCAGGGGTACGTCTACTCCCACGCGGCCGATGCCGAGGCGGCGTTCGCGGGTGACGCCGACCGCTTCATCTACTCCCGGTACGGCAACCCGACCGTCTCGACCTTCGAGGAGCGGCTGCGGCTGCTCGACGGCGCCGAGGCCTGCTACGCCACGGCGACCGGGATGTCGGCGGTGTTCACGTCGATGGCGGCGCTGGTCCGCTCCGGGAGCCGGATCGTCGCCGCGAGAGCGCTGTTCGGCTCGACCCTGGTCATCTTCAACGAGATCTTTGCCTCGTGGGGCGTGCGAACGGACTACGTCGACGGTCACGAGCTCGCGCAGTGGGAGGAGGCGCTCGCGACTCCCGCCGATGTCGTCTTCTTCGAGACACCGTCCAACCCGATGCAGGACCTCGTCGACGTGGTGCGTGTGAGCGAGCTCGCCCACAGGGCGGGGGCGGTCGTCATCGTCGACAACGTGTTCGCCACACCGGTGCTGCAGCGCCCGCTCACGCAGGGCGCCGACGTCACGGTCTACTCCGCGACCAAGCACATCGACGGTCAGGGGCGCGTGCTCGGAGGCGCGATCCTCGGCTCGCGCGAGTACATCGACGGTCCGGTCCAGACGCTGATCCGCAACACCGGCCCGAGCCTGAGCCCGTTCAACGCCTGGGTGCTGCTCAAGGGGCTCGAGACGCTCGCGCTGCGGGTGCGCGCGCAGACGGCCGCGGCGCTCCAGGTCGCCACGTGGCTCGAGGACCAGCCCGGCATCGCGACCGTGCGGTACCCGTTCCTGGCATCGCACCCGCAGCACGCGCTCGCGACGGCCCAGATGAGCGGGGGCGGCACCATCGTGACCTTCGACCTCGCCGTCCCGGGCGCCGACCCGGCGGTCGCGAAGCGGTCGACGTTCGCGTTCCTCGACGCCCTGCGCGTCGTCGCGATCTCGAACAACCTCGGCGACGCCAAGTCGCTCATCACGCATCCCGCGACCACGACGCACCGCAAGCTCGGACCCGCGGGCCGGGCGGCCGTCGGGATCTCGGAGTCGACGGTCCGCCTGAGCATCGGCCTCGAGGACCCGCTGGACCTCCTGGAGGATGTCGCTCGCGCACTGGCCGCGGTCAGGGGCTGACCGGCGGACCCGCGCGGCAAAGGGCGGCGGGCGAGTCCTCGCGTCGGGGCGGAGCGGCCCCCTGTCCAGGTCCGGCTGCTACGGTCGTCGTCATCCCATGAGCACCTCCGACGCGCCACGACCGCCCTTTCCCCGCTGGAACCCCGACGGGGAGCTCGACCTCGCCCTGAACGCCGCCGCGGACGAGCTCGAGCGCACCGGGCTCGACCTGTCCGGCGGCTGCCGGCTCTCCGACATGACGCGCCGCCAGCGTGCGGCCATCGGGGCCTTCCTGGGCTGCGGCATGGTGAGGCCGCAGGTGATGCTGCACCTCGAGACGCTGGACGCGATCTTCCGTGGGAAGTACGGCCTGGACGGCGGTCTCGTCGAGGCGTGCGAGACCGCGCTCGACCGACGGCTCCGGTCCACGCCCGACGTGACCGTGGACCGGTCAGGTCGGGGTGCACGGACCGATCCTCGGGCAGGGGCCGTCGACCAGGTGTGAACGCGCCTCGTAGACCTGCAGCGGCGCACCCGGCGAGGTCGTCGTGGCCGTCCCGGGCACCGGGGTCCAGGTTCCTGAGCCGATCACCTGGAAGTCCGCCTCCCACGTCGTGATGAGCGTGACTGCGTACGACCCACCCCGCGTGTAGGTGTGTGCGACGGTCTGGTGCGGATAGGGGCGGCCCGGGTCGGACGTCACCAACGGGACGGAACCGTCCGCGAAGTCCCACGAGAAGGCGACGGGGCGCGCGCTGACCCGCACGGGAGTCCCCAGCACCACCACGTCGAGGACCTGCGCATCGCGACTCGTGAACACCACCGTGTCCATGTTCACCATGACCCACCCGTTCGGCGGCACCGACACCGGAGATGCCACGAGCGGCAACCGAGCCAGCTCGCGCGCCAGCTCACCGACGAGATCCGTCGGCCCGACACACCGTGCGGGCTCCGACACCGTCCACGGACCCCACCCCGTCGTGCTCCCCGGATCACGCACGGACACGAACAGCGGGTTGACCGACTGCTGACCTGCGGGGCACACCAGCACCGCAGCGTCGAACGACGCGTTCGTGCACGACACACCGGGTCCGAGCAGGGGAACGGCCACCGACGTGTCCTCCGGGCACACCGCCCACCCCGCCCGCTGGTACCGCGCCCCCGTGTCCGGCGAGACCGCGATGCGATGGACTCCGCCTGTCGATCGTTCGGCGCTGACATCGATGTGGTTGGACTTGGCGCTCGGTCGAAACGCCGGAACATCCGTCGGTCCACCCGTCGGTCCATCCGCGGCGATGGTCGCGACCGGCAAGCGCGGCGTCACGGCATCCGTGACGCCCAGGGCGATGGGCAGTGCGGCAAGCGCGAGCCGCCGGATGACGGCCCCACGCATCACGACACGCCATCCAGGACTGCGGCGTCCAGGATCGTCCAGGACTCTCCGTCGAAGACTGTCTCAAACCGCATGACCTCGGTCCATGTGTCACCACTCTCGATCGTCGAGCCTGATGCATCGAGGTGTGTCGTTGGTCCCTGTGTCACTCGAAGATCGACCGGATAGCCGCCGACGAGCTCATTCAGCTCATGGATGTTGACGACTTCCGTCGAGATCACGCTTCCGGTGAACGTCTCTCCCGAGGAGTGCGCGGAGGTGATGTACCTGCGTGTCTCGACGCAGTAGCGGCACGTCGGGAAGCTCATCGCATCCCACTCGGTCAGGTCGCCGGTCTGCAGCACGTAGCCGTAGAGCTCGATGAAGTACCTCGCGGCCGCGGCCGCGCCGGCAGGCGTCATCTGGTCGATCTCCGCCGGTCGAGCGGGTGCCGTGGGGCCGGTCGAGCTCGGGCGCGGGTTCGGGACCGCACCCGCGGTCACCGGTGCCGTCGTCACGCCGCGCGACGCGCTCCCCTCGTCCGGTTCGCCGGATCCGGTGCACCCTGCCAGGCCTGCGGTCCCCACCGCGATCGCGGCGGCCACGACCCATCCAGCGCCACCGCGCCGCGCAGCCCCACCGGTCACCGCAGCCGCCGCGCCACTCCCACGTCGCCACACATCGTCCCCCAGTGCCCGAAACGTCCGGCGCGACCATACCAACGCTCGACCAAACCATCACAGGCCCTTGGGCCTCGCTGTGGACAACCGCGATGGGATTCGGCCGGCGGGAGCGTCAGGCGCCGAGCACCTTCTGGAAGCACAACGAGACCGCATCGCCGACGTACGGGCCGTACGGCGCGATCGCGCGGTAGCCATGGCTCACGTACAGCGCGATCGCCTCGGGCTGCCGCGATCCCGTCTGCAGGACGAGCGAGCTCCAGCCGGCGTCGCGCGCCGCGCCCTCGAGAGCCGTCATGAGCCGCCGTGCGACCCCCAGCCCACGGACGTCGGGCCGGACGAACACCTTCTTGACCTCGCCTGCCGTCGGTCCGAACCGGTCGCCCGCGGGGCGAAGCAGCGCGGTGCCCACCGCGCGTCCGTCGACCGTCGCGAGCACGGTGACGCGCGCCTCGCGCCCGATGTCGGCCTCCATCGCGTCGAACGCGTCGATGAACACGTCACGGTCCGGGTAGAGCGCGGCCATCTCGTCGTACATCTCGCGTCGCAGCCCGACCGCACGGGGGTCGCCGAACGGGACGTGCAGGAACTCGACCGCGGGCCGCTCCGCGCGCGCGTTCCGCCCCGCGAGGGAGGCCGAGCCGGTCGCCCGCGCCGCGCCGCTCGCACGCCCCTGCCCGTCGCGCGCCGGCGCGCCACCGGCGGGCAGCACCGTGGTGAAGCACCGCGAGTCCGCCTCGACGTCGTACGGCGGGTAGTTGGGCATCGGCGTGTAGCCCGCGGAGAGGTAGAGCCCGATCGCCTCGGGCTGCAGCACACCGGTCTCCAGGATCAGGCGCTCCCACCCGAGAGCCACCGCACGGCGCTCGAGCTCGACGAGGACCAGGCGAGAGAGCCCCCGCCCGCGGAACTCGGGCGACACGAACATGCGCTTGAGCTCGCCGATGCCCTCGCCGCGCCCGCGCAGCGCCCCACAGCCCGCGGCCACGCCATCGACCCGAACGAGGAGCATCGCGGCGACGCCCTCGGGCGGGATGTGCGGCTCGAGGTCGCCGACCCCGCCGTACCTCTCCTTGAGCTCGTCCTGCTGGGTGGTGCGGAGCCGGTCCGCGTCGGGGTCGTCCCACGGCACGGTCTCGATCGTCACGCCGGAGCCGACGGCAGACCCCTCGAGGGCGCGGGCGTTCAACCGACCAGGGAACCGATCACGGAGGCGAAGAAGCGCAGGCCGTCGGTGCCGGTGCGCGGCCCGCGGGGTCCATCGGGACCGAACCCCACCTCGACCGCGTGCTCAGGGTGCGGCATGAGCCCGACGACGTTCCCGGCGGCGTTCGTGATCCCGGCGATGTCCCGCCGCGAACCGTTGGGGTTCCAGTCGCGGTACCTCACGACGACCCGACCCTCACCCTCGAGCTCGTCGAGCGTGTGCTCGTCGGCGACGTACTGCCCGTCCTGGTTCTTGAGCGGGACCGTGATGCGCTCGCCGACCGAGTACAGCCGCGTCCACGCGGTGTCGACGTTCTCCACCGACAGGACCTGCTCGCGGCACACGAAGTGCAGGTGGTCGTTCTTGATCATCGATCCGGGCAGCAGGTGCGCCTCGGTCAGGACCTGGAAGCCGTTGCAGATGCCGAGGACGGGCATGCCGCCGTTGGCCGCGTCGACGATCGAGCCCATCACCGGCGCGAACCGCGAGATCGCCCCCGCCCGCAGGTAGTCGCCGTAGGAGAACCCGCCCGGGAGGACGACGGCGTCGACGGCGTGCAGGTCGGCGTCGGCGTGCCACAGCGCCACGGCTTCGCCACCGGCAAGACGCACGGCGCGTGCGGCGTCGCGGTCGTCGAGGGTCCCCGGGAAGGTCACGACCCCGATGCGGGCGCCCGTGAGCATCAGCGGCCGGCCTCGTCCGACGGCGCGTGCGCCGGCTCGGCGTAGACGTCGACGACGTCCTCGATGACCGGGTTCGAGAGCACCGTCTCGCCGGCACGACGCGCGGCCGCGAGGATCTCGTCGGTCACCTCGCCGTCCACCTCGAGCTCGAACCTCTTGCCCTGGCGGACGCTCACGAACTGGCTGAAGCCGAGACGCGGGAGGGCGCCGTTGACCGCCTTGCCCTGCGGGTCGAGGATCTCGGGCTTCGGCATCACGTTGACGACGACTCGTCCCACGGGTGGCTCCTGTTTCACGGGGCGGAGGTGGAGGGGTGCGGTGCCCAGACTACCGACTCCCGAGGGTGTCCCAGGTGAGCCGTCCGCCCAGCACGGTCGCCGCGACGGGCATCGTTCGCAGCGTCGCCGGCTCGGCTGTGGTCGGATCGGCGTCCAGGACGACGAGATCGGCGACCTGACCAGGCTCGACGCCGCTGCGCACCGAAGCCGCGAGCGCGGCGCCGATCGGCAGCGCCTGCTCGGGATGCCACGGGGTTCGCTCGTCGCGCGTGCGGCCGACGGCGGCGGCGATCGCGACCCACGGGTCGAGCGGTGCGACCGGGGCGTCCGAGCCGAGCGCCAGCGTCGCACCGGCCTCGAGCAGGTCCCGATAGGGGTAGGCCCGGTGCGCGCGCCCCGCCCAGTACCGGTCGACGACGTCGCGGTCGTCCATCGCGTGCTCGGGCTGCACCGAGGCGACCACGCCGAGCGCGGCGAAGCGCGGGACGTCCTCGGGCGAGACGAGCTGGGCGTGCTCGACCGAACCGCGTGCCCCGCTCGCCTCGAACGCGTCGAGCACCACGGTGTTCGCGCGGTCCCCGATCGCGTGGATCGCGCACGCGATGCCGTGGCGCGCCGCCTGCGTCATCAGCGGCACGAGGCGGTCGAGGTCGTAGGAGAGGACACCCCGAGCCTCCGGGCCGACGAGCCCCGGGTACGGGTCGTGGCAGTACGCCGTGCGGGTGTTGAGCGAGCCGTCCGCGATGATCTTCAGCGGTCCCATGGTGACGAGTCCGTCGGTGCCCGGCAGGACGTCGCCGGTCGCGAGCTCGCGGGCGATCGCCCGGTCCAGGTGCTCCGGCCAGACGCCCGTGGACACCCGCAGCGACGTGACGCCCGCCTGCACGCGCCGCGTCCACACGGACAGGTTGTCGGCGATCTCGACGTCCATCACCCCGACGACGCCGCGAGCGGCTGCCGCGCTGGCGGCCTCGTCGACCAGACGCTCGAGCACGTCCGGCGCCACGACGCTGATGTCCTCGCTGACCGCGAACCACTGCGCCTCACGGAGCACCCCGGTCGGATGCTCGCCGAGGTCGTGGGCCGCGAGAGCCGCGGAGCGCAGCGCGGCCGAGTTCAGCCACCCGCAGTGCAGGTCGCCGGACATCAGGATCACCGGGGTCGGGGGAAGCCCGGCCGCCGCGATCGCGTCGTCGAGCAGCGCCGCGGTCGGGGTGTCCGACCACAGCGCGTCCCGGAAGCCGAGGCCCGTGAGCGCGGCGCCCGCCGGTACCGGCTGCGTGCGCAGACGTTCCGCGACGAGCCGGGCGACGTCGGCCGCGGAGGTCGTGCCCGAGAGGTCGAGGCGTTGCCGGGCGAGCGCCCACTGCGTGAAGTGCACGTGGTTGTCCCACAGCCCGGGCATGACGAACCGTCCGGCCAGGTCCAGCCGCGTGACGTGCGCCGGCAGGTCCTCGGCCAGGTCCGTCGCGACGGCCGCGATCCGCCCGTCGCGCACGAGGACGTCGACGAGCGCTCCCGGACGAGAACCGACGTCCGCACCCGGGCGCGGCGCGGTCGCGTGCGCACCGACGACGCGCGCGCCGGTCAGGACGAGCTCCGCCGTCGCCGGAACCATCAGAGCGCTGTCCGACCGGTCAGGCGCTCGAAGGCGTCGAGGTAGCGCGCGCGGGTGCGCTCCACCACCTCGGGGGGCAGCGGCGGCGGCGGTGCGTCGCTCGCACGGTCCCACCCCGAGGCCGTCGAGGTGAGCCAGTCGCGGACGTACTGCTTGTCGAAGCTGGGCTGCGGACCGCCCGGGGCCCAGGTGTCCGCCGGCCAGAACCGTGACGAGTCGGGGGTGAGGACCTCGTCGCCGAGCACGACGGAGCCGGCGTCCGGGCCGTCGAGCGCGCGCCCGAACTCGAGCTTCGTGTCGGCGAGGATCACGCCCCGTTCGCGTGCGATGCGCTCCGCCCGCGAGTACACCGCGAGCGTGAGGTCCCGCAGGCGCGTCGCGGCCTCGGCCCCGATCTGCGCCGCGACGACGTCGAAGCTCACGTTCTCGTCGTGCTCGCCGAGCTCGGCCTTGGTCGCGGGGGTGAAGATCGGCTCGGGAAGTCGCGATCCGTCCACCAGGCCACCCGGCAGTGGCACCCCGCACACCTGCTGACCCGCGCGGTACTCCGCGAGCCCCGATCCGGTGAGATAACCCCGTGCGACACACTCGACCGGGTACATCTCCAGACGGCGGCACACCATCGCGCGACCGGCCACTGCAGCCGGGACCCCGTGCTCCCCGACCTCCGCCGTCACCACGTGGTTGGGGACGAGGTCGGCGACCTGCTCGAACCACCAGAGGCTCAGCTGGGTCAGGACCACACCCTTGTCAGGGACAGGAGTCGACAGCACGTGGTCGTAGGCGCTGATCCGGTCGCTCGCGACGACGAGGACGACGTCACCCGCCGGGTGCGCGGAACCGGGCGGCAGGTCGGGGACGTACAGGTCCCGGACCTTCCCGGAGTAGGTGTGGGTCCAACCGGTCAGCTCGAGTGGCGCGCTCACGACGCACATCCTTCCGCACCCGGGAGCGCCATGACGCCTGGGACCAGATACCGGCCGGGCGCTGCCGCGCACCGCCGCCTCTCGGCCCCGACGACGCGCACCCGGACGACGTCAACCCGTGATGGACGCGGCGATGTCGGTGCGGTGGTGAGATCCCGGCAGGTCGATCCGCTCGATCGCCGCGTAGGCGGCCGCACGTGCGGCGGCGACGTCAGGCCCGCGACCGACGACCGAGAGCACCCGGCCGCCCGAGGCGACCAGCACGCCGTCGACCAGCGCCGTCCCGGCGTGGAGCACCTGGGCACCGGGAACCCTCTCCGCAGCCTCGACGCCCGTGATCGGGTCGCCGTGCCGCACGGCGGCCGGGTACCCGTGGGCCGCGACGACCACCGTCACGGCGGCCTCGTCGCGCCAGCGCAGCGGGGGGAGCGTCCCCAGCGTTCCGGTCGCGACCGCGTCGAGGACGGTCGCGAGGGGCGTGGCGAGGCGAGCGAGCACGACCTGCGTCTCCGGGTCACCGAACCGCGCGTTGAACTCGACGACGCGCGTCCCCCGGCTCGTCAGCGTGAGGCCGACGTAGAGCACCCCCGAGAACGGGATCCCCCGCCGCGCCATCTCGTCGACGGTCGGCTGCGCCACGCGCTCGACCACCTCGGCGACGAGGTCGGCGGGCGCCCACGGCAACGGCGAGTACGCACCCATGCCACCGGTGTTCGGGCCGGCGTCGCCGTCGAGGGCACGCTTGAAGTCCTGCGCCGGGGCCAACGGCACGACGGTCGCCCCGTCGGTGAGGCAGAACAGCGAGATCTCCGGTCCGTCGAGGTACTCCTCGACGACGACCTTGCCGCCCACCTTCGCGAGGCACGCGTCGGCGTGCTCGAGCGCAGCCGCGTGATCGTTCGTCACGACCACGCCCTTGCCCGCGGCGAGACCGTCTTCCTTCACGACGTAGGGCGCTCCGAACGCGTCGAGCGCGTCCGCGACCTGGGCGTGGGTCGTGCAGACGTGCGCCATCGCGGTCGGCACGGCAGCGGCGGCCATCACGTCCTTCGCGAACGCCTTGGACCCCTCGAGAGCGGCGGCCTCCCGGCTGGGACCGAAGCACGCGATCCCGACGGCACGGACGGCGTCCGCCACCCCGGCGACGAGCGGAGCCTCGGGCCCGACGACGACGAGGTCGACGCCGAGGGCCGTCGCGAGAGCGGCAACCGCGCCACCGTCCAGCGGGTCGACGTCGTGCAACGTCGCGTCCGCGCCGATCCCCGGGTTGCCCGGCGCGGCGTGCAGCTCGCTGACCTGCGCATCTGCCGCGAGCGACCGGACGAGGGCGTGCTCACGAGCACCGGTGCCGATGACGAGGATCTTCACGGACCCTGAGCCTATCGGCCCGCACCCGGACACCCCACCGCTCGTCCACCCCTCGCCGTCGCTCCACCTCCCCCGCCAAGTGGAGCGATCCGCGGACGACACGCCGGTGTGTCGCGGCAGGACGCTCCACCTGACGGGAGATCACGGTTCCGGTGGCGTGTGGGCGGCCCCGGTGACCGGAGAGGGGTGGTTCAGCGGCCGGCGACCTCCAGGCGGGAGCGGAGGTCCGTCAGCTGGTCGGCGAGCTCCGGCGGGAGTCGGTCGCCGAACTGCGCGAAGAACCCCTCCGTCAGGTCGCACTCGGCCGACCACGACTCGGTGTCCACGGCGAGCAGCTCGGCCAGGTCGGCATCGGACACCTCGAGGCCGTCGAGCACGAGTGCGCCCGGCGCGGGCACGAGACCGACCGGCGTCGCGTCCGCGTCGGCCTCGCCGGCCACCCGCCGCAGCACCCAGTCCAGGACGCGGGAGTTCTCCCCGAAGCCGGGCCACAGGAACCGACCGTCGGCCCCCTTGCGAAACCAGTTGACCTGGAACAGAAGCGGGCGAGCGCTCGCGGGGAGGCCGGCGCCGACGGTGAGCCAGTGGCCCCAGTGGTCCGCCATGTTGTAGCCGCAGAACGGCAGCATCGCGAACGGGTCGCGACGCAGCTCGCCGACCGTCCCCTCGGCGGCGGCGGTCTGCTCGGAGGAGATCGTCGCGCCCATGAAGACACCGTGCGCCCAGTCGAAGGACTGCGCGACGAGCGGGACGTTCGTGGCTCGGCGTCCGCCGAACAGGATCGCGTCGATCGGCACCCCGTCCGGGGAGTCCCAGCTGTCGGCGATGGTCGGGCACTGCTCGGCGGCCACCGTGAACCGGGAGTTGGGGTGCGCCGCGGGGCGGCCAGCCGCCGGGGTCCAGTCCTCCCCGCGCCAGTCGGTCAGGTGCTCCGGGACCTCGGGCGTGAGCCCCTCCCACCAGACGTCGCCGTCGTCCGTCAGCGCGACGTTCGTGAAGATCACGTCGTGCGTCAGGGTGGCGATCGCCGTCGGGTTGGTCACGACCCCGGTGCCGGGCGCGACGCCGAAGAACCCCGCCTCCGGGTTGATCGCCCGCAGCCGGCCGTCGGGACCGGGACGCATCCAGGCGATGTCGTCGCCGATGGTCTCGACGGTCCAGCCCGGGATGGTCGGCCGGAGCATCGCGAGGTTGGTCTTGCCGCACGCCGACGGGAAGGCCGCGGCCACGTGGAACACACGACCCTGGTCGGACGTGAGCTTGAGGATGAGCATGTGCTCGGCGAGCCAGCCCTCGTCGTGGCCCATGACCGACGCGATGCGCAGCGCGAAGCACTTCTTGCCCAGCAGCGCGTTCCCGCCGTACCCCGACCCGAACGACCAGATCTCGCGGGACTCGGGGAACTGCACGATGTACTTGGTCGTGCTGCACGGCCACGGCACGTCGTCGCGGCGCAGGCCGTCCGCGTCGACGAGCGGCATCCCGACCGAGTGCAGGGCAGGCACGAACGCCCCGTCGTCACCCAGCAGGTCGAGCACGGCGGTTCCGGTGCGCGTCATGACCGCCATGCTCACGACGACGTACGGCGAGTCGGTGAGCTGGACGCCGAGCTGCGAGATCGCACCGCCGAGGGGGCCCATCGAGAACGGCACCACGAACATCGTCCGGCCCCGCATCGACCCGGCGAAGAC
>JAKBFW010000003.1:7439-25380 GCA_021833345.1 Pseudomonadota bacterium | reverse complement strand
GTCGATCGCCGCCACTCTCGGCATCGCACTCTCCGACCTGCTCGCGACCGAGCCGCCGAGCCGCCGGGCCGCCCTCGAGATCGCCCTCGACCGCGCCCAGGGCAGCACGCTGTACGCCGGGCTCGGACTGCCGTCCGTGCGCGTCAGCCGCACGCTGCCGCTCGAGGCGCTCGAGGCCCTGGTCGGCCTGCACGAGGAGCTCGCCCGCCGTGCGAACGCGTCGATCGCGACCCCCGAGGAGGCGCGTCGGGCCAACACCGAGCTGCGGCTGTGGATGCGCGAGCGTGACAACTACCTGCCGGACATCGAGGACGCCGCTGAGCGGATGTCGCGCGCGGCCGGGTACACCTCCGGGGCCCTCACCCACCGCGCGGTCGCCCGGATGGCCGAGCAGCTCGGCTTCCAGCTGTTGCACGTGGGCGACCTCCCGCACTCGACACGCACCGTCACCGACCTCGCGAGCGGTCGCATCTACCTCCCGCCCGCCTCGATCCCCGGCGGCCACGGCCTGCGGTCCCTCGCGCTCCAGGCGATCGCGCACCGCGTGCTCACGCACGAACGACCGGCCAGCTATGCGGACTTCCTGCGTCAGCGGATGGAGATCAACTACTTCGCTGCGGCGTGCCTCATCCCGCGAGGGCGCGCGGTCGAGGTGCTCCAGAACGCGAAGCGCGAACGCGACCTCGCGATCGAGGACTTCCGTGACGCGTTCGGCGTCACGCACGAGGCGGCGGCCATGCGGTTCACCAACCTCGCCACCGCGCACCTCGGGATCCCGGTGCACTTCATGCGGGTCGGCGACGACGGCACGCTGTACCGCGGCTACGAGAACGACGCGGTCGGCTTCGCCACGGACCCGACCGGTGCGATCGAGGGGCAGATCGTGTGCCGCCAGTGGACTTCACGCATGGCCTTCACGGTCCGGGACCGCGCCACCGAGTTCCACCAGTACACCGACACCCCGGCGGGCACGTTCTGGTGCACGGCTCAGACCGGTGCGACGACCTCGGGGGAGTTCTCGATCACCGTCGGCGTGCCGTACGTGCACTCGAAGTGGTTCCGCGGGCGGGACACCACGCGCCACACCGTCTCCCGCTGCCCCGACCCGACGTGCTGCCGACAGCCACCGGGCGACCTCACCTCTCGGTGGGCCGACCAGTCGTGGCCGAGCGCGCGGCTGCACGCGCAGGTGCTCGCGCCGCTGCCCGGTGGCACGTTCCCCGGCGTCGACGACGCCGAGGTCTACACGTTCCTCGAGCGGCACGCACCGACGACCTGACGAGGGGTCGCTCGCCCCGAGCGCGGCGATCGCGGCCTGCGAGCGCGTGTTGATCTGGTCGGTCTTGGTCTTCACGCGCTCGAACCCGCAGCCCTCGACGGCGTGCGCGAGCAGCAGGAGCTTCGCGGCCGCCTCAGCCGATCAGGTCGTGGCGCAGGATCGTCGCGTCCCGTCCCGGACCGACGCCGATGGCCGAGATCCGCGTGCCGGACAGCTCTTCGAGCGCGAGCACGTAGCGCTGCGCGTTGATCGGCAGCTCGTCGAAGGTGCGGGCCTGGGTGATGTCCTCGGTCCAGCCGTCGAACTCGACCAGCACCGGCGTGGCGTGGTGGAAGTCGCTCTGGTCGGCCGGCATCTCCTCGTGGCGGACGCCGTCGACGTCGTACGCGACGCACACCGGGATCTTCTCCAGCCCGGTGAGCACGTCGAGCTTGGTCAGCACGAAGTCCGTCAGGCCGTTGATCCGGCTCGAGTAGCGCGCGACGACGGCGTCGTACCAGCCGCACCGCCGCGGTCGTCCGGTGGTCACGCCGAACTCTCCGCCGGTGGCCCGGAGGAACTCACCCATCTCGTCGAGCAGCTCGGTGGGGAACGGCCCCTCACCGACCCGGGTCGCGTACGCCTTGACGACGCCGATCACCCGGTCGATCCGGGTCGGCCCGACGCCGGACCCGGTGCAGACCCCGCCCGCGGTCGCGTTCGACGACGTGACGAACGGGTACGTGCCGTGGTCGACGTCGAGCATCGTCGCCTGACCGCCCTCGAACAGGACGATCTTCCCGGCGTCGAGCGCACGGTTGAGGACCAGGGGCGTGTCGGCGACCATCGGGCGCAGCCGCTCGGCGAACCGGAGCAGGTCCTCCACGGTCTCCTCGACGGTGATCGCGCGGCGGTTGTAGACCTTCACGAGCAGGTGGTTCTTCTGGTCGAGCGCACCCTCGACCTTCTGCCGCAGGATGTTCTCGTCGAAGAGGTCCTGGACCCGGATCCCGACCCGGTTGATCTTGTCGGCGTACGTCGGACCGATCCCGCGGCCGGTCGTGCCGATCTTGCGCTTGCCGAGGAACCTCTCGGTGACCTTGTCGACGGTCCGGTTGTACGGCGCGATCACGTGCGCCGCGGACGACACCAGCAGCCGCGAGACGTCGACACCGCGACTCACCAGCGCGTCGATCTCCTGGAACAGGACCTCGAGGTCGATGACGACGCCGTTGCCGATCACCGGGGTCACCCCTGGCGACAGGATTCCGCTCGGGAGCAGGTGGAGCGCGTACTTCTCCCCGTCGATCACGACGGTGTGACCGGCATTGTTCCCGCCGTTGAACTTCACGACGTAGTCCACCTGGGCGCCGAGCTGGTCGGTCGCCTTGCCCTTGCCCTCGTCGCCCCACTGGGCGCCGACAACCACGACGGCTGGCATGGAATCCACTCCTCCGCTGCCTCGACGACGAGGACGTGACCGGTCCGATCTCGGCGTCGGGCCCCCGGGCACGGGCGACAGCGGCCCGGTGCCTCCGAAAGGCTACCGGAGGGGTCGGACGACAGGCCCAGACCTTCCGCACACCGGCCCGGATCGTGACCCGGTGCACCGAGGACGCCTCAGAGCAGCAGCCCGGCGACCTCGGCCGCGGTCGTCCCCGAGTTGAGCAGCAGGCGCTCGCACCGCTCCGCCTCGTCGATCTCACCGATCGCCGCGGCCGCCTGCTCGAGCGCGAGCACGCTCAGCAGGAATCCCTGGTTCGGCACGTGGTGCGCCGGGATCGGACCGTGGCCGCGCCACCCTGCCTTGCGCAGCGCATCGAGGCCGCGGTGGTACCCGGTGCGGGCATAGGCGTAGGCCGCGAGCGCTCCCTCGGGCGTCCCGGTGCCGAGCGCTCCGCGCGAGAACGCCGCCCACAGGTACGACGACGCCGGGTGCGCGGTGAGGACGGTGACGGCATCCGTCCCGGCCGCGAGCTCGGCCCGGGCCAGGACGTCGGAGTGGTCGGCAGGCAGCAGCGTGGGCACGGGGTCGAGCAGGTCGTGGTGGTGCTCTCCGGTCATGGGGCCAGTGTCGCAGTCCTCCGCCGATCGCTCATCCGGAGCCGTCCGCCGGAGCCATCCGACCGGGCAGCGCTCTCGGCGGAGCCATCCGACCGGGCAGCGCTCCCGGCGGCGCCCTCGGCAGCACGCCCGCGCGCCGCCGCGGGTCGCCCCCCGCATGCGCCGACCGCCCCCGCTGGTTACAGTCGAGAATCCCCCACCTCCTCACCCCCAGGTGCGTACCGGTGATCGAGATCTCCACCTCCTCGGCGACGACGACGCTCGTCGTCTCCGGCGACCTCGATCTCGCTGCGCGCGACCAGTTCCCGGGCATCGCGGCGCGCGTCGTCGGGCTACGGCGTCAGCTCCTCGTGATCGACATGGCCCAGGTGACGTTCATGGACTCCACGGGTGCGGCGTTCCTCATCTCGCTCGCCGACGCGAGCCGCAAGCGTGGCGGGGCGACCGTGCTCCGGGGCGCCGACGCCCGGGACCTGTTCGTCCTCGAGGTGTGCGGGGCGCTGGACCTGTTCCGGGTCGACCCCGACAGCGAGCGCGACTGACCTCCGCACCCACGCAGTCGACGAGCACCGGGGCAGCGGTCGGCCGCGTCCGTCCTCGATCCTCGGACGACCCCTCAGCCCGCGGAGTGATCGGTCCCGTCGCCCTCGCCGGGACCGTCGGCACCGCCGGCGGAGCCGGCACGCTCGGCGGGGCCGGCGAGCTCGACGGCCCGCATCCTCGCCCACACGAGCTTGCCCTTCGGCAACGGGCGCCATCCCCAGTCCGCCAGCCGCTCGACGATCCGCATGCCGTAGCCTCCGACGCGCCCCGGGTGGCCGTCGGCCGTCACCGGTGGCGCCGGGTTGGCGTCCTCGACCTCGATCCGCAACCCGTCACCGGTGTCGAACAGTCGCAGCGAGATCGGTCCCCACCCGTGCAGCACCGCGTTCGCGACGAGCTCGGAGGCGACGAGCTCCGCGCTGCCGACGTCCGAGAGGTTCCACGCCCGACCGGTGCGCAGGACCGCGTGCCGCGCCCGGCCGATCGACGCCGGTTCGCTCGGCAGCACCCATCGTCGTGCGCTGCGGCTGTGCGCGTGCACCGCTCCGTCCGCCGCGTGGTCGGGCAGCCGGACGACCACGACGGCGATGTCGTCCTCGGCCCGGTCCACCAGCCCCGCGATGAGATCCTCGCCGATCCCCGCGGCGTCGATGGCGGTGATGCCGGAGGCGAGGTCCTGCAGGGCGACCAGCCCCTCACGCAAGGGCCGATCCCTCCTCTCGATGAGGCCGTCCGTGTAGAAGACGAGCACGTCGCCGGGGAGCAGGTCATGACCGGCGGTCGAGCGAGGACGACCGCCGAAGCCGATCATCGATCCGCCCGCCTCGTCGAGCAGCATCGGGTGGCCGTCTCGCACCAGCATGACCGGGAGGTGCCCGGCACGCGAGTACTCCAGGTGCCACGTCCCGCTGCGGTGCGTGAGGGTCATCAGCACCATGCTCGCGGCGCGGGGGATCGTCATCCCGTCGACGACCTGGTCGACCCGCTCGAGGACCAGCCCCGGCGTCGCGAGCTCGTACGCGAACGCCCGCACGACGGACCGGAGCTGACCCATCGCGGCCGCGGCCTCGACGTCGTGGCCGACGACGTCCCCGATGACGACCGCGACGACGTCCGGCGAGACCTGCAGGACGTCGTACCAGTCGCCACCGATCTGGGCGTGGTCCGTGTTCGGCGAGTAGTAGGTCCACACGTCGACCCCGTCGACCTGGGCCTGCTGCGGCAGCATCGCGCGCTGGAGGGTCTCGGCGACGGCGTGCTCACGCGCGTAGAGGCGGACGTTGTCGATGCCGAGGCCGACCCGCCGCACGGTCAGCTCGAGCACGTTGCGGGTGCTCGAGGCGAGCCCGTCGGAGCCCGTCCGCGACCGCGGGACCACCGCGAGCAGCCCGAGGACCCGGCGGCGACCCTCGAGCGGGAGCAGCACGACGGTGGTGACCCGCCGGTCCGACAGGACCTCCCGCAGGTGACCCACGAGCCAGGTCGACGCGGTGCGATCCGGGTA
This sequence comes from Pseudomonadota bacterium, assembly GCA_021833345.1. GTDB lineage: Bacteria > Actinomycetota > Actinomycetes > Actinomycetales > Cellulomonadaceae > JAJDFX01. The sequence continues at coordinate 20,011 of JAKBFW010000003.1, read as the reverse complement.
CGTCGCGGTCAGGTCGAGATCGACCGGCTTCTCGGCGGCACCGTCGAGGAGCGCCTGGACGGGGTCCGGCCCGTGCGGTCGGCGCCGTTCGCCCGCCCGCGGGGCGCCGGGGCCGTGCCGCCGCCGACGCCCGCTCGGCGGTGCGTTGACGTCGATGCCCGCGGCGGCGTGCAGGCCACCATCGTTGAGGAAGAACCCCGCCCAGTCGATGATGCCGCCGGCGAGCTGGTCCGCGATCGCCTGCAGGGTCTGGGGGTCGTCGAGATCCATGAGCAGGCTCGAGATCTCCGTCAGGACGCCGAGCTCGTGCCGGGCCTGCCGCTCGACCTCGACCTCGTGCCGTTGGGCCGCGCTCGCCATCACCTCGTCGGTGACGTCGACCTGGTTCGCGACCCAGTGCGTGACCCGGCCCGCGTCGTCGTGGATCGGGGAGAGCGACACGTGGTTCCAGAACGGCTGCCCGGTCGACCGGTACGAGACCACGGTGCCGGACACGCTGCGCCCCGCCGACATCGCTGCCGAGAACGCCGCGATCGTCGAGAGGTCCGTCTCCGGCCCGATCAGGACGTTCGCGCTGCGACCGCGCACCTGCGCGAGCGTGTAGCCGGTCGTCCGCGTGAAGGCGTCGTTGACCCAGACGATGGGGCGTTCAGGGACCGAGGCGTCGGTGATCATGAATGCCGCGCCGGTGGCCTGCAGTGCGCGGTCACGGACCTCGGAGAGGGCCGCCGCCGCCGCGTCCGGACCCGATAGGTTGACCACCACCACCTCCGATCGTCTAGCGTGCCCACAGGTCATCAGCTCGTCCGGGCTGCGCAGCCAGGGTCGTCCCGGAAGTCAGCCGTACCGAGAGGAGCATCGTGCGCGACGGTAACAGCCCGACGCAGGACGAGCCCGTCCACGGTGCCCGGGCAGCCACGGGCGGGACGTCGGACGCCGAGCCCGGAACGGTCCACGTGATCGTCGGGGCGGAACGCACCCGGATCGTGCTCGCCGGCGAGGTCGACGCCGACCTCGCCCCCGAGCTCCACGAGGCCGGCACGGAAGCCGAGAAGGCGGGCCTGCCGATCGAGGTCGACGCCCACCACGTGACGTTCATGGACTCGTCCGGCGTCGCGTTCCTGGCGCGACTGTCGATCCGCAGCGCGCACCGCGTCCGGCTGCTCCGCGTCCCGCCGACCGTGCAGTTCCTGCTCGAGGTGACCCGCATCGGCGACCTCCTCGACGTGGTCGACGAGGCCCCGGACTTCGACACCCTCTCACCCGAGGGCGACGGCCTGCACCCCGCGTGAACCAGGGCCGACGGCGCGACGGACGGCACGGGCGACGCACCGCGGCCATGCCGTCGCCCAGCGGGCGCCCAGCGGGTGCCCAGCGGGTGCAGCAGCCAGACGCACAGGGGCCCGACGGCGTGACTGCCGTCGGGCCCCTCCGTCGTGCGTGGTTCAGCGGATCTTGTTGCCCGCCGACCGGAGCTGCTGCGCGGCCTCGACCAGACGCGCGGCCAGGCCCGCCTCGGCCGCCTTGCCCCAGGCGCGCGGGTCGTAGACCTTCTTGTTCCCGACCTCGCCGTCGACCTTGAGCACGCCGTCGTAGTTGGCGAACATGTGGCCGGCGACCGGGCGCGTGTACGCGTACTGGGTGTCGGTGTCGATGTTCATCTTGATGACGCCGTTGTCGACGGCCTCGGCGATCTCTGCCTCGGTCGAGCCCGAACCGCCGTGGAAGACGAGGTCGAACGGGTTCTCCTTGCCGAGGACGTCACCCACGGCCTTCTGGATCTCGGCGAGGATCGACGGGCGCAGCTTGACCGCACCGGGCTTGTACACGCCGTGCACGTTGCCGAAGGTCAGGGCCGTCAGGTACCGGCCCTTCTCGCCGGAACCGAGCGCCTTGACCGTGGCCAGACCGTCCTCGACCGTCGTGTAGAGCTTCTCGTTGATCTCGGCCGTGTGGCCGTCCTCCTCGCCACCGACGACCCCGACCTCGATCTCGAGGATCGTGCGGGCAGCCTGCGAGAGGGCCAGGAGCTCCTCGGCGATGATCAGGTTCTCCGCGAGCGGCACGGACGAGCCGTCCCACATGTGCGACTGGAACGTCGGGAGCTTGCCGGCCTTGACCTGCTCGATCTCGAGCGCGAGAAGCGGGCGGACCCACGAGTCCAGGTTCTGCTTCGCGCAGTGGTCCGTGTGCAGGGCGACCGTGACGGGGTAGTTCTTGGCGACCTCGGCCGCGTAGGCCGCGAGACCGAGCGACCCGGCGACCCGGTCCTTGATGGTCGCGCCGGACGCGTACTCCGCACCACCGACGGAGACCTGGATGATGCCGTCGCTCTCCGCCTCGGCGAAGCCCTGGAGCGCGGCGGTCAGGGTCGAGGACGACGTGACGTTCACGGCCGGGTAGGCGAACTTGCCCGCCCTCGCCCGGTCGATCATCTCGTTGTAGACCTCAGGGGTGGCAATGCCCATCAGCAGATCTCCTGCACGTGTGAGTGGGGTGGCGTATCGGCCAAGTTTGGCACGAACGGCGCGTCGCGCGAACAGGACCTCGTGCCCACGGACCGCGGGCCGGGGACCGGGCCGCACGCGCCCGGGTGTGCTGCGCCCGGACGGCGGCGGCGCCCGGCCCCGACCGCGATCCCGACGGTCAGGCCACGGCGTGCTGCGAGACCCAGGCGTGCATCGCGATGGCGGCAGCTGCCGCGGCGTTGATCGACCGCGTCGAGCCGAACTGGGCGATGTGCAGCACGTCGCGGACCGCTCCGCGGGCGGGCTCCGAGAGCCCGACGCTCTCCTGGCCGAACAGCAGCACGCACGCGCGGGGCAGCGGATAGCCCTCGAGCGGGACCGACCCGGGCAGGTTGTCGATGCCGAGCACGGGGAGACGCGCCTCGTCGGCCCAGGCCAGCAGGTCGTCGACCGTGGCGTGGTGCAGCACGTGCTGGTAACGGTCGGTGACCATCGCGCCGCGCCGGTTCCATCGCCGACGTCCGACGACGTGCACCGCTGCGGCATTGAACGCGTTGGCCGTGCGGACCACCGAGCCGATGTTCAGGTCGTGGGACCAGTTCTCGACCGCGACGTGGAAGCCGTGGCGTCGCGTGTCCAGGTCTGCGACGACGGCCTCCACGGTCCAGTAGCGGTAACGATCCACGACGTTCCGGCGGTCCCCGTGCTCGAGCAGCAGCGGGTCGTACCGCGCGCCGTCCGGACCATCGAGGTCGGGCCAGGCATCACGGCCGCCCGGCCAGGGCCCGACGCCGACCTCGGCGCGGTCCTGATCGGGCATGCGGTCCTGCTCGCGCACGGGGTCGCGGTCGGACGCGGGGTGGTGGTCGGACGCGTCGTCGCGGGACGGCGCCCCGGGCCCCGACGGCGTCACGCACCCACCCCCTGCCATGCCTGGCGGACCGTGAGCCGCGACGAGGTGGGCAGCGCGGACGCCACCGGGACCTGCTGCTGGTCGCCGACGCGTCGCGCCACCGCCTCGAGCGCGAGGCCCTCGTGCATGTGCCGTCCTTCCCCCGAGCAGCGGCCGGGGCCGCCTCCCCGCACCACGTGACCAAGCTAGCCAGTGTCCGACGCGTTCCGGGCGCGGTGCCGGTGCGCGGACGTGCGGCACCACATTCACAGGATGTCCCCCGGATCCTCTCGGGAGCCCCCGGGTCGGCACCGTACTCTGGCTCCGTGCCCGAACTGACCGCCCTTGCCCAGGTGCTGCCCGCAGTCGGCCAGCTCCACGCCCTCGGCCCCAGCTGGCTGAACCCCGACCACCTCATCACGACCTTCGGGACGTACGCGCTCATCGGCGTGTGCATCATCGTGTTCATCGAGACGGGGCTGCTCTTCCCGCTGCTCCCGGGCGACTCCCTGCTGTTCACGGCGGGTGCGTTCGTCGCGCAGGACAAGCTGCACTTCCCGCTGTGGCTGCTCTGCGGGCTGCTGTTCGCTGCGGCGTTCCTCGGGGACCAGACGGCCTACTGGATCGGTCGACGGATGGGTCCGCGCATCTTCAACCGGCCGGACTCGCGCATCTTCAAGCAGAGCCACATCACCGAGACCAACGCGTACTTCGAGCGGTACGGCGGTCGCACGGTGATCATCGCGCGGTTCGTGCCGTTCGTGCGGACCTACTCCGCGGTCGCGGCGGGCGTGGGCAAGATGCGCTACCCGCACTTCGCGGCCTTCGACGCGGTCGGCGCCCTGCTGTGGGGGGTCGGGGTGACCCTCCTCGGCTTCGCGCTCGGCAACATCCCCTTCATCAAGTCCAACATCGAGCTCCTGCTCGTCCTCGTGGTCGCCGTGTCCGTCCTGCCGATCGCCGTCGAGCTGTGGCGCAAGCGCCGCAAGGCCGCCGCCGAGGCTGCCGCTTTCGCCGAGATCGGTGGTGCGGAGCCCGGGGTCTCGCGGCCGTGAACCGTGAGATCCGCAGCTGGCTCACCGACATGGACGGGGTCCTCGTCCACGAGGGTCACGCCCTGCCCGGTGCCGCGGAGTTCATCGGCGCGCTGCGGGCGGCCGGCCGGCCCTTCCTGATCCTGACGAACAACTCGATCTTCACCCCGCGCGACCTCCGCGCCCGGCTCGCATCCGCCGGTCTCGACGTCCCGGAGGAGGCGATCTGGACCTCCGCCCTGGCGACCGACCAGTTCCTCGCGGACCAGGTCCCCGGCGGCAGTGCCTACGCGGTCGGCGAGGCCGGTCTCACGACGGCGCTCTACGAGGCGGGCTACACGCTGACCGAGTCCGCCCCGGACTACGTCGTGCTCGGCGAGACCCGCACGTACTCGTTCGAGGCGATCACCAAGGCCGTCCGACTGATCAAGGGCGGTGCGCGGTTCATCTGCACGAACCCGGACGTGACCGGTCCGAGCGCCGAGGGCGACCTTCCCGCCACCGGGGCGGTCGCCGCCATGATCACGGCGGCCACCGGGCGCAAACCGTACTTCGTCGGGAAGCCCAACCCGATGATGTTCCGCTCGGCGCTCAACCGGATCGACGCGCACTCCGAGTCGACCGCGATGATCGGCGACCGGATGGACACCGACATCGTCGCGGGCATCGAGGCGGGCCTGCAGACGTTCCTCGTGCTCACGGGCTCCACCAAGGCGCACGAGGTCGAACGGTTCCCGTTCCGACCGAGTCACGTGGTGGACTCGATCGCGGACCTGGTGGAGCGGGTCTGACCGGTCGCAGCTCCCGCAGCCCGGGCTGGGTGCCGAACCAGCACGGTGCCTGGGCGATGCTCGTCCTCCCCCCGGCCGTCGGAGCGATCGCCTCGGGGATCACCTGGCCGCACCTGCTGCTGCTCGCCGTCTGGATCGTCGGGTACCTCGGGTTCTTCGCCGCGGGCCTGTGGCTCAAGTCCCGTCGCCGACCGCGCTACTGGCCGCCGGTCCGCGCCTACGGGATCGCCACGGTGGTGCTCGGCGTCGCGCTCCTCGCCGTGCACCCGACCCTGGCCTGGTGGGCTCCGGTCTTCGCCCCGCTGCTCGCCGCGAGCCTCTGGTTCTCCGCCCGACGGGCGGACCGCTCCCTGGCCAACGACGCCGTGACCGTGCTGGCGGCCAGCCTGATGACCGTGGTCGCCTGGGGGCTCGGCACCGCCGGCGGAGCGACCGCGAGCGGCCCGTTCGAGCGGCTGCCCGGTGCGACGTCTCCGCACGCGTGGCTGCTCGCGGCCGTGCTTCTCGCGTACTTCGCGGGGACGGTGCTCTACGTCAAGACCATGATCCGTGAGCGCGGCAACCGACGGATGTGGTGGGCGTCGGTGGGGTACCACGTCGCGGTCGTCGTCGCGGTGGTGCCGGTCAGCTTGCCCCTCGGGGCCCTCTTCGCGCTGCTCGCGATCCGTGCCGCGATCGTCCCGCGACGGTGGCCGTCACTCTCACCGAAGGCCGTCGGCCTGGGCGAGGTGGTCGCGAGCGTGGCGCTCGGGGTCCTTGCGCTCGCGCACTGAACCGGCGTCCGGCCGCCGCACCTCAGCCGGGCCGCGGACCGCGCGATGGACCCTCAGCTCTGGCCGAAGTCCACGGTCGGGGCGGCACGGACGGCCGGGTCCTCGGTCTCGAAGTACTCGGCACGCACGAACCCGAACATGCCCGCGACGATGTTGTTCGGGAACGTCTCGACCCGCGTGTTGAGCGTCCGGACGTTCGCGTTGTAGAACCGCCGACCCGCCGCGATGCGGTCCTCGGTGTTGGTGAGCTCGGACTGGAGCTGCTGGAAGTTCTCGCTCGCGCGCAGCACGGGGTAGGCCTCGGCGACGGCGAAGAGCTTCCCGAGAGCCTGGGTGAGCTGGTTCTCGTGAGCCGCCTGCTCGGCGGGCCCGGAGGCCGGCGCCGACGCGATCGACCGCGCCTGGGCGACCTCGTCGAACACGCCGCGCTCGTGGGCCGCGTAGCCCTTGACGGTCTCGACGAGGTTCGGGATGAGGTCGTGCCGACGGGTGAGCTCGACGTCGATCTGCCGCCAGGCCTCCTGCACGAGGTTGCGCAGCCGCACGAACGCGTTGTACGCGCCGACCGCCCACAGCAGCGCGATGACGACGATCGCGACGATCGCGATCAGGACGATGCCGACGGCGTTCACAAGCCCTCCCGGGCGCTCGAGGTGATAGGGGGATCGTAGCCGTGGTCCTGCCACACGAACCGGGGAATCGACTCGACGACGGCCGCCATCATGAACCCGTACGGGCCGATCCGGTCGAGGTCGGACCTGCCCTCGTCCCAGACCAGCAAGGTGTCACCCTCGATCCGGAACGACACCGACCGCGCGTCCGCCCGCATCAGACGCTCCATCAGCAGCGGCCGGACCACGTCGTGCGCGAACTTGAGCTGGTGGGACTGGACCCGCCACGCCCGGTTGAAGTCCTCGGACTCGAACTCGATGTCCTGGCCACCGACCAGCTTCGCCATCCGCGCGCCGAGGCCGTCGTGCGTGAGCTCGAGGGTCGGCAACGGCACCGGGAGCGGGGTCACCATCACGTGGTGCCGGTACGTCGTGCTGCTGCGGGAGCCGTTGGCGGCCGAGCCCGAGTCCTTGGTGTACGAGTAGGTGAAGGACGTGACCTCGTGCCGACCGGTGGCGCCGGTGACCGTGCCGGAGAGGACCTCCGTGGCCCGGCGGCTGCGACCACCCTGGTCGAACGGCTGGCCCGACCACCGGTCGACGAGCGACGGGTCCGACGCCCGGTACGTCCAGCCGGCGGCCTGCGCCCACGCGGCGAACGCCTTCTGCCGGACCTGGGAGCGCCACAGGCTGAACCCGGCCACCGCCACGACGGCGGCGATCGCGAGCACCACGACGGCGTCGTCCCCCATCGCGAACCGCCTACCGGAGACCGAGGTCGTCGAGCCCGAAGACGGCGTGGTAGGGGATCCCGAGGGCCTCGATCTTCTCGCGCGCACCGGTGTCACGGTCCACGATCACGGCGACGCCCACCACCTCCGCGCCCGCCTCACGGGCGGCCGCGACGGCGGTGATCGGCGACGCGCCCGTCGTCGACGTGTCCTCGACGACCACGACCCGGCGACCGGCGATGTCGGGTCCCTCGATCTGGCGCTGCATGCCGTGCGCCTTGGCCTCCTTGCGCACCACGAACGCGTCCAGGTCGAGACCTCGGGACGCCGCGGCGTGCAGCAGCGCCCCGGCGACCGGGTCCGCACCGAGGGTCAGGCCCCCGACGGCGTCGACCTCGGCGGGCCCGAGGCCTGCTTCCTCGAGGAGGTCGAGGAGCACGTGGCCGACGAGCGGGGCCGCGCGGTGGTGGAGCGTGATCCGGCGCAGGTCGACGTAGTAGTCGGCTTCGCGACCGGAGGACAACGTGACCTTGCCGCGCACGACGGCAAGCTCGGAGATGAGGTCGCGCAGCTGCTCGCGAGGGGTCGGGGAGAGGATGGCGTCGTCTGGCACGTCGCCAGGCTAGCGGTGCTCAGCCGACGCTGTCTGCGGCGTCCGTGCCCTCGTCGACGCCATCGGGTACCACCGGTCGACGGTACGAGCCGAAGGCGCGCACGGCCGCGCGCGGGAGCAACCGGGCGACGCCGGCGAGGGTGCGGTACCTCAGGCTCGGGGTCGAGATCACGACGCCGCGACGCACGTCCGCGAGCGCGGTCGCCACCACGGCGTCCGCGTTCAACCAGGCGATCTCGGGGAACGGGTTGTCGATGCCGGCGCGCTCGTGGAACTCGGTGTGCACGAACCCCGGGCACAGCACGGTCGCCGTGACGCCGGTGTCCTTGAGCTCCATGGCGAGGCCCTCGGTGAACGTGCGCACCCACGCCTTGTGCGCCGAGTAGGTGCCGGACGCGAGCAGCGCGGCGATCGAGGCGACGTTGAGGATCGCGCCACGTCCGCGCGTGCTCATCTGGTCGGCCGCCGCGTGGGAGAGGACGAGCACGGCGCGGACCATCACGTCGAACGCCTTCTCCTCCTCGGCGAGATCGCCTCCGACGAACCTCTGGTGCAGTCCGTAGCCGGCGTTGTTGACCAGGAGACCGACGGGCCGCGTGGTCGCACGCAGCCGTTCGGCGACGCGCGCGACGTCCGCACGCACGGAGAGGTCGGCGGGGAGCACCTCGACACGGACGCCCGCCGCCGCACGCAGCTGGGCCGCCAACCGCTCGAGCCGCTCGGCGTCACGGGAGACCAGGACGAGGTCGTGGCGGGCGGTGGCGAGCTGCCAGGCGAACTCGAGACCCAGCCCGGCGCTCGCGCCGGTGATCAGTGCTGTTCCCATGACGCCAGCCTACGGTCCTCGGTCGCCGCGCGGGGGGAACCGACCGCTAGCCTGACGCACATGCGCCTGGCGACCTGGAACATCAACTCGATCCGTGCCCGGGCCGATCGCGCCGTGGCCTTCCTCGAACGCAGCGGCACGGATGTGCTGGCCCTTCAGGAGACGAAGTGCAAGGACGACCAGTTCCCGCGCGGGCTCTTCGAGGACGCCGGCTACGAGGTCGCGACGGTCGGGTTCTCCCAGTGGAACGGCGTGGCGATCGTCTCCCGCGTCGGGCTCGAGGACGTCGAGACCGCGTTCCCCGGCCAACCGGGCTTCGGCGAGGAGCCCGTCGTCGAGGCGCGCGCGCTCGGCGCGACGTGCGGCGGGGTGCGGGTGTGGAGCCTGTACGTCCCGAACGGGCGCGAGCTCGACAACCCGCACTACCCGTACAAGCTCAGCTGGCTCGAGGAGCTGCGCGCGCAGGCTGCGTCGTGGATAGCCGAGGGGAGCGGTGATCCCACGGCGCAGGTCGCCCTGGTCGGCGACTGGAACGTCGCGCCGCTGGACACCGACGTGTGGGACATCGGGCTGTTCGCCGGGAAGACGCACGTCAGCCCCGCCGAGCGAGCGGCGTTCGCCGCCTTCGCCGAGGCCGGGTACGCGGAGGTCTCCCGCACGTTCGTGCCGGCCGAGCGCACGTACACCTACTGGGACTACCAGCAGCTGCGGTTCCCACGGAACGAGGGCATGCGGATCGACTTCACCTATGCGTCGCCGGCGCTCGCGGCGCGGGTCACCGGGGTCACCGTCGACCGCAACGAGCGCAAGGGCAAGGGCGCGTCGGACCACGTTCCGGTGATCGTCGACCTGACGGACTGACGGCGCCGCCGCACGTTCGCTAGGTTGCACGCATGACGACCCCTGACCCCTGGACCGCACCGGGCGAGCATGCGCCAGACCCCTACGCCGCGCCGGACCCGCACACCGCAGCGGCGTCGAGCACACCCACGGGAGGCATCGACGGAGCCCCGCAGCCCGCCGGTCCGCAGCCGACGGCGCCACCGGTGCAGCCGTCCTGGTCCCCGCAGCCCGACGGCACACCCGCGGCGTACGCGGCGCCCGCGGACCCGCAGGGTTACGCAACGCCCGCGGACCCGCAGGGTTACGCAACGCCGCAGGGGCAGCCCTACGCGCAGCAGACGTACGGTCAGCAGCTGCCGGTCCAGCAGCCTCCCTATGCGCAGCAGCCGCCGTATCCGCAGCAGGCCTACGGCCAGCCGCAGTACGCCTCGCCGCAGTACGCCTCGCCGCAGCACACCTCGCCGCAGTACACCCAGTACCCGCAGCCCGGCACGTACCCGCCGGGCGCGCAGTGGGCGCAGCCACAGAAGACGAACGGGATGGCGATCGCCTCCCTCATCGTCAGCCTCGCCGGGATCCTGACGGTCGGGGCGACCGGGATCCTCGGCCTGATCTTCGGGATCGTCGCCCTCCGTCAGATCTCCCGCACGGGTGACGCCGGGAAGGGCATGGCGATCGCGGGCATCGTGGTCGGCTCGCTCATGGTCGTCTTCTTCCTGTTCGTCGTCATCGTCGTGATCACGACGATCGCGACCGGGAACGTGGCGTCGCACTCGGGATCGCTCGGCGCCTCCACGACCGCGTTCCTGACCGCGGCGACCGGATCGGCGCGGTGACCACGCCCCCACCGGGACCCGACCCCGGCGCGTACTACGCCGCCGGCTGGCGGCCGCCCACCCCGCCGCGGGACGTCCTGGCCGTGAACTCGCTCGTGGCGGGGCTGATCGCGCTCGGACCGGTGGCTCTCGGCCTCGGGATCGCGGCGCTCGGGCGGATCCGCCGCGGAGCCACGCGCGGCACGGGTCTCGCCGTGACCGGCATCGTCCTCGGTGCCGTCTCGACCCTGGCCGGCGGGATCTGGAGCGTCGCAGCGCTGCTGACGTGGCAGGCCACCCAGCCGCTACCCCCGACCATCACCTCGGCGCGCCCGGCCTACGTCGGCCAGCTGCGGACCGGGAGCTGCCTCGAGCGGCTCCCGGCGGACGGCGACGTCACCCGGGTGACCGTCGTGCCGTGCGGCGAGCCGCACGCCGCCGAGGTCGTCACGGTCTACGCCTTCGGGACGACGGATGTGTGGCCCGGGCAGGAGCGGGTGGACGACCGCGTCGCGCACGCCTGCCAGCTCACCGCTGCCGAGGGGTCCGCCGGGGTTCGCGCCGTCGTCTGGGCGCCGACCCTCGCGTCGTGGGAGCGCGGCGACCGCACCGGGATGTGCCTCGCGACGCTCGGGCGCCCGGTCACCGGCTCCCTGCTCGACGGGAGCATCACGCTCCCCTGATCGTCCCCTCGACGACGACGGGCGCCACGAGCTCGTCCGACCACGCATCGCGACCGACGACGAGCGTGAACGTCCCCGGCTCGGTCGCCCAGCCGGAACCGTCCCAGTGCTCGAAGGCCCGCGCGCGCAGCTCGATCGTCGCGGTGACCGTCTCGCCGGGGCCGGCGCTCACCTGGGCATGGCCGGCGAGCCAGCGCACCGGACGCTCGACCGAGGACTCCGGCCGCGCGAGGTACACCTGGACGACCTCCCGCCCGGCGCGACTGCCGGTGTTCGTCACGTCGACGTCGACCCGCAGGACCGCGACCGCGCCGTCATCAGGAACGACGGTCCGGACCTCGTCGTAGGACCACGTCGTGTACCCCAGCCCGTATCCGAACGGGTAGGCGGGCTCGGTGCCGGCCCGCAGCCACGCGCGGTAGCCGACGTGGAGGCCCTCGTCGTAACGCAGCACGCCGTCGCGCGGGGTCACGTCGAGCACCGGGACGTCGTGCTGGTGCGCGGGCCAGGTGGTGGGCAGCCGGCCGCCGGGCTCGACGGCGCCGGTGAGCACGTCGGCCAGGGCGTTCCCGTACTCCTGACCGCCGAACCACGTCAGCAGCACCGCGGCAGCGTCCTGACGCCACGGCATCAGGACGGGGGCCCCGGAGCTCACCACGACGACCGTGCGGGGGTTGACGGCCGTGACGGCGCGGACGAGGTCGTCCTGCCGTCCGGGCAGCCGCAGGTCGGACCGGTCGAAGCCCTCGGACTCCACCTTCTCGTTGGTCCCGACGACGACGATCGCCACGTCGGCGTCCCGGGCCGCGTCGCGCGCCTCGTCGATGAGCGCGTCGGCCGACTCGACCCACGGCCGCCAGCCCGCGGTGAACCCGAGCACCCCGGCGAGGTCCGAGCCGTCGGGCATCGACGGGATGCCGGTGAGCGGGTGCGACCACCGCAGGCGGTACGTCCGCCCGGCCTCGAGGTCGAGCCGCACCGCGGCGCTCGGCGGTGCCATCAGGGCCGCACCCACATCCGCGGCGTCGACGGCGAGCGTGGCGTCGTGGACGACCGCACCGTCGACCTCCAGGGTCGTGCGGCCGATCACGGCCCAGCCGAGCTCGACCGGGCCGGAGACGGCCGGGGTGTAGTCCGTGACGAGCTCGAGGCCGGCGGCGACCGGTGCGTTGCCGAGCCACATGAGATCCGTCGCGCGGCGGACCTCCTCGAGCAGGACGGTGCCGTCCTCGGCGAGGAAGCGCAGGCGCACCCCGGGCTCCCGCGAGTCGGGGTGCCGGATGTCCGCGAGGGCGAACGGCAGCACGCCGTCGTGCACGATCGCACCGGTCGCGAAGGTGAACACCGTCCCGGGCAGCGCGCTGCGCAGGCCGTCGAGCGGCGAGACGGTCGACGCGGGCACGACGGTCGCGGAGCCGCCGCCCTGGGTGCGCGGGCGGATCGCGCTCTGACCGATCACCGCGACGCGCGCCGGGGCCACGCGATCGCGAGC
>JAKBFW010000003.1:0-7339 GCA_021833345.1 Pseudomonadota bacterium | reverse complement strand
CCGTCACGTCGGTGCCCGTCACGGCGGCGGCCCGGCCGAGGGGCAGCACCCCGTCGTTGCGGACCAGCACGATGCCGCGGGTCTCGACCTCACGTGCCAGCGTGCGGCCGGCAGCGGACTCGTCGCCGGTGAGCGGCGCCACCGCGACCGCCGGGTCCAGCCCCTCGATCGCACCGACCCTCGCCGCAAGACGCAGCAACCGGCGCACCTTGTCGTCGACCGTCGCGGCGGGGATCTCGCCGCTCCGGGCGGCCGCGACCAGCGCATCGCCCCACGGGCCGTCCGGCCCCGGCATGACGAGGTCCTGCGCCGCGGCGGCCGCCCGGAGCGACCGCACCGCGGTCCAGTCGGAGATCACGACGCCGTCGAACCCCCATGCCCCCTTGAGCGGTTCCGCGAGAAGATCGCTCTCGCTCATGGTGACCCCGCCGACGGCGTTGTACGCGCTCATCACCGCCCACGTGCCGGCGTCGACGACGGTGCGCTCGAACGGCGCGAGGTAGAGCTCGTGCAGCGCCCGGTCGGAGACCTCGACGGAGGCCGTGAACCGGTCCGTCTCGAAGTCGTTCGCGACGTAGTGCTTCGGGCAGGCACCGATGCCGGCGTCCTGCACCCCGCGGACGAACGCCTCGGCGACGTCGGCCGTCAGGAGCGGGTCCTCGGAGTACGCCTCGAAGTGGCGCCCGCCGAGCGGGCTGCGGTGCAGGTTGATCGTCGGCCCGAGGATCACGTCGACGCCCTTGCGTCGCGCCTCGTGCGCCATCGCGACGCCGTACCGGTACGCGACGTCCGGGTCCCAGGTCGCCGCGAGGGCGGTGGCGCTCGGCAGGTTCAACGACGGGTCACGCTCGTCCCAGACCGCGCCGCGGACGCCGGAGGGGCCGTCGGAGACGACGACCGCGCGCAGCCCGACGGCCGGCTCCGGGTGCAGCGACCAGAAGTCGGCACCGGTGAGGAGCCGGACCTTCTGGTGGAGGGTGAGCCGGGCCAGCAGCACGTCCAGGTGGGCTTCACGGGCGGCGTCGTGCGCCGGGGTCCGGTCCTCGGTCATCGTCGGCCTCGCTCACGTCGTCGTCCGTCGCACCCGTCACGCAGGAGCGTGCCCATACGTATCACGCTGCCGCCCCGGGCGGCACTCCGGCGTGGCGGCCACCCACGGAGACGACGCAGGTACCGATCAGCCGAGGTAGGCGGTCAGCCCCTCGACCACGAGGGCGTGGTCCTCCTGCTGCGGGAGGCCGGAGACGCCGACGATGCCGACGAGCTCCCCGTCGACCCGCAGCGGGAACGCACCACCGTGAGCGGCGTAGGTCTCCGTGTCCAGGCCGGACGACTCCTCGAACGTGGTGCCCTGGACGCGGAACCGGGTGCCGACGGTGAACGACGCGTCGCCGAAGTGCCGCACGACCGCGAACTTCCGCCCGATCCACCAGTCGTTCGTCGGTGAGCTGCCGGGGAACGCGCGCTGGAAGACGGTGTGCGGGCCGACGGCCGTCTCAGCCTCGACCCGGACGACGACGGGCAGCCCACGCCCCTCCGCGAGCGCCGCGACGATCCCGCCGAGCCGTGCCGCCTCGGTGTAGTCGAACCGCGGGAGCACGAGCCGCTCCTGCTGCTCCAGCAGCTCGGCGAGCAGCCCCGGGGAGCTGAACGGCACGGGCTCGGGTGCGGAGGTGGGGGACGTCTCGGGGCCGGGGACGGCGTCGTCTGTCATCACACGGACGCTACCGGACGCGCCAGGACCGCAAGGGACAGCCCTGCGGCGTCCTCCGGGTGGTCCACGACGACCGTGTCGCCGTCGTGGACCGCCGCGGCGAGCAGGAGCCGGGCGAGCCGGTCGCCGATCTCGCGCTGGATGAGGCGACGCAGCGGCCGAGCCCCGTAGGCGGGGTCGTAGCCCTCGATGGCGAGCCACTCGCTCGCCGCCGGGGTGACCTCGAGCGCGATCCGACGCTCGAGGACGCGCTCCGCGAGCCGCGCGATCTGGAGGTCGACGATCTGGCCGAGCTCGCCGAGCGAGAGCGCGTCGAAGATCACGACGTCGTCGAGCCGGTTGAGGAACTCCGGCTTGAACGAGGACCGCACCATCGACATCACCCCGGCCTGCTTGGCGGCGTCGTCGAGCGTCGGGTCCACGAGGTACTGCGACCCGAGGTTCGACGTCAGCACGAGGATCACGTTGCGGAAGTCGACCGTGCGGCCCTGGCCGTCCGTGAGCCGACCGTCGTCGAGCACCTGCAGCAGGATGTCGAAGACCTCGGAGTGCGCCTTCTCGACCTCGTCGAGCAGCACGACCGAGTACGGCCGGCGGCGCACGGCCTCGGTGAGCTGGCCACCCTCCTCGTAGCCGACGTACCCAGGAGGGGCACCGACGAGCCGCGCCACCGAGTGCTTCTCGGAGTACTCCGACATGTCGATGCGCACGATCGCGCGCTCGTCGTCGAACAGGAAGTCCGCGAGCGCCTTGGCGAGCTCGGTCTTGCCGACGCCCGTCGGGCCGAGGAACAGGAAGGACCCCGTGGGCCGGTCCGGGTCCGAGATCCCGGCGCGCGAGCGACGCACCGCGTCGGACACGACCGCGACCGCGCGGGACTGCCCGATCAGCCGCGAGCCGATGACCTGCTCCATGCGCAGCAGCTTCTGGCTCTCGCCCTCGAGCAGGCGCCCGGCCGGGATGCCGGTCCACGCCGAGACGACCTCGGCGATCTCGTCCGGCCCGACCTTCTCCGCGATCATCGGGGCGATCTCCGGGCGCGCACCGAGCTCGAGCTCGCCGTCGGCCGCCTGCTCGTCGGCCTCGGCGGCCGTGAGCTGCTTCTGCAACGCCGGGATCTCGCCGTACTGCAGACGGCCAGCGGTCTCGAGGTCGCCCTCGCGGATGGCCTTCTCGACCGCGGTGCGCAGCTCGTCGAGCGTCTTGCGCAGCTCGCCGACCCGGTTGTGACCGGCCTTCTCGGCCTCCCAACGGGCCGTCAGCCCGCCGAGCTCCTCGCGCCGGTCGGCAAGGTCCGCGCGCAGCTTCTCGAGCCGGTCGGCCGACGCGGCGTCGCCGGACCCGGCCGCCTCGGAGAGCACGACCTCCTCCATCTCGAGCCGTGTCACCGCACGCTGGAGCGCGTCGATCTCGACCGGGGACGAGTCGAGCTCCATCCGGAGGCGCGAGGCAGCCTCGTCGACCAGGTCGATCGCCTTGTCGGGGAGCTGGCGCCCGGGGATGAAGCGGTTCGACAACGTCGCCGCGGCGACGAGGGCGGCGTCCGAGATCGTCACCTTGTGGTGGGCCTCGTAGCGCTCCTTGATGCCACGCAGGATCGCGACGGTGTCCTCGACGCTCGGCTCGCCGACGAACACCTGCTGGAAGCGGCGCTCGAGGGCCGCGTCCTTCTCGATGTGCTCGCGGTACTCGTCGAGGGTCGTCGCGCCGACCATCCGCAGCTCACCGCGTGCGAGCATCGGCTTGAGCATGTTGCCCGCGTCCATGCTGCCCTCGGCCGCGCCGGCGCCGACCACGGTGTGCAGCTCGTCGATGAACGTGACGACCTCGCCGTCGGAGCCCTTGATCTCCTCGAGGACGGCCTTGAGCCGCTCCTCGAACTCGCCGCGGTACTTCGCACCCGCGACCATGGCGCCCAGGTCGAGCGAGATCAGGCGTTTGCCCTTGAGCGAGTCGGGCACGTCGCCGGCGACGATGCGCTGGGCGAGGCCCTCGACGACGGCCGTCTTGCCGACGCCGGGCTCGCCGATCAGGACGGGGTTGTTCTTGGTGCGACGCGACAGCACCTGCACCACGCGCCGGATCTCGTTGTCGCGACCGATCACGGGGTCGAGCCGGCCCTCACGCGCGGACTCGGTGAGGTCCACGCCGTACTGCTCGAGGGCCTTGTAGGTGCCCTCGGGGTTCGCCGACGTCACCCGGGTGTTCCCGCGCACGCTCGGCAGGGCCGCCGCGAGGGCCTCGCGCGTCGCGCCCGCCGCCTTCAGGATCCGTGCTGCCGACGACTCGCCGGCCGCCATCCCGAGCAGCAGGTGCTCGGTCGAGACGTAGTCGTCGCCGAGCGCGCGCGCCTCCTGGCCGGCGGCGTCGATCAGCATCGTCATGGCGCGCGACGCCGTGGGCTGGGCGACCGACGACCCCGAGGCGCGGGGGAGCCCGACGAGCTCGGCGCGGACCTGGCGCCCGATCGCCGCGCGGTCGGCGCCGACCGCGTCGAGGAGCCCGCCGGCGATGCCGGACTCCTGCGCGAGCAGCGAGCTGAGCAGGTGAGTCGGCTCGAGGTGCGGGTTGCCGGCCGCGGACGCCTGCTGGATCGCGTCACCGATCGCTTCCTGCGCCTTGGTCGTGAACTTGAGGTCCACCGGGTTCTCCTGTCGGTGCTGGGGTGCTGCCGGGGGTGCCCGAGCGTGCTGCTCGTGCCAACGGGTTCAGACTTGAGCGTATTCCGCTCAACTCTGATCGGCCAGCCCGGGGATCGTGTGCGCAGGACGCACCGCCGCCCGGCCCCCGTCCGACCGCGGCCTCGCGTGGCACGATCGACCCATGCCCGACGACGCGCAGACCGCTGCCGACCTGACCGCTCCCGATGCGCTCGGTCGCGACTGGGTCGCCCGCACCCTCCCGCTCGCGCCCGACGGCGAGCCCGAGACCGTGGCCACCCTGGTCTACCGCGCCGACCCGGCCCGTGCCCCGCTGCACGGATCGACCCGCGCGGTGCTCTATCTGCACGGCTTCGTCGACTACTTCTTCCAGGCCGAGCACGCCGCCGAGTGGTCCAGCCGGGGGTACGACTTCTACGCCCTGGACCTGCGCCGCCACGGCCGGTCGCTGCGGCGCGGCCAGGTCCCGAACTACGTCACGGACCTGCGCACCTACGACGAGGAGATCGACGAGGCGCTCCGCATCATCCGCGACGAGCACGGCCACGACGTGGTCGTCCTGCTCGGTCACTCGGCCGGCGGCCTCATCGCCGCGCTCTGGGCGGACCGCCACCCCCGGTCCACCGGGACCGCCACCCCGTCGCGGGTCGACGCCCTCGTCCTCAACAGCCCGTGGCTCGACCTCCAGGGCAGCTGGTTCGAACGGACGGTCGCGGTCCGCCTGATCGACGCCCTCGGACCGTGGATGCCGATGCGCATCGTCGGGAAGCTCGGGACGGACTACGGCCGGTCCTTGCACGTGAGCACCGGCGGCGCGTGGGACTACGACCTCCGCTGGAAGCCGTTCGCCGGTTTCCCCGTGCGTGCCGGGTGGTTGCGTGCGATCCATCGCGGGCACCGGGCCGTCGCGGACGGGCTCGCGATCGACGTCCCCGTGCTGGTCTGCTGCTCGACCGCGAGCGGTCCGGACGACCGCTGGCACGAGGCGATCACCCGCACCGACTCGGTCCTCGACGTCGAGCAGATCGTGGCACGAGCGCCCGGGCTCGGCGCCGACGTGACCCTTGACCGCATCCCCGACGGGATCCACGACCTCGCGCTCTCGCCGGAGCCTGCCAGGTCCCGCTACGTCGACGCCGTGTTCGCCTGGACGGCCGCGCACGTCGGCGTGCCGGGACGCGGGTGACCCCGGTCGTCCGACGCGCGGCGGCGGGGACCGGACGGAGCCGTCGCGACGCGGCACCCCGACGGCACGGCCGTCAGTGCGTCGGGCCGAAGGTCCGGTCCGGGTCGAGAACGCGCTGGATCTTCGTCGCGATCTGCGCGAGGCGCCCGACGTCGTCCTCGTCGAGCGCGTCGAACACGAAGCTGCGGACGGCCTCGACGTGGCGGGGCGCGAGGTCGACCAACGACGTCCAGCCGTCCTCGGTGAGCGAGATGCGCACGACGCGTCCGTCGCGCGAGCATCGCCGACGCTCGACCCAGCCCCTGGCCTCGAGAGTGCTGACCACGTGCGAGAGCCGCGAGGGCGACGCGTGCGACCGGACCGCCAGGTCGCTCATCGTCGTGGCATGGCCCGGCGCCTCCGAGAGCATCGCCAGCACGAAGTAGCTGAAGCCGGTGAGCTCGGCCTCGCGGGTGAGGTGCGCGTCGAGCGCGGCCGGCAGGAGAAGCATCAGCGCGGACAGCGCAAGCCACGCCTCACGCTCACGGTCGTCCAGCCAGCGCGGCTCGTCCATCGGCCCACAGTACGACCGGCGCCCCCACGGGCATGGCCGACGCACAGCGATCGTCGTGGGGAGTTCCGCAGTCGACGGCCGCTGACGCTCAAGGCAGGGGGCCCGAGCGCCGATGACGTGGGCATGACAGCCACGGCGACCGTCGAGCTCGGGTGGTACCCCGATCCCCACGTGCCCGGGATGCTGCGCTACTTCGACGGCGGACGGTGGACCCAGCACACCCTCGCCGCGACGACCCCCACGCCGGACGTCCAGCTGCCGACCCAGGGAAGCATCTCTGCGGCGTACTTCTGGGCGACGTCGGGCATCGCGCCCGCCTGACGCCGACGTCGTCGCTCCACCTGCGCGGCCGCTCGTCGGCTGCCGCGCAGAGTGGTCAGGAACCGCCGCGCCGGACGAATCAGGCCGATGCGCGCGCCTGGTCGAGCGACTCCTGCGCGTTCCGCTCCTCCTCGACCGCGCGCTGGTGGGCACGCGAGTCGTAGTCCGGGGTGCCCGTCTTCTCGAGCTCGACGCGGGCCGCCTTCGCCGCGTCGGTGAGCCTCTTCTCTGCTTCCTTGACCTGCTCGGACGTCATGGCCCAGCCACCACCCTTCGGCACCGCACGTGAGGTGCCCGTCGATTGCCCGTCGACTGCCGGTCGACTGCCGGTCGATCCTGTCGCGCCGCGGAGCACCGCGACCCGATGCCACCACGGTAGGCCGGACGCCCCCGCTCGGCACCTCCGGCTCGGGGGACGGAAGATCGGTGTGCGCGGGACCGATGATCCGTCCGCGCGCGCGACGACCGCACGGTGCCTAGCGTGGAGGTACCGGTCGCCGACCCGGCGGACGGGGTGTGGTGACGACCGAGGAGCGAACGGCCATGACCGAGTTCTTTGACGACCGCCCCGGGCTCGACGACGACGTCGAGGAAGTGCTCGAGGACGAGATCGAGGAGGAGGAGGAGGCGCGTTCCTTCCCCTCGGAAGGATCTGACGACGACCCCGGGATCCTCCTGAACCACTAGGCAGGCGCGCGGGTCGCGGGGCCGGTGGAGTCGCGGACGACGAGCTGGAAGGACAGGTCGTGGTGGTGGGTGGCGGGGGTCTGGGGGTGGTGCAGGCGGGCGACGAGCAGGTCGACCCCGGCGCGTCCGCAGGCGACCAGGGGGATGCCGACGCTGGTCAGGGCGGGTGAGACCAGGGCGGCCAGGGGGATGTTGTCGACCCCGACCACGGAGATGTC
>JAKBFW010000092.1 GCA_021833345.1 Pseudomonadota bacterium | reverse complement strand
CGATCCGCGGCGTGACCGGGCGAGTGCAGCCGGCCCCGACAGTCATGACCGGGCGTCTGGTCGGCACCACCGTGAGCCCTCCCGCCGGTCGGTCACCTCACGACGTGGTGTGATCGGCTCGAGACATCACGGGGCGACGATCCATGCAGCGCCGGCGTGTCACCTGGCTGCGCGACGAATCCCTCGAGGACCTGGACAACCTGCCCGCACCGGAGGTCATCGCTCGCGAGATCGTCGAGGACCTCACCGCGGCGCTCGTCGAGTTCGAGGCCGTCGCAGCGGCTCTTGATGCAGCCGCAGGTGGTGAACCGGCGTGATCCTCAGCCCGCGACTCCAGAGGCTCCTGGAACCCGACAGCGCCGACCGCGCTGCCGCGCTCCTGCGCCGCTACTTCACCCCGCGACCCGTGGGTGAGTTCACGGGTGCCCACTTCGAGCGGCTCGGTGGTGGTGGCGACCGCCCGGAGATCGCGGACCAGTTCACCGCCGAGGACCTGATCGCCGTTTCGATGCTCTCGGTCTCCGTCGTCGGCGATGCGGCACTGGAGATCCTCGAGACGAGACGACAGAGGCTCCGGGAGATGCTCCGCGCGATCCCCACCGGTGTCGCGCTTGCTGACGTCAGCGCCGCCGACCTGGGCGACGCGTGGGCAGTCCGGACTCTCTACGGCGAACTCCTCACCATCGCGGACATCGGCGAGACCACCGCCACCAAGCTCCTCGCCCGAAAGCGGCCCCACCTCGTGCCGATCCTCGACTCGGTGGTCACCCGGGAGCTCTCGATCGTCCGCGGCCAGTTCTGGTTGCCGCTGCGCGACTGGCTCGCTGCCGACGACCGTGCGAACCACAAGCACCTCGAGTCGCTCAGGTCGCAGGCAGGTCTTGGCCAGGACATCTCGGCGCTTCGCGTGTTCGACGTGCTCACCTGGATGACCGGCAAGGGATACGCGAACACCTCAGACCAGTGACGCGCACCCGGGGCGAGGTCGCGCTGTTGCGGTCGGCGCGCACCCGTCCGGCCGGCCCGGCAGGTCCCAGGTGGCCTCGTCCGATCGATGATTGCGGGCTGGAACATGCGACGAACCGTCGGGTGCCGTGAGCCGAGTCGACCCGCGTAACCTGGTCCCCGAGTCATGCGGACCTGCGGAGTTTTCCCTAGGGTTTCCCCTAGGGTTCTCCCGATGAATTTCCGCATGCCCCGCCTCCATAGCTCAATGGATAGAGCAACGGCCTTCTAATCCGTAGGTTGCAGGTTCGAGTCCTGCTGGGGGCACCGAGGTCGACGACGACGCCCCTGGTCCAGGGCGGCGAGCACCCCCACGGTGACGAGGGCGAGTGCGACCGCGGCCACCACGTCCGTCAGGAAGTGGTACCCGAGGTACAGGCGACTCAGCCCCACGACGCCGACCCATCCGACGGCCGCCGCGGACCACCCGACCACCCGCGTGGCCGTCAGCTGGTGCGCGAGGAGCAGGTATCCGAGTGTCAGGACGAGCGTCGCTGCGCCGATCGTGTGGCCTGACGGGAACGAGAACGTGGTCTCGGCCCCGGGAACGACCATGTCCACCGCAGGCGGCCGCGGCCGCGCGACCGACGACTTCACCGCGAGGGAGACGAGCGTCGATACGACCATGGCGGCGGCGAGCAGACCGGGGCGCCACCAGGAGCGGGAGGACAGCCCCCAGGTGAGACACCCGACCGCGACGAGAACGGGCAGCACGATCGGTCCGGAGACGAGAGTGATCGCGCCGAGGGCGGCCGTCATGGCCGTGCTCCGGTGGGTCACCAGCCACGAGAGCACGGGCTGGTCGAGAACCGTGAGGTCGTCGTGCTCCTGCACCGAGTCCAGGAGGACGACGAAGCCGACGAGCCCGACGAGCGCCACGGCGAGTCCCGGAGCGGCAGCACGCCACTGCGGGTGCGTGCGCCACCAGCTCGTGGCGCGGTCGAGGACGATCACCCTGCAACCCTAGGCACGCCCCGACAGCGCAGAGTCCCGTGGAATCGACCACCGGAGCACACCCAGGAGGCCGGATCCGGAGCTGACCCGGACGCATTCCGTGTTCCCGTGACCCTGCGGCCGCCTCGTCTGCCGGTGCCGACGCAGGCCGTCATCCGTGTGATGCTGGTACCTCCGCGACCGACGGGACGTCCGCACGTCCGTGACCGAGGAGATCGACGAATGGCAGCCCAGTCATGACCCGCACCGCGACGACCTCCGACCCGACGGGAGCGGTCGCCGACTTCTGGTTCGACCCGGTCTGCCCGTGGGCGTGGATGACCTCACGATGGATCGGGGAGGTCGAGAAGGTCCGCGACATCTCGGTCCGGTGGCACGTGATGAGCCTGTCGGTGCTCAACGAGGCGCGTGAGCTCTCGCCCGAGTACCGCGACCTGATGGACCGGGCGTGGGGACCGGTGCGCGTCGTCGTCGCCGCGGCGACCGAGCACGGGATCGAGCACGTCAAGCCGCTGTACGACGCGATCGGCACCCGGCTCCACCCCGGCAGGCGCACCGACTACGACGCGGTTCTGGCCGAGGCCCTGGCGGAGGTCGGGCTACCGGCGGAGCTTGCCGCCGCTGCGACGTCCGAGTCCTTCGACGCCGACGTCCGCGCCTCGCACGCCGAGGGCATCTCGCTCGTCGGCGAGGACGTCGGGACTCCGGTCGTGGCGTTCAACGGCACGGCGTTCTTCGGTCCGGTGGTGACACCGGCCCCGCGCGGCGAGGCGGCCGGTCGCCTCTGGGACGGCGTCCTGCTCGTCGCGGCGACCCCGGGGTTCTACGAGCTCAAGCGCAGCCGGCAGCAGGGGCCTGTCTTCGACTGAGCGGGTGCGTGCGGTGCGACCCGATGGCTTCGCCCGCCGTCACATGTGATGCTGGTCGGCGCGGCGACAGAACCGCACGGAGGGAGATCGATGGCCTGGGAGCCGACGGGGCGCGAGCCGCAATCGGCGTCGGGGGTGTCCTGGCGGAGCCTCTCGTCCGGCATGAGGACCTTCGTGGCGATCGACGGAGTCCTCGTCCTCGGGCTGGTCGTGCTGCTCGTCATCACGCTGGTGCGTGCGGGCGGGACCGGGTTCGCGGTGACCGCCACGGGCACCGCGACGGAGCCCTCGGCCGGTCCGACGACGAGCGCGGCGCCGCACGCGACCCTCGCCACCTTCGCGGCACCGAGCCGCAACATCGCCTGCACCATCACCGCCGACGGTGCCACCTGCACGATTGCGAGCATCACGTTCACGCCGCCGCCGATCAACGGGTGCACCGGTCCGATCGGTCACGTCGTGACGGTCGACGCGACCGGCTCCGCGATGCCCTGCCCCGACGGCCCGGCACCTGAGGTCGCCGGCACGGACGTCCCCGTGCTCGACTACGGGCGGTCGACCACCGTGCACGGGTACACCTGCGTGAGCTCCACCGCCGCGATGACCTGCTGGAACGACGTCACGGGGCAGGGTTTCACGGTGGCCCGGCAGAGCTATTCGCTTAAGGACCCGCCGAGGAACTAGCCTCCGCCGCGCGACGGTTCGCGACCAGGCGCGCAGGTCACCAGATGCGCACCCGACCGGCTGGGGCGAGGTAGAGCGCGTCTCCCGGGCGCACGTCGTACGCCTCGTAGAACGCGTCGACGTTCCTGACCACGCCGTTGCATCGGAACTCGTCGGGCGAGTGCGGATCGGTCGCGAGGCGACGCAGGACCTCTGCCTCGCGAGCCGTCGACCGCCATGTCCTCGCCCACCCGAGGAAAACCCGCTGCAGGCCCGTGAGCCCGTCGACGACGGGCGCGTCCGCCAGGTCGACCGGGTGGCCGGCGGCGTGCGAGAGCGCGATCCGGTAGGCCGTGAGCGCGATCGACATGCCTCCGAGGTCGCCGATGTTCTCGCCGATCGTCAGCGCGCCGTTCACGTGCGTCGTCGCGTGCTGCTCGCCGGTCAGCTGACGCGGCCGGAACTCGTCGTACTGGGCGATCAACGCGCGGGTGCGGGTCTCGAACTCGGCGCGGTCGTCGACGGTCCACCAGTCCTCGAGCCGCCCGGTGCCGTCGTACTTCGATCCCTGGTCGTCGAAGCCGTGCCCGATCTCGTGCCCGATCACCGCACCGATCCCGCCGTAGTTCGCGGCGTCGTCGGCCTCCGGGTCGAAGAACGGCGGCTGGAGGATCGCCGCCGGGAACACGATCTCGTTCAGACCCGGGTTGTAGTACGCGTTGACGGTCTGCGGGGTCATGAACCACTCGTCGCGGTCGACCGGTCGACCGATCTTCGCCAGCTCACGGTCCTGCTCGAACGCGTTCGCGCGACGGATGTTGCCCACGAGGTCGTCGGCCGCCACGACGAGAGGCCCGTAGTCACGCCACCGGGCCGGATAGCCGATCTTCGGGGTGAAGGCGTCGAGCTTCGCGAGGGCCCGGACCTTGGTCGCCTCGCCCATCCAGTCGAGCGCCGTGATCGACTCGCGATAGGCCTCGATGAGGTTCGCGACGAGGACCTCCATCGTGGCCTTGTGGCCGGGCGGGAAGTGGCGTGCGACGTAGACCTTGCCGACGGCCTCGCCGAGAGCGCCCTGCACCACGGAGACGCCACGCTTCCATCGCTCGCGCAGCTCCTCGGCGCCCGTGAGCGTGTGCCCGTAGAAGTCGAAGTTCGCGTCCACGAACTCGTCCGTCAGGTACGGCGCGCGGGCGCTGACCACGTGGAAGCGCAGCCAGGCCTGCCAGTCGGAGAGCGCGACCTCGGTCCACGCCCGCGCGAACTCCTCGGCGAACGAGGGTTCCCGCACGACGAGCGAGTCGAACGCGTCGGCCGGAGCGCCCAGGGAACGCACCCAGGCGTGCCAGTCGAACCCGACCGCCGTCTCCGCGAGGGCCGACAGTCTCGTCGGGTTGTAGGTCAGCTCGGCGTCGCGATCCTGCACGACGTCCCAGTGGGCGGTCGCGAGCCGAGTCTCGAGGGCGAGCACCGTCGCGGCCTGGTCGACGGCGTCGTCGTACCCGGCCAGTCCCAGCATCCGGGCGACGTGCGCCTGGTAGGCGGCACGGATCTCGGCGTAGCGGTCCTCCCGGTAGTACGACTCGTCAGGGAGCCCGAGGCCGGACTGGTGCAGGACCACCACGTACCGGTCCGGGTCCTTCGCGTCGTTGTCCACCCAGAAGCTCACGCCCGCGGCGGCGCCCGTCCGCTGGAGCGCGCCGAGAGCCGCGGTGAGTTCGGCGCGGTCCGTCGCGGAGTCGATGAGTGCGAGGTCCTCCCGGAGCGGTTCCGCACCACGCTCGGCGATCGTGTCCGTGTCCATGAAGCTCGCGTAGAGCGCGCCGATCTTCGACTCCACGGTGGCGTCGCCGTCACCGGTCGCGGGCTGTTCGGCGGCCTCGAGGATGATGTCGCGGACGTCCCGTTCGGCCTGGTCGTGCAGGATGCGGAACTGGCCGTCCATGGCGCGGTCGGCGGGGATCTCGTGCTCGGCGATCCAACGACCGTTCATGTGCCCGAACAGGTCGTCCTGGGGGCGCACGGCGGGGTCGAGGGCGCTGAGGTCGATGCCACTTCTCGTCATCGGGTCAGGCTAGGGCAGAGTGCGGCAGGATGGTGACATGCGCATTCACATCGCCTCGGACCATGCCGGATTCGAGCTCAAGTCCTCGTTGGTGGTGCACCTGCGTTCCGCGGGGCACGAGGTCGTGGACCACGGAGCGGACTCGTACGACGCCCAGGACGACTATCCGCCGATGTGCTTCGCGGCGGGTGAGGCGGTCGTCGCGGAACCGGGCAGCCTGGGCATCGTGATCGGCGGCTCCGGCAACGGAGAGCAGATCGCGGCCAACAAGGTCGTCGGCGTGCGCGCCGCGCTCGCCTGGAACGAGGACACCGCGCGGCTCGCCCGGGCGCACAACGACGCGAACGTCGTGGCCATCGGGGCTCGCCAGCACACCGTGGACGAGGCGGTCGACCTCGTCGAGGCATTCCTCGCCGAACCGTTCTCCGAGGACCCTCGCCACCAGCGGCGGATCGACCTGGTGAGCGACTACGAGGCCGACCGCGACTGAGCATGGGCGGCCCTGACGGGCCCGCCGCACACGGCTGTCCATCGGCCCTCGTGTCCTGCGACCGGGTCGCGTCACGGCATCCGTACGGCCATGTGGGCGATCTCCGGTGCGGTGCAGGCCCGATCGGGTCCCGGTGTCCGTTCCTGACGGTAACCTCGCGAAGTGAGCACCCAGGCGTCCGGACTCGCGTCGAACTCCGACGCGCGTCATCGTTCGCTGCTTCCGCGACGTTGGGGCCGGACGTCTCAGCCCCTGATCGTGCTCGACCTCGTCGGGCTCACGGTCGGCGCGTCGGTCGGCACGATCCTCAACCCGACCTGGGTCACGCCGTCGGTGTTCCTGCTGATCGGTCTTCTGGGCGCGTTCCTGCTTCGCCTGGTCGGCGTGCTCGTCCTCGCCATGACGATCATCGTGGAGCTCGTCGTGATGCAGCTCGCGACCTGGACGCGGATCGAGCCAGGGACGCTCATCGTGATCGGCGTCTCGCTCGTCGCCTTGGTGATGTTTGCCGCGCAGAGGGAAGGACTGGGGCTCCAAGGGGCCCCCGGGGAGCTGATGCTCGTCGACCTCCGCGACCGGCTTGCGGCCTACGGGCGCGTTCCGGCTCTGCCGTCGGGGTGGCGGGTCGACACCGCGGTCCGTTCGGCGCATGCCGAGGCCTTCTCGGGCGACTTCATGGTCGCGGCCCGTGGTGAGCGCGGGCAGCTGCTGGAGATCGTCCTGGTGGACGTGTCCGGCAAAGGTCAGGAGGCGGGGGTCCGGTCCCTGCTGCTGTCCGGCGCGTTCGGTGGGCTGCTCGGCGCGATGCCGCGCGAGGAGTTCCTCACCGCTGCGAACCGGTACCTCCTCGAACAAGCCTGGGACGAGGGGTTCGCGACGGCGGTTCACGTCGCGGTGCGCCTGGACACCGGCCAGTTCTGGATCTCCACGGCGGGCCACCCGCCGGCGGTCCACCTGCATGCCGGGTCAGGTTCCCAGGAGATCCTGGACACGCTCGGTGGTCCCGCTCTTGGCGTGATCCGCGGCCTCTCCTTCCTCACGCACGTCGGCTCGATGGACCACGGGGACACGCTCGTCCTGTACACCGACGGCATCGTCGAAGCCCCCGGCTACGACCTCGACATGGGGATCGACAAGCTCATGGGCGTGGTCGAGCGCGTGGTCGCCACCGGCCGCGGTGACGCCGAGGCCGTCATGGCGGGCGTGCAGGCGTCCGAGAGCGACGACCGCGCGCTCGTGCTGGTCCACCGCGACTGAGCGCACCCGATGGACGACGACTACGCCGAGTCGGTGCTCGAGGTCGTGCGGACGATCCCCGCCGGCAGGGTCATGACGTACGGCCTGATCGCCGAGGTGGTCCTCGATCGCCAGGCTGCTGCCGGTCGCACGCCGCGCGGGGGCCCGCGTCAGGTCGGTCAGGTGCTCGCGCACGCGGGTGGTGAGGTGCCGTGGTGGCGGGTCGTCGACGCCTCGGGCCGTCCTCCCGCGCGGCTGCGCGTCGAGGCGCTCGAGCGACTTCGCACCGAGGGCGTCCGGGCCGGAAGCGGTGGTGACCGGGTCGCTGTACGTACCGCGATCTGGTGGCCTGACATCGACCCGACCCGGTCGGGGTGACGCGTGCGACTCAGGACAGCGCGTGCGCGACCACGGGGAGCGTGCGCGGGTCGCACTGGACGACGAGCGTCGTGACGGCGGTCGATCGCCAGGCTGCCGCGTCCCGACGGATCTTGTCCACCGGTCCGACGAGCGCGACATCCTCGACGAGCTCCGTCGGGACCGCGTGCACGGCTCTCTCGCGGCGCCCCGCGAGGTAGTGGTCCTGGATCTCGTCGCACGCGTCGCCATAGCCGAGCCGAACCAGGGCGTCGCGGTGGAAGTTCGCCTCGCGGGCTCCCATCCCACCGACGTACAGCGCGATGAACGGTCGGACGACGTCGGCGGCCGCCTCGACGTCGTCGTCCACCACGACCGGGACCGTCGCACTGACCTCGAACGACCCGCTCCCCGCGAGCGCAGGGTCGCGACGCGCGAACCCCTCGGCGAGCAGCTCGCGGTACGTCGCGTCCATCCGGGGCGAGTAGAAGAGCGGCAGCCACCCGTCCGCGATCTCGGCCGCGAGCGCGACATTCTTCGGGCCCTCGGCCGCGAGGTGGATCGGCAGGTCCGCACGCAGCGGGTGCACGGTCGAGCGCAGCGCCTTGCCGAGACCGGTACCACCCCGGAGGGGTAGCTGGTAGAACGCACCGTCGATCGTGACCGGGCGCTCCCGTGCCAGCACCTGGCGGATCACCTGGACGTACTCTCGGGTGCGCGCGAGCGGGCGCGGGTAGGGCTGGCCGTACCAGCCTTCGACGACCTGCGGCCCCGAGACTCCGAGACCGAGCACGAACCTGCCGCCTGAGAGGTGGTCGAGCGTCAGGGCCGCCATGGCTGTCGCGGTCGGCGTGCGCGCGGACATCTGGGCGATCGCCGTCCCCAGCCGGACGTTCGTGGTCCTCGCACCCCACCAGGCGAGGGGCGTCAGGGCGTCGGAGCCGTACGCCTCGGCGGTCCACACCGAGTCGAACCCGAGGCGCTCGGCGGCCAGGACTGCGTCCTGCGCTCCCGGAGGCGGCCCCGCAGCCCAGTAGCCCGTGTGGTAGCCGAGCCGCATCGTCGCCCCCTCCCGTCAGATGTAGATCGCCGGGTCGTCGATCTCGACGTCCCAGTGCGCCACCTCGGCGCGGAGCCGGACCTGGGCCGGGACACCGACGGCGACCGCGCCGGCCGGGACGTCCTTCACGACCACCGCGTTCGCCCCGATCTGGGCGCCCGAGCCGATCCAGACCGGACCGAGGATCTTCGCCCCCGCGCCGACGACCACGCCGTCACCCAGCGTCGGGTGCCGCTTCCCGTGTCGCATCGACCGCCCACCCAACGTCGAGCCGTGGAACAGCACGACGTCGTCACCGACCTCGGCCGTCTCGCCGATCACGACACCCATGCCGTGGTCGATGAACAGCCGGTGGCCGAGGCGGGCACCCGGGTGGATCTCGATCCCGGTGGCCGCCCGCGTCGCCTGCGAGAGCAGGCGAGCGGGCAGCCGGAGGCCCGGCTCGCGCCACATGCGGTGGGCGAGCCGATAGGCCCACACCGCATGGACGCCCGGGTACGCGAGCGCCACCTCGATCCGCGACCGGGCGGCGGGGTCGCGCTGCCGGGCCACCTCGAGGTCGTCCTTGAGGACGGACCAGAACTCGCGCACTCCACTCATAGGGGGATCAGTCCATCAGGTCGGCGTAGAGGACGGTGGACAGGTAGCGCTCGCCGAAAGACGGGATGATCACGACGATGAGCTTTCCGGCGTTCTCCGGTCGGTCCGCGAGCAGCATCGCCGCCTGCAGGGCCGCGCCGGACGAGATGCCGACCAGGAGGCCCTCCTCCCTCGCAGCCCGGCGCGCGACCGCGACGGCGGTGTCACCGTCGATGTCCATGATCTCGTCGTAGATGGTCGTGTCGAGGATCTCCGGGACGAAGTTCGCTCCCAGACCCTGGATCTTGTGCGGTCCGGGAGCGCCGCCGTTGAGGATCGGTGACTCGGCGGGCTCGACACCCACGATCTGCACGCCGGGCTTGCGAGCCTTGAGGACCTGGCCGACGCCGGTGATGGTGCCGCCGGTCCCGATCCCGGCGACCACGATGTCCACCTCCCCGTCGGTGTCGGCCCAGATCTCCTCGGCCGTCGTGCGGCGGTGGATCTCCGGGTTCGCGGCGTTGGCGAACTGGCGGGCGAGCACCGAACCGGGGCGCTCGGCGGCGATCCGGTTGGCCTCGTCGACCGCGCCCTTCATCCCGAGCGCCGCCGGCGTGAGGATCAGCTCCGCACCGAACGCGCGCAGAAGTGCTCGTCGCTCCTTCGACATCGACTCGGGCATCGTCAGGACGACGTGGTAACCGCGCGCGGCGCCGACGAACGCGAGCGCGATACCGGTGTTGCCGCTCGTTGCCTCGACGACCGTGCCGCCGGGCTGGAGCTCACCGGACGCCTCGGCCGCGTCGATGATCGCGACGCCGATCCGGTCCTTGACCGAGTTGGCGGGGTTGTAGAACTCGAGCTTCGCGACGACCGTCGCGGACGATCCCGCAGTGAGCTTGTTGATGCGCACCAAGGGCGTGTTGCCGATGAGCTGCGTGGCGTTCTCGTAGATGCGTGCCATGGGAGTCCTCGTCTGGGAGCGGGCCGGATCCGGCCCGGCGGGATGCGGTGGGTCTCGCCGTCGTCGGGTCAGCGAGAGCCGGGGCGAGCGCTGGCAGAGCGCGTGGTGCGCCCCGCTGCGGCAGCCGACGAGGCCGCGTCAGCGCTCTACCGACAGCGACAGGCCGAGGTCAGGACGAGCCTGCTCCAGGAGACGCTGCGCACGGACGGCGAGCAGGTGCGGGGCATCGCGCGTCCTTCCTCACATCGGGCCAGCGTCGGCATGACGCTAGCTCTGGTGTACCCAACACGCAAAGGTCGTGGGGGATTCCTCCCGACTGGTGGACAGTCGGCGCTCGTCGGGTGCGCCTCGTCGGTGCGCGCGTCACCGGCCGCGGTGCGGGCCGGCGCTCGCGAGAAGGGGCATGGGAGCGGGTGAGGAGAATCGAACTCCCGTAGCCAGTTTGGAAGACTGGGGCTCTACCATTGAGCTACACCCGCACGGCCGGCGAGCCGGACAGGCGCAAATGCTACCTGGTTCGTCGAGTCCTCAGC
>JAKBFW010000091.1 GCA_021833345.1 Pseudomonadota bacterium | reverse complement strand
AGCTCGCACGGCAGCACGTCGTGCTCGAGGCGACCCTGCTCAAGCCGAACATGGTCGTGCCTGGCCAGGGCTGCCCGGACGAGGCGACCGACGACGAGATCGCGGTCGCGACGATCAGCACGATGCGCCGCACGGTCCCGGCCGCCGTGCCCGGGCTCGTGTTCCTCTCCGGAGGCCAGACGGACGAGCAGGCGACGTCCCGGCTGGACGCGATGAACAGGCGCGGGCCGCAGCCGTGGGAGCTCAGCTTCTCGTTCGGACGGGCGCTCCAGGGCCCCGTGCTCCGGGCCTGGCGCGGTGACCCGGGCAACCGCACGGCGGCGCAGGAGGCCCTGCGGCGCCGTGCGACCCTCAACGGCGAGGCGCGCCGGGGGACGTACGAGGCGGCGATGGAGAGCGCCTGACCGCGCGCGCGCATCGGGCGGCCCGACGACGCGTCGATCGAGGTCTTTCCCGTCGCGCGCGGCACACCTGTCACGACGGCGGCACGAGCTCGGCGAACACGACGGTGTTGTCCGTGTAGTGGTGCGCCTGCGCATCCCACAAGCCACCGCAGGTGATCAGACGCAGCCCGGCGTAGTCGATGTTCCCGTACACGAGCGACGTGGGGAAGGCGTCCTTCGGGTACTGCCCCACGCGGGTCACGCGGAACACCGCCACCCGGGCGTCCGCGCGGGTGACCGAGATCATGTCACCGGGCACCACGCGTCGGAGCTCGTAGAAGATGCCCGGACCGTTCCAGTCGATGTGGCCTGCGATGATCGCCGGGCCGAGCTCTCCAGGAGTCGGCGCGCCGGTGTACCAGCCCGCGGGGAAGCCGCTCGGCGGGACCTGCATCGTGCCGTCCGGGTTCAGTCCGAGCGGCATGAGGGTCGAGTCCACCCCGATCGCCGGGATCTGCAGGCGGACCGGCACGGACCTGTTCAGGTGCGCGGCGGCGGCGGCAGGCGTCGACGACGCGTCGGGCGAGGGCGGGGCAGGGGGCGCCTGGCTCGGCACGCTCGCGGTCGGCACGACGACCGATGCCGTCGGCCGAGCGGCGGCCGTCACCGAGCACGCGCCCGTGACCAGACCCACGAGCACGAGCACCACGAGCAGTGGTGCACGAGGGCGGAGGCCCCGACGCGACAGCGAGGTCGACGGACGGGGCCGGCGCCGCGCGCTCAGCCGACCGAGCGTCGACGCGTGACGAACCATGACGCTCCACCGATCCCGGCAACCGCTAGCGCGCCGATCAACGCGAGCCCGGCCGGGCTCGAACCGCCGCTCGTGCTGCCGTCACCGGTCGATACCGCGCCGACCGGGACCGCGGTGACCTGGCTCGGTGCCGCCGGTGCGGTCGTCGCTGCCGGCGCCGTCCGTGCCGTCGCTGCCGCACACACAGGCCGGGTGATCGTGTTCCCCTGCAGCGTGACGGCCCCGTTGCGGGCCAGGACCCTGCCGTCGACGGTCGCACCCGTGTCGAGAGAGATGCTGGTCAACGCGAGGATGGACCCTTCGAAGCGGGAGCCGCTCCCGAGCGTCGCCGAGCTCGTGACCTGCCAGAAGACGTGGCACGCCTGGGCGTCGTTGATCAGCGCGATCGAGCTCCCCGAGGCGGTGATCAACGTCGACGCTGCCGTGAACACGAACACCGCGTTCGGGTCACCACCGCCGTCGAGGGTGAGCGTGCCGGTCAGTCCATACGTGCCGGAGCTGTAGATCCCGGGCCGGAGCGTCGTGCCGCCGAGCTCCGTCGGGATCGCCGTGGCAGGCGACTGACCGGCAGCATCGGTGTACGCCGTCCCGAGGGCGGCCTGAGCGTCCAGCGCGACCGCGTCGGCAGCATGCAGCGTGCCGTTCAGGGTCACCCCCGGGGTGAACCCCTTGACGGACGACGGGCCACCCGGCGACAGGCCCACGTCACCGGTGATCGTCGTCGCACCCGTGTTCGAGATCGCCTGTCCCGCCAGCACGGCGAACGGGTCGGCCGTGCCGAGGGGGACCGGGACCACGGCGGCCTGCGCGACGCCGGGGAGCGCCACCAGCAGGCCGACCGCCGTCAGGGCCGAGAGGCCGAGTCGGATGCGTGCGTCGTGAGAGAGACCACGGGCGAAAGTCATGATGGATCCTTCGTCGACCGGACCCGGGAGAGTGACAGGCGGCCCGTCAGGCCTGCTGGTGCGCTGGTGGTTCACACGCGCCGAACGGTCGTCCGGCAGACGAACGACACCGTCGTCGCCATGGGCGGAGTGGCTGGTGCGCCTGAGCCCGGGCCGAGTGCCTGGGCAACCGCTGCACGCTCCTCGGCCGGGTCGCGATCGGTCGCGCCATCGCCGGGGATCCCCAGCAGGCTGCCGGGGTGGTCGTGATGCCTCGAGCGTAACACCGCGATTTCGGGGTCCTCCGGAGGTGCCGTCACAACCGGGCCCCCTCGTCGGCGGCCCCTCCGGCGCGCCGCACCCCGGGCGGGCTCGGTATCGTGGCTCGCGGGGTCCGGTCCTCAGCCCGCCGTGACGGCCCTCGCTCGCTTCTCGGCTGTGCGTGCCCGACCCCGTACCGCGCCTGGACCTCCGGCGGCACAGGGCGCCCGGGGCGTGCGGCGTCGTCCACGACCCGATGGAAGAGGACATGAACCTCGTCACCGTGCTGATCGTGATCGCGCTGCTGCTCGGCGCCGTGCACGGGTACCGCCTCGGTCTCGGACAGGTTGTTCTTCCCACCGCCGGGCTCGTCGGCGGGTTCCTGCTCGGCGTCAGACTCGTGCCGTACGCGATGCAGCAGGTCAGCCAACCGATCGGGAAGCTCGCTGTCGCCGTCGTCGGAACCGTCGCGCTCGCCTCGCTCGGCGCGGCGCTGGGTGGCGCGGTGGCGCGCCGGCTGGACCGCGCGAGCGACCGGCTGCACCTGGGCCGGATCACTCGGACGCTGGGCGCCGCCCTTCAGGCGGCGATGGTGCTCGTCCTCGTCTGGCTGCTCGCCTCCGGGCTCACCGGGGTCTCGACGTACGGGATCGGCGCGCAGGTCCAGGCGTCCCCGATCATCCAGGCGCTCAACTCGACGCTCCCACCGCCGCCGGACATCGTCTCCCGGCTCCGCGCGCTGATCCGGCCGAACGGGTTCCCGAACGTCTTCCTCACGCAGGAGCCCCAGCCGGCACCGGTCTCCCCCGGTGCACCCGTCGACGCGACCGTCATCCAGGCCGCCGAACGGTCGGTCGTCAAGGTCGTCGGCATCGGGTGCGGCGGTCTGGTCGAGGGGTCGGGCTTCGTGGTCTCGCCGGGCGTCGTCGTGACCAACGCCCACGTGGTGGCCGGGGTGCACGGACTCGTCGTGGAGGACCCGAGCGGGCGGCACGCGGCGACCGTCGTGCACTTCAACCCTGACGAGGACGTCGCCGTGCTCCGGGTCCCGTCGCTGCGCGACCCGGTCGTCGCCACCGACCCGAACCTGGTCGCCGCGGGATCCTCGGCTGCCGTGCTGGGCCACCCGGGTGGCGGGCCGCTCCGGGAGAACGACGCCGTGGTGCTCGACGAGGTGACGGCCATCGGGCAGAACATCTACGACCAGGGCACGGTCCGACGCCACATCTACGAGGTCGCCGCGACGATCGAGCCCGGCAACTCGGGTGGACCGCTGATCGGCACGGACGGGCGCGTCATCGGGATCGTCTTCGCGAAGTCCATCAGCCAGAACAACCTCGGCTACGCGCTCGTGTGGGGCGAGGTCGCGCCGCAGGTGCAGGCGTCGCTGTCCGCGACCACGCCGGTGTCCACGGGGGCGTGCAGCGCCGGGTGACCCGACCGCACCGCCGGCCGTGAGCGGGCACGGCCCCCGACCGGGACAGGCGGGGCGACGGGTTCGGCGGCGTCAGAGCGCCATCGGCAGCACCTTGAGCGAACGGCCCGTCGCCGCGAACCCGATGTCCGCGAACCTCCGGGCGGTCTCGACCCGCTCGTCGCTCGGCTCTCCGTACTCGGTCGTGCGCTGCCGGGGCGTGCGTCCGATCTCGCCGACCATCTGCTCGAGCTCCGCGATGGTCTTCTCGGAGCCGTTGTCGGCGCCGGCCATCCGGCTGATCGTCTCCTCCATGAGGGTGCCGCCGAGGTCGTCGGCGCCGCCGCGCAGCATGGTGTGCGTGCCCTCGACACCGAGCTTGACCCACGACGTCTGCACATGGTCGATCCGGCCGTGCAGCATCAGGCGGGCGATCGCGTGGACGGCGCGGTTCTCCTGGACCGTCGGACCCGGTCGGGCCACGCCGGCGAGGTAGACCGGCGCGTTCATGTGCACGAACGGCAGCGGGACGAACTCGGTGAAGCCACCGGTCTCGTCCTGGATCTTCGTGAGTGTGCGCAGGTGGCCGACCCAGTGCGTCGGGTTGTCGACGTGGCCGTACATCATCGTCGCGGAGGACCGCAGCCCGACCTGGTGCGCGGCGGTGACGATCTCGATCCACGTGGCGGCCGGGAGCTTGCCCTTGGTGAGCACCCAGCGGACGTCGTCGTCCAGGATCTCGGCGGCCGTGCCGGGGATCGTGTCGACGCCCGCCTCGCGCGCTGCCGTGAGGAAGTCGCGGAACGAGAGCCCGGTGCGGGCCGCACCGTTGACGATCTCCATCGGGCTGAACGCGTGCAGGTGGATGTCCGGACGGCGGGCCTTGACCTCGCGGGCCAGGTCGAAGTACGCGGTCCCCGGGAGGTCCGGATGGATGCCGCCCTGCATGCAGATCTCGGTCGCGCCGATCGACCACGCCTCGTCGACGCGGTCGCCGACCTGGGCGATCGAGAGCGTGAAGGCGTCGGCGTCGGTGCGGCGCTGGGCGAACGCGCAGAATCGGCAGCCGGTGTAGCAGACGTTCGTGAAGTTGATGTTCCGGTTGACGACGTAGGACACGACGTCCCCGTTGACCCCTGCGCGGATGCGGTCGGCGAGCCCGGCGAGCGCCTCGAGGTCGGGGCCCTGCGCGGAGAAGAGGGTCAGGTACTCGGCATCGGTGAGCCCGGCCGGGTCGGACTCGGCGCGCAGCAGCGCGGCGCGGACCGCCGGGTCGGAGCCGGACGTCAGCGGGACCGGACCGGCAGAACGACGGGCGGGAGCTGTCCGCCCCGGGGTCGAGCCGTCGTCTGGCGGCGACGCGGAGGCGGACGGGTCCCCGACGCGCGCGGTCGCAGGCTCCGCGCCGGCACCGAGCACCTCGTCACGGAGGGCTCCCCAGTCGCCGTAGACCGCGTCGAAGTCGCCGCGCCGGTCCCCCGTGCGGCCGACGGTGTCGATCTCGACGTTCAGGTCGACCCGCCCCGACGAGCCCCACTGCGGGTCCGGCTCCTGCCACGGCCGTCCGACCGGGACCCGGCCCTCGACCGCGAGGCCGTCGTCGTCCGCGAGCGCGCGCAGGTGCGGCAGGACGCGCGGGTCGATCCACGGCTCCCCCGCCCGGACGTAGTGCGGGTGCGCGGTCAGCCGCTCGCGCAGCGTGAAGCCGGCCTCGGCCGTGAGCCGGGCGAGGTCGTCGACGTGCGGCCACGGTCGCTCGGGGTTGACGTGGTCCGGCGTCAGCGGGCTGACACCGCCCCAGTCGTCGATGCCCGCGCGTACCAGGAGACCGAGCTCGGCCGGGTCCGTGAGGTTCGGCGGCGCCTGCACGCGCGCCCGCGGACCGAGCACCAGCCGCGTGACCGCGACGGCCGCCGCGTACTCCTCGGTCGCGAGGTCGTCGGCCGTTCGCATGACGGTGCGGTCCTTCGCGCGGAAGTTCTGGACGATCGTCTCCTGGACGTGGCCGTGCCGACGGTCCGAGGCGCGGATCGCGAACATCGCGTCGACCCGCTCGGCATAGGTCTCGCCGATGCCGAGCAGCACGCCCGTCGTGAACGGGACCCCCGAGCGCCCGGCATCCTCCAGGACCCGCAGCCGCAGCGCCGGGTCCTTGTCCGGAGAGCCGTGGTGCGCGAGGCCCGGGGTGGTCCACAACCGGCTGCTCGTCGTCTCGAGCATCATGCCCATCGACGGTGCCACCGGCTTGAGCCGCTGGATCTCCTCCCACGACATGACGCCGGGATTGAGGTGCGGGAGCAGCCCGGTCTCCTCGAGCACCCGGATCGCCATCGCGCGCAGGTACGCGAGCGTCGAGTCGTAGCCGTGCGCGTCGAGCCACTCACGAGCGGCCGGCCAGCGGTCCTCCGGCCGGTCGCCCAGGGTGAACAGCGCCTCCTTGCAGCCGAGTGCCGCGCCCTCGACGGCGATCGCCAGCACCTCGTCCGGGGAGAGGTACGGCGCGCGACCCTCCCGCGCGAGCTGGGTCGGGGTCTGGACGAATGCGCAGTAGTGGCACCGGTCGCGGCACAGGTGCGTCAGCGGGATGAAGACCTTGCGCGAGTACGTGATCACCCCGGGGCGACCCGCCCGCTCGAGGCCGGCGTCACGGACCCGCCCGGCCGCGGTGAGCAGCCGGCCGAGGTCGGAGCCGCGGGCGTGCAGCAGCGTCTCCGCCTCGGTGCGGTCCAGGGTGACGCCGTCGTCGGCACGGCGCAGCGCGCGGCGGAGGGCGGAGGGCGACGGGACGAAGGCCTGCTCGACGGACATGGGACCTCGCGGGTGCTGGGCACGCGGGACATGACGGCGCACCGATGGATGAGTCACAAACCGGTTCGCTCGGCCCAAGTCCAGGCTTCATGGCGGGGGAAGTGGTTCCACAGTGCCTCGCGCCGGACGGAGGGTCAAGCGCCGGGGCGCAAGGTCACAGGTGCACCGAGATGATCAGGCACGTCGCCCATATCACGCCGAGGACCAGGAGCGGCCGGTCGTGCAGCACGACCTCCTCCGGTTCACCTGCGGCACCGCTGTCCACGTCCACCGCGTACCTGAGAACGGCGACGACGAACGGGACCAGGGACACCACGCTCCAGACGTTCGACGTCGCCTGGCTGATCGTGAAGGCCCACAGCGCGTAGGTCGTCACCAGCACCCCCGCGGACAAGGTCCACACGAACCGCAGGTACGAGAGGGTGTAGCGCCGGAGGACCGGGCGTACGGGCGTCACGGTGTCCTTCGCGAGACGCAGCTCGGCGTAGCGCTTGCCGCCTGCCATGAAGAGCGACCCGAAACCGGCGGCGATCAGGAACCACTGCGAGAGCTCGACGTGGGTTGCCACGCCCCCCGCGATCGCACGCAGCAGGAATCCGGACGCCACGCTCGTGAGCTCGAAGACCGGCTCGTGCTTCATTCCCAGGCAGTACCAGAGCTGGACGGCTTCATAGACCGCGACGACCACGACCAGCTGCCAGGACACCAGGGCCGAGATGACCAGCGCTCCGGGCAGGAGCAGTGCTGCCGCGACCCACGCCGCCCGCACCGGCAGCTCGCCGGAGGCGACCGGGCGCCGACGCTTGGTGGGATGGGCCCGGTCGGTCTCGATGTCCAGGACGTCGTTGACCAGGTAGATCCCCGAGGAGGCGAGGATGAAGGCAACCACGGCCACACCCATCGCGACGGCGACCCGCGGCTCGAGGGCGATGCCGGCGGCGATCGGTGCGGTGAGCACCAGAAGGTTCTTGGTCCACTGCCGGGGGCGGAATGCCCGGACCAGGACCCGCACGCGCGTCGCGGTCGTCATCGGGGGAAGACCGCAACGAAGTCCCGCGTCGAGGGTTGGAGGTAACGGTTCGGGTTGGGCGCCGCGTCGGGGGTGAGCATCGTCGGCACGGCGACTCCGGCGCTCGGATGCGCATAGGTCATGAAGTTGGTCCACGACTTGTTGATGTCGAGCTCCATCGCACGCACCGCTCCCGCGTCACGCACGATGGTCGCCAGCGTGCGCACCGACATCGAGTTGCCCACCACGAACACCAGTGACCCGTCGGCGCGGATCCCCAGGGCCGTCCGCCACACGAAGGTCGCGTTGCCGATGGTCTTCCCCCAGGTCGTCACGGTCGTGCTGTCCACGTCAGAGGCGATCGTGCCGTTGTCCACCAGCAGGCGGAGGTTCTGACGGACGGCGGCCACGTCGGGCCCGGGTGGGGAACCGTCCCAGCTGACCACGTCGACGTGACCGTCCCGGTAGAGCACCATCGACGCCGCACCCGCTCGCAGCGGCTGGGCGGTCTTGCCGTCCTGCCAGTACCCACCGTTCGCATCGACCATGGTGAAGCCCGAGTTGAACGTCGCCAGCAGGCTGTCCCGTTCCGCGGTCGGAACCTCGAAGGGCTGAGACCAGCCTGAACCACCGGGCACCTGGTAACCCGGGTGCAGGACCATCCGGACCAGCTTCTGGTCGAGCAGCGCGACCCCGACGAGGTAGCTCGTGTGCTGTGCGTCCGGACGCAGGAACGCAGCCTGGATCGCGGGTTCGCCGTTGAGGCTGACCAGCGTCTGCCAGGTTCCCTCGTTCGGGAGCCCTGGCTGGGCCTGCGGCGGGATCGGAGTCGGCACGACGCGATGGTTCCGCGTGGGCCTGGGGTCGGGGACGGCGACGACGGTCGCGACATCCCGGGGGATCGCGCTCGCAAGGGTGCCGCCGACCTTGGGCGGATCGAGCTGGTACTGCACCTGTTCCATGGCGCTGACCACCCCGCCGAGCCCGTGGAAGCGGGCCCACTCGGCCAGCCGCGCAGCCGTGCTGTCGGTTCCAGGCGCTGTCAGGGCGCCCCCGATCGACCAGGCCGGCCACAGCAGCGCGACCGCCACCAGCGCTCCAACCCTGCGCACCCAGAACCGGCGCCGTGGGTGTCCGGACAGCCGACCGTGCTGGGGTCCGGACCGACTCGCGCCTCGGGTCACTCGATCCACGCTCTTCCTCCAGGTCGTACCGTCATCTTTCACCAGGACGCCCCCGTCCGGGCCACATCCATGACCGTGTCCGCGCCGTCGATCGCTGTCGCCGCACGAGGCGGTGCCCTGCACGCTCGCTGCCGACCGGCCCCGCCGCGGACGCGTGCTGCTCGGGGCCGTCGAGGGCCGATCTCGTGATGCGCACGTCCCACGGAGGCATCCTCGGCAGGCAGGCCGACGATGCCTCCCGACGGCTGAACGGGACCTGAACGCCCCTGACGTCCCGTTCAGAGACATCCAGGATCTCAGACCGGACCGGGTACGACCCGCGCCTCGCGTCGGTGTCGGCAGATTACCCTCGTTCGGGCGCGAGGGTGACCGTCCGGACGCGCGTCACGACCCACCCCGGACGTCGGGCTCCCTGCCACCCCAGCCGCGACGGCCTCGACGGTCACGACGGTCACGACCGGTGTCGAGGCGCCCGAGTCCGCGACGGCGTCTCGCGACGTGGCTGGCCGGAGGCGACAGCCAGGTCGCGAGATCACCCCGGGCGTCATTCTCATCGTGTTCCCAGCATGGGTGGGGCAAGGTAGGGGTGCGAGGTGGCAGGCCGGTCGGTTCGTCAGGAAGGACATGGAGAGCCAGATGAGCAGTGGGCGCGCGGGCTCTCTCGAGGCCGACGAACCGGTCATCCCGGTCGCTCACGACGTCTCTCCTGCCGCCACGCCACGACCTGGGTCGACGCACCGTCGGCGGTGGATCGCCGCCGTTCTGACGGTGCTCCTCGTGGGGCCCGGCGTGTCATACGCCCAGGCGCTCGCCTACCCGGGAAGCGCGAGCTGGCAGATGCGCTCGGT
This sequence comes from Pseudomonadota bacterium, assembly GCA_021833345.1. Taxonomy (GTDB): domain Bacteria; phylum Actinomycetota; class Actinomycetes; order Actinomycetales; family Cellulomonadaceae; genus JAJDFX01. Next base: position 1,364 of record JAKBFW010000091.1, on the reverse strand, counting down.
GGAGTGGTTCCGCAACCATGGCGGCAGCAACGTCGTCAACGCCGCCGAGAACTGGTACTACACGATCCAACCGCCCAGGGGATCGGCTCCTGCCCCTGCCGCCCTCCCGGTGGTCACGTCGCAGGTCGCCAGATCGCTCACGGCCGCGAACGGCACCGGCGTCCGACCCGACCTGCGTCCACCGACCGCCCTGCCGGTGCTGACGGCGCGTTCCGCGGTGCCGGGAGAGGGCAGATGGGTGCCAGGCCGACTCAGCGGGAACGGGGTGCCGGCGATCTACACCTCGTTCCTCCGTCCGGATCCCGCGCACCCGAGCGTCTTCGCCGGGGTCGCCTGGATGCGTGCGCGTGCCACCTACGCGCACCTCGTCGCGGGAACGGTCGAGCCGACCGGCTCGGGCTGGTCGCGGGGCGCGCACGTGCCGGCGAGCGACGTCCCCGCCCTGGTCGCCACGTTCAACTCGGGCTGGACCCTGCACGACGCCCGCGGCGGCTTCTACCTGTCCGGGCGGGGCGCCGGTTCCCTCAGGGACGGACAGGCATCCCTGGTCATCGACGACCAGGGGACGGTGACGCTCGGGCAATGGGGACGCGATGTCACCATGGGCCGCCACGTGGTCGCGGTGCGCCAGAACCTCGCCCTCGTCGTGGACCACGGACGTCCCGTCGCGGGCCTCTCCTCGAACGTCGGTCAGCGGTGGGGGAACGCCAAGAACCAGTACCAGTTCACGTGGCGATCAGGCGCGGGCGTCGACGCGACCGGGAACCTCGTCTATGTGGCCGGGGCCGACCTGACCCTCACGGCCCTCGCCACCGCGCTGGCCGACGCCGGAGCCGTGCGAGGGATGGAGCTCGACATCCACACGGTGATGGTCTCGTTCGCCTCGTGGGCACCGTCCACCGGTGGCTCCGTCACGCCGACCAAGCTCCTGCCCAGGATGAACCGGCCTGCGGACCGCTACCTGGCCTCCGACCAGCGTGACTTCTTCTACCTGACCCTGCGTTCCACCTGACCCTGCGTTCCACCTGACCCTGCGTTCCACCTGACCCTGGGCTGAACCCGGGGACGCGCCCACCGTGCCGCTCCACCGATCCACTCGCTGACCCCACCCAGATCTTGTCCTGCGGCCGCGCCGCGCAAGCGTTGTCATACGGCAGACCCGTCGACCAGACCTGTCCAGAGCCGGAGCTCGACTACTCGCGGTCGGGGCTTGGTGCGATCGGATCGTGGCGGCGGTTCTCTCCGGTGCCGCGCCGCCTGCGACGTCCTGCCGAGCCCGCGGCGATCAGCAGGAGGAGGAGTCCGGACCCGGCGAGCGCGAGGGTGAGCACGCCCGGTCCGTGTGGCTGCTGGTGGGTGGCGAC
>JAKBFW010000090.1 GCA_021833345.1 Pseudomonadota bacterium | reverse complement strand
CACTGGACGCCGACAACTCCTCCGCCGCCGCCGCCACCGTCCCCGCCGTCTCCACCACCCCCGACAACGTCGACCGCAACGCCGCCTGCGCACGACCCAACGCCAACGCCATCCGACCCAGCTCATCGCGGCCCGTCACCGTCGCGGTGACCGTGAGGTCGCCGTCCGCCAGCGCCTCCAGCGCGCGTTGCACGTCGGCGACCTGGGACCGGATGAGGTTCGCCACCCAGAGGCCGAGCGCGAGCGCCGCGACGAGGCCCACGCCGAGAGACACCACGAGCGTGCGCATGGCCGTGTCTGACTCCGCGTTCGCGTGCTCGGCGAGGGCCGCGATGTACTGCGTGACGACCGTCTCGGTGGCTCCGAGGCTCGCGATGGCCGTGTCGAGCACGGGCTTCGCGACGTTGTCGGTCAGCCGACCGAACCCGGCCTGGTCGTGGTTGAACGCCGCGGGGATCAGCTGGTGGTCACGGATGGCCTTCCAGGCGTCCCAGCTCGCGAGGAACTGCGTCCATTCTGCCGGGAGACGCCCGGCGAACCCTGCCTCGAACGCACGCCTCGCGTGCACGAAGTCGCCGTCGGTCGTCGCGATCTGCGAGGTGAAGCCCTCACGTTGCGCCGAGGTCGACGTGAGCGAGGCACCTGCCTCCGCCACCAGCATCCGAGCCTTGATCTCCTCCTGGTGCACCACGCTCAGCGGCGCGGACACCTGGGTCTGGACGCTCTCCAGCTCCCTCGCGTTGGTCGAGAGGGTCTGCAACGAGGAGACGGCAAGAGCGCCCGTTCCCAGGGTGACCACGGCGAGCAGCCCGAGCAGCCCGAGGATCTTGCTCCGGATCCCCCGGTTGCCGATCCAGCCGGCCACGGTCCGGCTCCCGCGCACCGGTCTCGTCGTCACAGTCATCGCTGCTTCCTCTCATCCATGAGATGCACCGCTCGTCCATGAGCGGGGCGCGTGCTCGCTCGTGCGTCAGGCCGTGGCGCGTTCGACGTCGAGCGCGAGCAGCAGCCCGCTCTCGAGCTTGTAGGCGCCGACGATGAGGTCGCGCATCGGACCGACGAGCGTCTCCGGCGGCCGTTCGAACTGGTCCGTGTCGACCTCGACGACGTCCCCGATCTCGTCGACGAGCAGGCTCACCGTCTCGCCGGCGACCTGGGCGACGACCATCATCGGCTCCTGGCCGGCGGGGAGCGCGGGCAGCCCCAGACGCGTGCGGAGGTCGACGGTCATGACGACCTGACCGCGCAGGTTGACGAGGCCGGCCACGTCCGGGTCGGCGAGCGGGACCGGCGTCCGACGCTGGGCCCGCAGCACCTCCTGGACCTTCGCGACGTCGACGCCGTAGTGGGCGCCGTCGAGGGTGAACGTCACGTACTGCGTGGCCATGTCACACACCTGCCAGTTCGAGGTCGGCGTCGTCGAAGAAGTGCGAGTCCGCCGCACGGACGGCCGCGGCGACGTCGAGGAGCTCGGTCACACGGTCCTTGAGCACCGTCGAGCCGGTCAGCCCCAGGTCGTCGATCCCGCTGTGACGGGCACCGTCGTCGTCCATGATGTCGATGACCTCCTCGACCACCATCGCGACGCTGCGACGCCCGCGCGTGTAGACGACCACCAGGAGCTCGTCGCTCTCGAGGGTCGAGCTCGCCCCGAGCAGGCGGTCGAGCCGGACCAGCGGCAGGATGTCCTCCCGGTACTGGATGACCTCGCGGCCACCGACCAGCTCGACGCGGTCGCGCGGGATGTGCTCGAGGCGGGTCACGGCGGACAGCGGGAGCGCCACCCGGCGCCCGCCGCCGATCCCCGCGACGAGCATCTGCACGACGTCGCTGACGGCGCGCTCGTCGTCCGCACCGTGCGCGCGCCCGAACTCGATCGCCTCGCCGCGCACGCTGCGTCGCGCGATCGCCTGGACGTCCAGGATCAGCGCGACACGACCGTCACCGAGCAACGTCGCGCCGGTGTAGATCCCGAGCGACTTGATCCGGGTCGCGACCGGCTTGACCACGATCTCCTCGGTGTTCAGCACCCGGTCGACCAGCAACCCGAACCGCTGCTCGTCGGCCTGCAGGACCGCGATCACGCCGCCGCGCGCGTCCCCCGCACGCAGGGCAGTGACCTCGTCGGACGACACGCCGAGCACCTCGCCGAGGGCGACCAGCGGGAGCAGCTGACCACGCAGGCGGTACACCGGAGCGCTCCCGACGTACTCGATCGCCGTCGCCGTCTTCTGGGCGTCGAGGGCGACGAGCTCGAGCAGGTTGACCTGCGGCACGGCGAACAGCTCGCCGAGGTGCTCGACCGTGAGCGCCGGCATGATCGCGAGCGTCAGCGGGATCCGCAGCCGCCAGGTGGTGCCGCGCCCGACCTCGGACTCGATGTCGACCGTCCCGCCGATCGCCTCGATCTTGGTCCGGACGACGTCCATCCCGACGCCGCGGCCGGACACCTTCGTCACGGCCTGCGCTGTCGAGAACCCCGGCAGGAACAACAGCTCGAAGACCTCCGCCGTGGACATCTTCGTGATCTCGTCCGGGGTCCGCAGCCCGCGCTCGACCGCCTTCGCCGCGACGTGACCGGCGTCGATCCCGCGACCGTCGTCGGTGACCTCGACGAGCACCTGACCGCCCGCGTGGTACGCGCGCAGCGTCAGGGTCCCCTTGGCCGACTTGTTCGCGGCGAGACGCTCCTCGGGGGACTCGATGCCGTGGTCGACCGCGTTGCGGACCAGGTGCGTCAGGGGGTCCTTGACCGCTTCGAGGAGGCTACGGTCGAGCTCGGTGTCACCGCCGACGAGCTCGAGGTGCACCTGCCGCTTGCACTGGGCCGCGAGGTCGCGCACGACCCGGGGCATCTTGTTCCACACGTGGTCGATCGGCTGCATGCGGGTCTTCATGACCCCCTCCTGCAGCTCGGAGGCGATCAGGCTGAGTCGCTGCGAGGAGCGCAGGAGGTCGACGTCCGAGGTGTCCTGCGCGAGCCTGCTGATCTGGTTGCGGGTCAGCACGAGCTCGCTGACCTGACGCATCAGCCCCTCGAGCAGCTCGATGTCCACCCGGATCGAGGTCTCGACCGGACCGCGGGACATGCTCTGCTCCTCCGGGGCCGAGTCGCTCGCCCCCGCGGCCGCTGCCGCTGCCGCGCCGGCGCCCGACGGCGCGGGCCGGCCGTCGGCGTCGTCCTCGGCAGGTTCGGCCGACGCGACGTCGTGGGCCAGGGCCGAGGCTCCGGCCCGCGCGACGGCCGCGACGTCGTCGGCACCGAGCTGCACCGTGGCGACCGGTTCCATGCCGATCGGCGCCCACGCGTCGTCGTCCACGACGAACTCCGACCCCACGGGCGTGTGCGGTGCGGGCACCTCGGCCGTGCTCTGGACGGTCGAGACCGTCGTGCGCGCAGCAGCGACCCGGACGCGCTTGACGACCGTCCGCGGCCGGGCGGTCTCGAGGGTGGGAGCCTCCGCGACGTCGGGTGCCTCAGAGACAGCAGGCGTCGGGGCAGCGGCGGCAGGCTCGACGGCGACGGAGCCGGCCTCCTGGACCTGGCGGATCTGGTCGATCACGCCGTCGATGGGGACGTCGCCCTCGGCGCCGTCCCGGTCGATGCTCGCGAGGATCTCCCGCACCGTGTCGACGAGCCGCAGCAGCACGTCCGCCATCGCACCGTCCATGGACCGACGGCCGTCGCGCAGCTCGACGAGCAGGTTCTCGCCCGCGTGGGTGACCTTCTCGAGACGACCGAACGCGAGGAACCCGCTGGTCCCCTTGATCGTGTGGATCGTGCGGAAGACGCTGCTCAGCAGGTCCCGCGAACCCGGGGCGCCCTCGAGCGCGACAAGATCTCGGTCCAGCTGGTCGAGGTTCTCGTAGCTCTCGACCAGGAACTCGCGGACGATGTCGTCCAGATCTTCCACAGCAGTCTCCCGTTCCCGTGTGCGGTGCACGGCCGGCACGTGCGGTGCACGGCCGCCACCAGCCCTCTGATCGGCAGGGCAGGGCGGGGAGTGAGGAAGACGGGGAGAGCGGACCTCAGCGCGAGGTGGGCGGGTGCGGCCCGGATGCCGGGCGTTGCGGGGACCGCAGGCGGCGCAGGGCGTCGACCGCACCCTCGTCCGCGGTCGTGGCCTCCACGTTCGCGGCGGTGACCGCCTCGATGACCTCGGCGCGGTTCACGCTGATCTCGCGGGGCGCGTCGATGCCGATGCGCACGCCGTCGCTGCGCACCTCGATGACCGTGATGACGATGTCATCACCGATCAGGAGGCGTTCGCCGACGCGACGGCTGAGCACGAGCATGGGCCGAGACTATCCGCTCCGGCGCTCGAGCCCGCGCGACGGCCTGGTCAGTCCCAGCGCGCGTCGTCCCCGAGCCTCCTGCTCAGCACCGCGGCCCAGGTGACCCGCGTCGCCGGAAGACCGTCCACCCAGCCGACCGGCACCCCGAGGTCGAGGACCGTCCCGGGCTGCTCGGTGGCGAAGACGCTGGCGACCGCGAGCGCGTCGACCCGCCGCCCGCGGCCGACGTCGGCCAGCCACCGGACGCAGTCACGCGGCTTGCTGCGCGCGTCGACGACCGCCCACACCTGGTCGGGAGCGAGTGCCTCGAGCACCTCGGCGCCGCGGTCGACGTCCACGGGCTCGGAGCCGACGCCGATCGCCACCACCAGGACGCCGTCGTCGGCGGTCGCACGGTCGCGGAACCGGCGCGCCGATGCGGCCGTCTGGACCCGACGACCGAACCCGGGGATCGCCTCGAGATCACCGGCGAGCACCACGTCCGTCTCCTGCAGGCCGAGCCGGGTCGCCATCTGCCGTGCCGTGGCCAGCACCGTCGCGGTGTCCCCCACGACGGCGATCAGCGAGCCGGGGATGCGCGCGAGCCGCGGCGGGTTCGGGACGTCCTTCAGGAGGTCGGACAACGGGACGGGCCCCGGGGCCGCCTCGCCGAGCAGGCGGGCCGGCACGCCGAGCGCGAGGAGGTCGGCCTTGCCGGCCCCGGGTGGGCGCAGCACGACGCTGGGCGAGGTCACCGGGACCGTGGGGGCGGTGATCGGTGCGAACGCCCCACCGGGCGTGGTCGGGCGCACGGAGGTCTCCGGCGCACCAGCGACGGCAGTCGCAGCGGCCAGGTCGGGTGCAGGGCCCGTCGTCGAACCGGACCGGCCCAGCTCCGGTGCCTCCGGCACGTCCGGCACCGGCGGCACCGGCGGCGCGGCCGGCTCGACCACGCCCTCGAGCGGCACGGCACCGGCCATCGACCGGACCGAGTCGAGGACCGACGCGAACGCGTCGCGACCGGTCGAGAGCTGCGGGCCGTCGGTGCCGGGGACGGCCGCGCCCGGCGGCACGAGCGGCGGATCGCCCCGCTCGGCGGCGTCCGCGGCGTCGAGCAGGGCGTCGATACCGGTCGCCCCCGGGCGCGACCGCTGGCCACCCAGCGCGCCACGGCCCGCGCGGGCCCAGCCGCCGAGAGGCCCCCGCTCGGGCACCTCGATCGTCAGCTCGAACCGCTCGCGGGCGAAGAACCCCGCGATCCCGCCGGTGCGGACGCGCTCGGCGCGCACGACGGTCGCGTCCGGGCCGTACTCCGCCCGGACGCGCGTCAGCAGCAGCTCGAGGTCGTCGCCCTCAAGCAGCAATCGCGTGGACATCCGTCACCATCCCGACCTGCTCGATCTGCAGACCGGCACCGGTGACCTCGACGTAGGAGAGCACGGCCAGTCGCGGCATCGAGTGTGCCACCAGCCTGCGCACGGCGGGACGGATCGCCGGTGCGCACACCAGGACGGCGGTCCGGCCGCCCTGCTCGGCCTCGGTGGTGCAGCGCAGGACCGAGCCGAGGAAGCCCTCCGTGGTCTCGGGATCGAGCAGCAGCTGGGTGCCCTGGTCGGTGGGGCGAAGCGACTCCAGGAGGTGCTGCTCGAGGGCCGGCGCGACCGTGATGACCCGCAGCATGCCCTCGTGCGCGTGCTGCGCCGTCAGCGCCGGTGCGATCGCGGACCGTGCGGCCTCGACGAGGCCCTCGACGTCGGTGCTGACCTTGGCGCGCAGGGTGAGCGCCTCGTAGATCCGCCCGAGGTCGCGGATCGAGATCTCCTCCGCGAGCAACCCCTGCAGCACGCGCTGCACCTCGCCGAGGGAGAGCAGGTTCGGGATGAGCTCGTCGACGACGGACGGGTTGACCTGCTTGACGCCCTCCGTCAGCACCCGGACGTCCTCGCGCCCGAGCAGACGCGGAGCGTTCTGGGCGATGATCGAGCCGAGGTGCGTGATGAGGACCGAGACGCGGTCCACGACGGTCGCGCCGGACATCTCCGCGGCGTGCCGGAGCTCGGTCGCCACCCACTTGCCCGGCAGGCCGAACACGGGTTCCACGACGCTCTGCCCGGGCAACGACTGCAGGTCCTCGCCGAGCGCGAGCACCCGGCCGCCCGGGGTCTGGCCGCGACCGACCTCGACGCCGGAGATGCGCACCACGTACGTCGAGCGCGGCAGCTCGACGAAGTCCCGGGTCCGCACCGGCGGCACGACGATCCCGAGGTCGAGCGCGATCTTCCGCCGCAGCGCGCGCACCCGCGCCAGGAGCTCCTGGTCGGTGCCGGTGCCGACCATGTCGACGAGGTCCGGCGCGAGCAGGATCTCCAGCGCGTGCACGCGCATCTGCTCGATCAGCTGCTCGGGCGTGTCCGCCGTCGCCGTCGTCGCGGGGGCCGCGGCGACGCGCGCCGCCGCGGCCTCGCCGGCCTCGCGCTCCTTGATCCGTTGCGACACGTAGAGCAGCGCGGCGCCGATCAGGATGAACGGCAGCTTCGGCATGGCCGGGATCACCGACAGCGCGATCGCCGAGACTCCGGCGATCTGCAGCGCCGAGCGGCTCTGCGTGAGCTGCTTGGACGCCGCGGTCCCCATGTCGCTCTCGGCGGTCGAGCGGGTCACGATCAGACCGGTCGACACCGACATGAGCAGCGCCGGGATCTGGGTGACGAGGCCGTCCCCGATGGTCAGCAGGCTGAACCGCTGCAGCGAGTCGCCCGCGCTCAGACCCATCTGCACCATGCCGATGACGAACCCGCCGACGAGGTTGATGACGGTGATGATGATGCCCGCCATGGCGTCGCCCTTGACGAACTTGGAGCCACCGTCCATCGCGCCGTAGAAGTCCGCCTCGGCCGCGACGTCGGCCCGGCGCTTGCGTGCCTGGTCCTCGTTGATGAGGCCGGCGTTGAGGTCGGCGTCGATCGCCATCTGCTTGCCGGGCATCGCGTCCAGGGTGAACCGCGCGCCGACCTCCGCGACGCGTCCGGCACCGTTGGTGATGACCGCGAACTGGATGACCACGAGGATCAGGAAGATCACCAGGCCGATGACCAGCGAGCCGCTGATCACGAAGTGCCCGAAGGCGTTGATCACCTGGCCCGCGTACCCGTCGCTGAGGACGAGGCGTGTCGAGGCGACGTTGAGCCCGAGCCGGAACAGCGTGAAGACCAGCAGCAGCGACGGGAAGACCGAGAAGTCCAGCGGACGCTTGACGTACATGCTGGTCAGCAGGATCACCAGGGACGCGGTGATGTTCAGCGCGATCAGGAAGTCCAGCATCGTGGCGGGCAGCGGGATGACCAGCAGCAGCACGATGCCGACGACGCCGGCCGGGACAGCCAGCTGGCTGATCGAGGTCTTCCTCATCGGAGGTCCTTCCTGGAGCGGCGGGGCGCGGGTCGGGCGGCGGGTCGGGGTGCACTGCCGGGCGCGGATGCGCTCGTCGGCAGGGGGCGGGGCGCGGGTCTCATGCGGCGACCCCCGGCCGGTCCGGCACCCGGTGCACCCCGGCGGCGGCACCACGTCGGCGCAGCGCCATCACGAACGCGAGCACGCGCGCGACCGCGGTGTACAGGTACTCGGGGATCTCGTCGCCGACCTCGCACGCCCCGTGCAGCGCGCGGGCGAGCGGGATGTCGGCGACCATCGGGACGTGGTGCTCGGTGGCGCGCTCGCGGATCCGGGTGGCGACGTGCCCCTGGCCCTTGGCGACCACGCGGGGCGCGCCGGTGCCGGGCTCGTAGCGGAGGGCAACGGCGACGTGGGTCGGGTTGACCAGGACGACGTCCGCGGTGGGGATCGCCGCCATCATGCGGTTGCGGCTCATGGCGAGCTGTTTGGAGCGGATCGCCCCCTTGAGCAGCGGGTCACCGTCGGAGCGCTTGCTCTCGTCCTTGATCTCCTGGCGGGACATCCGCGTCTTCTTCCGGTTGCGCCGGATCACCACGACGACGTCGGCGGCTGCCAGCAGCAGACCCGCGGCCACGGCGGTGCGCAGCAGCGACATCGCCCCACCCCCCGCCTCGTCGAGCAGCGCCCGGACCGGGAGTCCACCCGCGGACATCAGTGCCGGCGTCAGCCCCTTGACGGCGACGAACAGCACCAGCCCGACGACGCCCGTCTTGAGCAGGGACTTCGCCCCCTGCCACCAGGCCTGGGCGCCGAACAGCCGCTTGACCCCGCTGGTCGGGTTGAACTGCTTGAAGGTGGGCTTGAGCCGCTTCATCGACGGGTGGATCCCGCCCTGGATCGCGGTCGCCGCCACCGCGGCGAGCACGACGGCGATCAGCATCGGGGAGACCGTCGACAGCACGGTCGCCAGACCGTCACCCAGCAACGTGACGGCACGGCCGGGATCCGGCTGCGCGACGATCTGACCGACCTCGGCGAGCTGGGTGCGCGCCGCCTCGGTCGCCCGGCCGATCACCATCGGCAGGGTGATCGCCGCGGCGCCGATGCCCAGCCACGAGCTGAGGTCCTGCGACTTGGTGAGAGAGCCCTCGTCACGGACCTTCTTCATCCGCTCCGGGGTGGCCTTCTCCGACTTCTCCTGACCCTCCGAGCTCATCGGGCACCCCCGAGCAGGGTGGACACCGACGTGTCGGCGAGCCCCGCGACGATGCGCGGCAGGGCGAGCAGGGCGAGCGACCCGAAGCTGAGGGTCAGCAGGATCTTGAGCGGGAAGCCGAGCGCGAACGCATTGAGCGCAGGCGCCACGCGCGTCAGCAGACCGAGGCCCACGTCGGCGAGGAACAGCACGACGATCAACGGGCCGGCGATCTGCAGCGCCGCGACGAACATCTGGGTGAGGCCGGAGGTCGCCAGTCTCGAGTAGGTCCCGAGGTCGAGGGCCGCGCCGATCGGCAACGCGTCGAAGGTCCGGACCAGCCCGCCGAGGACGAGCTGGTAGCCGTTCGACGCGAACAGCAGGACGACCGCGAGGAGCTGGTAGAGCCGGGAGAACTGCGCGCTGTTGGTCTGGCTCATCGGGTCGAACGCCTGCGCGATCTGGAACCCGCCGAACAGGTCGATGAGGTTGCCGGCGCTCTGGACCGCAGCGAAGGCGAGCGCCACGAGGAACCCGAGCGCGACGCCGATCGCGGCCTGCAGCACGAGGTCGGCGACGAACCCACCCGTGCTCAGGCTCTGCCCGAGGTCTCCCGGCGGAAGGTGCGGGGCGACCGCGAGCGCGACGCCGAGCGAGAGCGCCGCCTTGATCGACCCCGGGATCGTCCCGTGCGAGAACGGCGGCGCGATCACGAGGAACGCGACGATCCGCACCCCGGCGAGCATCACGAGCTGGACGGCGGCGAGGGAGAACGTCAGGGCCACGGGTCAGCCCCCGCCGAGCAGCGAGGGGATCCGGTCGAAGAGCTGCTGGGTGAACGTCACCATCTCGGAGATCATCCAGTGGCCGGCGATCACGAGGGCGAGCGCCACCGCGATCGCCTTCGGGACGAAGCTGAGCGTGACCTCCTGGATCTGCGTCACCGACTGCACGAGCGAGACGGTGAACCCGACGACGAGAGCCGTGACGAGGATCGGCGCCGCGAGCTTCGCGGCGATGATGATCGCGGACATCGCGATGTCGAGGACGGCGTTGGTGTTCATCGCGCGCTCACCGGTAGCTCCCGACGAGCGCCGTGACGATCAGTCCCCAGCCGTCGACGAGCACGAACAGCAGGATCTTGAACGGCAACGACACCATCACCGGAGGCAGCATCATCATGCCCATCGACATCAGCGCGGAGGAGACGACCAGGTCGATCACGAGGAACGGCACGAAGATGACGAACCCGATGATGAACGCCGAGCGGAGCTCGGAGAGCATGAACGCCGGGATCAGCGTGGTCATCGAGACGGCCGCCTCGTCCTTCGGGTTCGGGAGGTTCGCCGAGCGCGTCATCAGCGCGAGGTCCTCCTGGCGGGTCTGCTTGAGCATGAAGGTCCGCAACGGCTGCTGACCGGTCTCGACGGCCTGCGAGAACGTGACACTGCCGTGCAGGTAGGGCTGCAGCCCGGTGTCGTTCACCTGGCTGAGCACCGGGCCCATGATGAACAGGCTGAGGAACAGCGACAGCCCCGCGATCACCTGGTTCGGCGGCACGCCCTGGAGGCCCATCGCGTTCCGGGTGAGGGCCAGCACCACGAAGATCTTGGTGAAGCTCGTCATCATGAGCAGCAGCGACGGCGCGACCGACAGCAGCGTGATGCCGAGCAGCACGACGATCGAGCTGTTCGGCGTCCCGTCGACGCCGTTGATGCCGATCGTGATCGTGCCGGGGCCGTTGGGGGTGGCGGGGTCGGTGGGCGTGACCGGAGCGGTGGGCGCGGCCGGCAACGCGAGCGCGGGCACCGCCGTCGGGACACCGACCCGCACCGCGACGGGAACGCCGGCCGGCACCGAGCGCGGCGCCGCGCTGGCCCCGGAGGCACCGACGGTCACCCCGAGCAGCACGCAGCCGAGCAGGACGAGGAGACCGGCAACGAGGCGTCGGAATCGCGCGCGCTCGACGGCGGGCGCCGGGGTGGACCGGTTCACCGACGTACTGCCCGGGCCGCGCGTCGCCACGCGGACGGAGCGAGGATCGACCCGTCGAGCGGGCCGCCGGTCTGGCCGACCGCGATCGGCGTGACGTTCGCAGGGCTCTCGTCCCGCGTGCGCGGGTCCCGCGTGCTCACGTCGAGCGAGGCCAGATCGAGCGAGCCCAGGTCGATCTCCTCGCGCTGGACGGGCAGACGGGCGAGCAGCCGCGCGGCGGCCGACGTCGGGGCAGCCGGCGTCGCCACGGCCGAGGTCGGCACCGACGCCCGCGGCACGGGT
>JAKBFW010000089.1:6199-11222 GCA_021833345.1 Pseudomonadota bacterium | reverse complement strand
GGACGTGCGGCTCCGCGCGCCCGTCGCGGATCCGCAGGCCGTTCTCGGCACGCTGCCGGAGACCGACGCGTGGGAGCAGACGCCGACCGGCTACCGGGTGACGGTTGCGGACCCCGAGCTCGCCGCGCCGGCGATCGCCCGAGCGCTCGTCGGCGCGGGCGCCGAGATCGTGTCGCTCACCGAGTCCCACCACTCGCTGGAGGACGTCTACCTGCAGCTGATCGACGAGGACGTGGAGGCGAGGAGCCGATGAGCTTCAGCTGGACGCGGGTCGGCGCGATCGTCCGCAAGGAGCTGCGGGACTACCGGCGCAACCGGTTCGTGGTCGTGACGATGACCCTGGTGCCGGTGGTGTTCATCGTCGCGCCGATGATCCAGCTCTTCGCCGCCAACTCGACGGCCGGTACCGCTCACCTCACCACGCGCATCGGGCTGTCGATGCTCTACATGCTGGTGATCCCCGCGATCGTCCCCTCGACCCTCGCCGCCTACTCGGTGGTCGGCGAGCGCGAGCAGGGCACGCTCGAGGCGGTCCTCATCACCCCGATCCGCCGCGAGGAGTTCCTCGTCGCGAAGGCGCTCGCGGCCTTCGTCCCGGCGATCGCGATCGCCTATGCGGTGTTCGGGATCTTCCTCGCTGCGGCGGCCCTGTTCGCCGACCCCGCGGTGTCCTCGGCGATCTACGCGGGCACGCACCTGCTGGTCCAGCTCCTGTTCACGCCGTTGCTCGCCGGGTGGGCGATCTGGGTCGGCATCGCCGTGTCCGTCCGGTCCACCGACGTCCGCGTCGCGCAGCAGCTGGGCACGCTCGCCAGTCTGCCGCCGCTGGTCGTCCTGGCGCTGATCTCGCTCGACGTGATCACGGCGTCGACGGCGCTCGCGATCGGACTCGCGGCCGTCCTGCTGGTCGTCGACCTGGTCGCCTGGCGGGTCGTGGCGGCGATGTTCGACCGCGAACGACTCGTCACCGGTCGACGTGGCTGACCCGCTCCGGGGGCCGGCGCCGGTGCCGGTCGCGGAGACCCCTGAGCACGATCGCTCTCGAGCACGAGGAGACCAGCCATGTCCGGAACGTTGACGGTCGCGCACAAGGCGTTCGGTGCCGAGGTGCGCCGCGGGACGTACGACGTCGTGCTCGACGGGCGGCAGGTCGGATCGGTCGAGATGAACGACACGTTCGAGACGGAGGTGGAGCCCGGCCGTCACACCCTGCAGGTGCGCAGCGGTCGCAGCTCGAGCCGGACGGTGACGTTCGACGTCGCCGACCGCGGACTCGTCGCCTACCGGTGCACCGGGAAGAGCATCCTGCCGATCTTCCTCGCGTCGTTCATCGTCCCCAGCCTGGCGCTGAACCTGCACCGCGAGTAGCGGATGCCGGCCGTTGCGCGCGGAATAGCGGTCCGCGGCGTGCCGTTGGCATCACGGGCCACGTCGCGTTCGCGGCGGGGCCCCCGCAACGGAAGGCACCTACCGATGGATCTGTTCTCGCCCGTCTCGCTCGGGGACCTGCACCTGCCCAACCGCGTCGTGATGGCGCCCCTCACCCGGATGCGATCGGGCGCCGCGGGCGTCCCCGGCGACCTCGTGGCCGAGCACTACGCGCAGCGGGCGAGCGTCGGTCTCATCATCACCGAAGGGACCTACCCGAGCCACGAGTCGCGCGCCTACCCGGGGCAGCCTGGCATCGTGACCGACGAGCAGGTCGAGGGTTGGCGTCGGGTCGCTGACGCCGTCCACGCCCGGGGTGGCCGGATCGTCATGCAGCTCATGAACGGCGGCCGCGTGTCCCACCCGGAGATCACCGGGACCGACCGGATCGTCGCCCCGAGCGCGATCGCGATCGACGGCGAGGTGCACACCGCGACGGGCAAGCGGCCGTACCCGGTGCCGCACGCGCTCACGACCGACGAGCTGACCGTCGTGCGCGACGAGTTCGTGGCAGCCGCGAGGAACGCGATCGCGGCCGGGCTCGACGGGGTGGAGATCCACAGCGCGAACGGCTACCTGCTGCACCAGTTCCTGTCCCCGGTCTCGAACCGGCGCGAGGACGGCTACGGTGGCTCGCCGCAGAACCGGGCGCGGTTCGGCGTCGAGGTGACGACGGCCGTCGCGGAGGCGATCGGTGCGGGTCGGGTGGGCATCCGCCTGTCTCCCATGCACAACATCCAGGACGTCGTCGAGACGGACGCCGCCGACGCGCAGGCCACCTACGAGGCGCTCGTCGACGGCCTCGCCCCGCTCGGTCTCGCCTATGTGAGCATCCTGCACAGCGAACCGACCGGTGAGCTCGTCCAGGGTCTGCGGGCCCGCTTCGGCGGCAAGCTCATCGCCAACAGCGGCTTCGGGCGCGTCACGACCCGCGAGGAAGCGGTCGGGCTGATCGCGGACTCGAATGCGGACGCCGTCGCCGTCGGGCGCCCCGTCATCGCCAACCCCGACCTCGTGGAGCGCTGGCAGGGCAACCATGTGGAGAACACCCCGAACGCCCAGACGTTCTACGGTGCCGGCGCCGAGGGGTACACGGACTATCCGCGCCTGACCGCCTGACGGGACGGGGCTAGCGTCGAGCCGTACCCGCGCGACCGAGGAGTCCCGATGACCGACCTGCCCAGCTTCGACCTGAGCGGCAGCACCGCGCTCGTCACCGCCGCCGGGAGGGGGCTGGGCCACGCGATCGCCGTCGCCCTAGCCGCCGCGGGCGCGGACGTCGCGATCGGCCTGCGTGACGTGGCGACCGGTGCGGACCTCGTCGCGGAGATCGAGGCGCTGGGCCGTCGCGCTCTCCCGCTCCAGATGGACGTGTCCGACCTCGCGCAGGTGCGGACGGCCGTGGACGCGGCCGTCGCGCACCTCGGGGGGATCGACATCCTCGTGAACAACGCCGGCATCGCCCCGGGCAACCCTGCCGAGGAGGTGACCGAGGCCGACGTCGCGGCGACTCTCCAGGTCAACGTCACGGGGACGTTCTTCACGAGCCAGTACGTCGGTCGGCACATGATCGCGCGGGGTGGTGGGCGGATCGTCATGATCGGGTCCCAGGCGGGGACGGTCGCGCTGCCAGGTGAGTCGGTCTACTGCATGTCGAAGGCCGCGGTCGCCCACCTGGCGCGGTGCCTCGCGGTGGAGTGGGGGCCGCACGGGATCACGGTGAACACCGTGGCGCCGACGTTCATCGAGACCCCGGGAACGGAGCCGGCGCTCGCCGACCCGGGGTTCCGGGCCGACGTGATCGAGCGGATCGCCGCGCTGCACCGGATCGGGCGCCCGATGGAGGTCGCGGGGGCGGTCGTGTTCCTCGTCTCGCCGGCTGCGTCGTTGATCACCGGCCACACCCTGATGGTGGACGGGGGCTGGACGGTTCGGTGACCTCGGCGCCTGATCGGTGCGTGGGCGGCGCGCGGACGCGGCCGGATCAGGGCTCGTCGATCGACACCTCGCGGTGCAGCAGCAGGTCCGCGACGAGCGCCGTCCAGCCCGTCTGGTGCGACGCGCCGAGGCCCTGCCCGGTGTCCGCGTGGAAGTACTCGTGGAAGAGCGCGTCGCGGTCCCAGGTGACGCCGTCGCGGAACGGCGGCCCGTCGCCGAGCGCGGGGCGCCGACCGTCCGCGTCGGGGAGCAGCACGGTGCTCAGGCGCCGGGTCAGCTCCGCGGCGACCTCTGACAGCGTCATCATCCGTCCCGACCCGGTCGGGAGCTCGAGCTGGAGCTCGTCGCCGTACAGGCGCGCGAACCGGTGCAGACCGTGGATGAGCATGACGTTCGCCGGGAACCAGACCGGCCCGCGCCAGTTGGAGTTGCCGCCGAACACCCCGCTCTGCGACTCGCCCGGCTCGTAGCCGACCTCGGCGCGGAACCCCGGCAGCTCGAGGACGAACGGGTGCTGCTCGTGCCGTTTGGACAGCGACCGGATGCCGTACGGGGAGAGAAACTCGTCCTCGTCGAACACCGCGGCGAGCAGGCGTCGCAGGTTCTGCGTCGGGACCATCGCCAGCAGGCGCCCGAGGCCCCCGTCGCGCACGTGCGTCACGCCCAGCGGATCGGCGAACTCGGGTCGCTGCGTCATGAACCAGTCGAGGTCGGCGGCGAACCCCGGCAGCCGGCTCAGAGTGCCGGTGCCGAGCGTCGTCGTCGCGATCATCGGCAGCAGCCCGACGAGGGAACGCACCCGGACCGGGATGCGGGTGCCGTCCGCCGCCGCGAGGACGTCGTAGTAGAAGCCGTCGGCCTCGTCCCAGAGGTTCTGCCGGCGTGCGGCGGTCGCTATGTAGGCGAAGTGCTCGAGGAACTTCGTGGCCATGGTCTCGTAGCTGTCGTCGTGCTCGGCGAGCACGAGGGCGATCTCGAGCATGTCGAGGCAGTACATCGCCATCCAGGCCGTGCCGTCGCTCTGCTCGAGCCGACCGGCGACCGGGAGCGGCGCGGACCTGTCGATCGGTCCGATGTTGTCCAGCCCGAGGAACCCACCCTCGAAGACGTTGTCGCCGCCCGCGTCCTCGCGGTTCACCCACCAGGTGAAGTTGACCAGCAGGCGGTGGAACGTGTGCTCGAGGAACTCGTAGTCCCGGTCGCCGGCGCAGTGGAACACGCGCAGCGCGGCCCATGCGTGCACCGGGGGGTTCACGTCTCCGAAGGCCCACTCGTACGCGGGGAGCTGCCCGCACGGGTGCATGTACGTGTCCTGCAGGAGCATGAGGATCTGCCCCTTGGCGAACTCCGGGTCGACGTGGGCGAGCGCCACCGCGTGGAACGCCAGGTCCCAGGCCGCGAACCACGGGTACTCCCAGGCGTCCGGCATCGAGAAGACGTCATGGGCGGACAGGTGGCGCCAGGCGGCGTTGCGGCCGGTGCGGCGCGACTCGGGTGGGGGCGGCCCCGCGGGGTCACCGTCGAGCCACTCGTGGACGTCGTAGTGGTAGAACTGCTTGCCCCACAGCAGGCCGGCGTACGCCTGACGGATCAGCGTGGCCTCGTCGGGGGTGAACCGCGTGCCGACGAGGTCGGCGTAGAACTCGTCGGCCTCACG
>JAKBFW010000089.1:0-6099 GCA_021833345.1 Pseudomonadota bacterium | reverse complement strand
CCGCGCGCCCGGTTCTCCGTCACCAGGTCCGCGTAGGGGAACTCGGCCTGCGGGTAGTGGTAGCGCCAGCGCATCCAGGAGTGGGTGGGGGTGGAGTCCTCGTACCACCAGTACTCCTTGACGTCCTCCCCGTGGTTGCCCTCGTCGCCGGTGAGACCGAACATCCGCTCCTTGAGGATCGGGTCGCGACCGTTCCACACCGCGAGGCCCAGGCAGAGCAGCTGACGGTCGTCGCAGACCGCCGCCATGCCGTCCTCGTTCCAGCGGTACGCGCGCGAGCGGGCGTGGTCGTGCGGGAACGACTCCCAGGCGGTGCCGTCCGCCGAGTAGTCCTCGCGCACGGTTCCCCAGGCGCGCTCGGCGACGTACGGACCCCAGGTCGCCCACGTCGGTGCACCCGGCCGTCCCGAGCGCCCGCGCCCGCGCGGGATCGATCGCAGCCGGTCGATCTCCGCCGGAGTGCCGGGGTCCGTCGTCATCGGTGCTTCCCTCCGTCGGGGTCGTGCGGGTGCAGCACCCGCCACCTGCGCATCATCTCAGCGCGCCGTCCGTGGAGGAGGTCGTCGTCTCCGACCGCGCCGGACTCGGCCACCGACCCGGCCGTGCGCCAGGGGAATCACGCGCCACCCCCGCGGGGTTCCATGTGGCGATCGAGGACTCATCGAGCCTGACGAGGAGAAGGACATGCGCGCGATCTGGAACGGCGTCGTCATCGCCGAGAGCGAGAGGACCGTCGTCGTGGAGGGCAACCACTACTTCCCGCCCGACTCGGTCGCCTGGGACCTGCTGGAGGCGTCCGACTCCCGCAGCACGTGCCCGTGGAAGGGGCAGGCCCACTACTGGTCGGTGGGCGGTGCCGGTCGTCCCGGCCAGGACGTCGCCTGGTCCTACCCCGAGCCCTCGGCTGCGGCGCGTCAGATCGCCGGTCACGTCGCGTTCTGGCGCGGGGTCACCGTCGACGCGTCCTGACGCCCCCGTCCGGGGCCCGTCACGGGTTGCGCTGCGCGGCTCGCCAGGTTCGAATTGTGCCCACGTTCGGGCGGACAGGAGACGGCTGATGGGTGCACGTCGTATGAGGGTGATGTCGGCCGGGGCCGTCGTGGCCGGTGT
Organism: Pseudomonadota bacterium; assembly: GCA_021833345.1. Classification (GTDB taxonomy): domain Bacteria; phylum Actinomycetota; class Actinomycetes; order Actinomycetales; family Cellulomonadaceae; genus JAJDFX01. Next base: position 4,989 of record JAKBFW010000089.1, on the reverse strand, counting down.
GGTGCTCCTCGTGTCGGGGTGTGGTGCGCCGGGATCATCGGGCGTGAGCACCGCAGGTGCGGCGTCGGTCGCGGCGTCGGGTCTGCCGACGTGTGCGCCGGTCGCGGGGAGCACGTTCGTCGCGTTGACCGATGACAAGCACCTGCAGAACCCGGACAACGTCATCCCGGCGGTCAACGCCGCCGCCGCCGCGGCGGACCCCGAGCTCACGACGTTGCTGGACTCGGTCTCCTCGGTGCTGGACACCCCGGCGCTGGTGGGGTTGAACAAGGCCGTGGACGTGGACCGCCAGACCTCGGTGCAGGCAGCGGCGGCGTTCGTCGCGGCCAAGGGGCTCGCGGCGTCGGACAAGGTCGGGACCGGCAAGAAGGTCGTGGTCGGGGCGCCGAACTTCTCCGAGGGTGCGACGTTGGCGAACATCTACGTGGACGTGCTGACCAGTGCGGGCTACGACGCGAGCACCCAGGACGTGGGCAACCGGGAGCTGTACCTGACGGACCTGGAGTCCGGGGCGATCACGGTGGTCCCGGAGTACGTGAGCACGTTGACCGAGTTCTTGAACACCAAGAAGAACGGGGCGAACGCCGCCCCGGTGGCCACCCCGGACCTGAGCTCGACGGTGGCGAAGCTGACCGACCTGGGCAAGGCGGTGGGTCTGGCGTTCGGGGCACCGGCGGCGGCCCAGGACCAGAACGCGTTCGCGGTCACGACCGCGTTCGCCACCAAGTACAAGGTCACGACGTTGTCGCAGCTCGCCTCGGCGTGCGGGGGGATCATCCTCGGCGGGCCGCCCGAGTGCCCGGCACGCACGTTCTGCGAGGTCGGGCTGAAGTCCACCTACGGGCTGGACATCACCCAGTTCACCTCCCTGGACGCCGGCGGCAACCTCACCAAGGACGCCCTGCGCCAGGGCAAGATCACCCTCGGGCTGATCTTCTCCAGCGACGCCTCCCTCGCCTCCTGACCCCACGCGCGATCACGCGCGATCGACGATCCTGGACAGTTCGGCGGAACAGATACGTGGTGCGTACAGTTATTCATGACTGACACCCGACTGCTGCCCCCCGGAGAACCGTGAGCTCACGCACGCCCTTCCTGTCCAAGGACCACCCGAAGTACAAGTGGGTGGCCCTCAGCAACACCACGCTCGGCATGCTGATGGCGACGATCAACGGCTCGATCGTCCTGATCTCGCTGCCCGCGATCTTCAAGGGCATCCACCTGGACCCCCTGCAGCCCGGGAACGTGAGCTACCTGCTCTGGATGCTCATGGGCTACATGCTGGTGACCGCGGTGCTCGTGGTGACGTTCGGGCGGCTCGGGGACATGTACGGGCGGGTGCGGATCTACAACCTCGGGTTCGTCGTCTTCACCGTGGGCTCGATCGCCCTGTCGCTCGACCCGTTCACCGCGGGACCGGGCGCGATGTGGCTCATCGCGTGGCGCGTCGTCCAGGGGGTCGGCGGCGCGATGCTGTTCGCGAACTCCACCGCGATCCTCACCGACGCCTTCCCGGTGCACCGCCGGGGGATGGCGCTCGGGATCAACCAGGTGGCTGCGATCGCGGGGAGCTTCATCGGGCTGCTCGTCGGCGGCCTGCTCGCGGTCGTCGACTGGCGCGCGGTGTTCATCGTGAGCGTGCCGATCGGGATCGTGGGCACGATCTGGTCCTACCGGTCGCTGCACGAGACGAGCCAACGTCGCGCGGCACATCCGGACTGGCCCGGGAACATCACCTTCGCGCTCGGCCTGACGGCGGTGCTCACCGGCATCACCTACGGCATCCAGCCCTACGGGGGCAGCGCGACCGGGTGGCTGAACCCGTGGGTGCTCGGGGCGATCATCGGCGGGCTGGTCCTGCTGACCGTGTTCGTGCGCATCGAGTACCTCTCGCCCGCGCCGATGCTCAACATGCGACTCTTCCGGATCCGCGCCTTCAGCATGGGGAACCTGGCAGCGCTGCTCTCCTCGATCGGCCAGGGCGGGCTGCAGTTCATGCTCATCATCTGGTTGCAGGGGATCTGGCTGCCGCGGCACGGCTACTCCTACGAGGTCACCCCGCTCTGGGCCGGCATCTACATGGTGCCGATCACGATCGGGTTCCTGATCGCGGGACCGGTGTCGGGAACGTTGTCCGACCGTTTCGGGGCACGGGGCTTCGCGACCACGGGGCTGATCGTCGTCGCCGCGACGTTCGTCGCCCTCCTCATCCTCCCGGTGAACTTCACCTACTGGCAGTTCGCTCTCATCACCCTCCTGAGCGGGATCGGGACCGGGATGTTCGGCGCACCCAACAGGTCCGCGATCATGAACAGCGTGCCGGCAGGGGACCGCGGCGCGGCCTCGGGCGTCACCGGGACCGTGCAGAACGCCGGGTCGTCGCTGTCGATCGGCGTGTTCTTCTCCCTCATGATCATCGGGCTCGCCGGGTCGCTCCCGTCCGCGCTGCGCGTCGGCCTCACGGCGCACGGGGTACCGACCGCGATCGCCAACCAGATCGCCCAGCTCCCGCCCGTCGGGAGCCTGTTCGCCGCGTTCCTCGGCTACAACCCGATCCAGAGCCTGCTGGGCCCCACCGGCGTGCTCAGCAAGCTCCCCGCGTCCGACGCGGCCGCGCTGACGGGCAAGGAGTTCTTCCCCCAGCTCATCTCGGGTCCGTTCCACCAGGGGCTCATCGTGGTCTTCGGCGTGGCCGCCCTGATGTCCCTGGTCGGCGCGCTCGCCTCGTTCCGGCGCGGCGGGAAGTACGTGCACGACGACACCGCTCCCGAGCCGGCGGAGCTCGACGAGCCGGCAACGAGCCGGAGCGGGTCGACGCTCGCGTCGTGACACCGGTCGCGCGGCCCTCTCCCGGCGTGGTTGCCTGGGAGGACACCGGACGGTGACGGTCTGCCGCGACCGTGCGGTGCTCGCCGGAGCGTCCGAACCGGAAGCGTCCCATGACCGCCGCGCAGCACGACCGCCCCACGTCGGGGTCGCGCGCGCCGAGGTCGCCGACCTGCCTCCCGGCAGGGGTCGCCTCGACGCCCGGCCCGCCGTCCGTGACCGCAGGTCTCACCTCCTCCGAGGCCGCCCGCCGCCGCGACGTCGACGGCCCGAACCTGCTGCCTCCACCGCCGCGGGTGCATCCCGTCGTGCTGCTCGCGCGTCAGATGGTGCACTTCTTCGCGGTGATGCTGTGGGTCGCGGCTGTTCTCGCCTGGCTCGCCCGGATGCCGGCGCTCGCCGCCGCGATCGCCGTCGTCGTGGTGCTCAACGGCGCGTTCGCGTTCGCGCAGGAGTACCGCGCGGACCGCGCCGCGGAACGGTTGCGGGACCTCCTGCCGGTCCGGGCGACCGTCCGCCGGGACGGCAGGACCCGGATCGTCGAGGCCGCGGACCTGGTCAACGGGGACGTCGTGGTCCTCGAGGCGGGTGACAGGGTCTCGGCCGACCTCGTCCTCACCGCCGTGGGCCGGATCAGCGTCGACGAGTCGATGCTGACGGGCGAGAGCGTGACGGTCGGGCGCGACTCCGGCGGCCCGCTGTACGCCGGCACGTACGTCGTCGAGGGTCACGGGGAGGCGGAGGTCGTCGCCACCGGCGGGCGCACACGGCTCGCAGGGATCGCGGCGGTCACGCAGGGCGCCGTCCGCCCGCGCAGCCCGCTCGCGGGACAGCTGCACACCGTCGTGCGGGCCATCGCGATCATCGCGGTGGTGGTCGGCGCCGGGTTCTTCGTGATCGCCGTCGTGCTCGGCCGCCCGATGACCGACAGCTTCCTGTTCGCCGTCGGGGCGACGGTCGCCCTGGTGCCCGAGGGCCTGCTCCCGACGGTCACGTTGTCGCTCTCCCGGGCGGCCCAGCTCATGGCCCGTCGCCACGCGCTGGTCCGCCGGCTCGACGCGGTCGAGACGCTCGGGTCGACGACGTTCATCTGCACCGACAAGACCGGGACGCTCACCCGGAACCAGATGGCCGTGACCGACGTCTGGACGGTCCACGGGGTGGTCCGGGTGACCGGGGTGGGGTACGAACCGGTGGCAGAGGTCGACGGGACGGCTGCGGCGATGCCGCTGGTCCGGGCGGCCGCCGACAGCGCAGCCCGGTGCTCTCCCGACGCCCGGGCCTCGCACGAGGCTGGCGGGTGGTCGCCGGTCGGTGACCCGATGGACGTGGCGGTGCACGTCCTCGCGACGCGGGTGGGCGTGCCGCCGGCTCCGGTCGCGCGCGAACGAGCCGGGTTCGACCCGCGACGCCGGCGCGCGACGGTGCGCGACCAGGACGGGGTGCACGTCGTCGGCGCACCGGGCGCGGTCCTCGCGCTGTGCGCCGGTGTGCCCACAGACGCGGAGGACGCCGTGCTGGCGATGGCGTCGCGCGGGCTCCGCGTCGTCGCGGTCGCGACGGGTCCGGACGACCCGGACCTCCCGCTCGACCAGGCAGAACAGGGAGGGCAGCGAGGGCAGGGCCTCGCCTTCCTCGGCCTCCTCGGTCTCGAAGACCCCCCGCGCGACGACGTCGGCGACGCGATCGCGTCCTGCCGCACGGCAGGGATCCGGATCGCGATGGTCACGGGCGACCACCCGGTCACGGCGGCGACGATCGCCCGCGAGGTCGGCCTCGTCCTGGGCGACCCGCTGGTCGTCGAGGGGAAGGACCTCCCCACCGACGACGTCGCCCTCGGTGCCCTGCTCGACCGGGACGACGTGGTCGTGGCGCGTGTCGTGCCGGAGGACAAGCTCCGGATCGCACGCGCCCTGCAGCTGCGTGGCCACGTCGTCGCGATGACCGGCGACGGCGTCAACGACGGACCGGCGCTGCGCACCGCGGACATCGGCATCGCGATGGGCGCGTCGGGGACGGACGTCGCGCGCGAGGCGGCCGACCTCGTCCTGCTCGACGACCACTTCGGCAGCATCGTCGCGGCGGTGGAGCTCGGACGCGCGACGTACGCGAACATCCGGCGGTTCCTCACCTACCACCTGACGGACAACGTCGCCGAGCTGA
>JAKBFW010000088.1 GCA_021833345.1 Pseudomonadota bacterium | reverse complement strand
CCCTGCAGTCCGGTCGAGGCCCCTGACCCGGCGGAACGCCGGAACGGAGCGGCAGGTCGCCCGGAGGCACGCTCGCGCGTCGCGCGCCCGACCGACAGCAGGGCACCCGGCACCGGCACCTCCGCGGTCAGCACCCGTGACGACGCGCCCATCACGAGGCCGTGCGCCGGTCGGCCGTCGCCGGCGCGCGCCGCCAGTCCAAGACCCGGACGCACCGGACGCCCGGCACTCGCGCCCGACGTGGCGAGGACGCCACCCGGCGCGCGTCGGGCCGCGAGCCGATCGACCGCTACCGGCAGGCCGCTGTACCGGCGCACCGTCCGTGCCACGGCCGCGACCTCGTGTCGACCCGGACGTCTCGCCTCGCCGTCACCGGCGACCTCGGCGCGCGGCGACGCGGCACCCACGACGGCGACCTGCGTGCTCGCGGGCTCGCGGTCGACGAGGCGACGGACGGTCGTCGGGGCCGCCACAGGTCGTCCCAGCGGCGTCGAAGGGCCAGCCGGACCCGTCCGGTTCGGCCGTGCTCCGGCCGTGCCCGGCTGATCCTGCGCGGATCGGTGCCGCTCGTCCGGACGCGTGTGGTTCGAGGGCGGTTGGCCCGACGCCTGCTCGCGCGCCGTCTGCCGACTCGACCCGGCCTGGCTCGAGCTCGGCTGGCTCGGACCCTGCTGGCTCGACACGATCTGACCCGGCACGATCTGACTCGCCCGAGCACCCGCAGGTCCAGACGCCGCCGCACGCTGCACCCCGGGTGCCTGCCCCGCCGGTGGTGTCGTCGGAGCCGCAGGTCGGGACGCGGGGCTCTGCGTGACCGTGGCGGCGCGGCCCCCGCCGGTCGCTGCCGACCGCCGGAGCGGTGCCACGACGCCGTCCGGCTCGCGACGCCAGGACCGCGCGGCACCCGGCGCCGTCACCGGTGCCGTGCCGGTGACCCGGAGCCGCACGGGCGCTCCGAGTGCCCGCCGCAGCGGGTGGGTCGTCGCGCGGCGGGTCACGAGCGACGGTCCCGGCTCGGGCGCCGCGGACTCGAACGGGCGAGCCGCGACAGCGCTGGCCAGGCGCCGGATGCCGCCGACCGCACCGGTCGCAGCCTCCGGGATCACCGGGGTCGCACCCGCGCGGTCCACGGGTGCTGCGCGCGTGGGCGACGCCGCGGGGGCGCTGCCGTCGAGCGCTCCCGACGCACCTCCGGGCGCAGCGACGGGCGGCTGCGCGGCATCGTGGGTCTCTGCTCGGGTCGCCGAAGCAACCGGGGCAGGCCGAGCCGCACCCTCCCTCGACCTGGCCGCGGCGGACGTGGCCCGACGGATCGTCGCACCCGCGGTCGGCCCGTCTGCCGCCTCGTCGGACGACCGGGTGCCGGCGCGGCCGCGCGCAGCGTCCGGTGACCCCGGTGCGGTACGACTGTGCGCCGGGGTCCGCGCAGCCTCGCGCGAGGCGGCCGGTGCCACGGTCGAGCGCGCCGACGACGTCCGGCTAGCGCGGATGCCCTCCGATGCCACCGTCTGCTCGGACCCGCGGGCTGCGCGCGCGGCCGCGAGCCGCCGACGCACGTACCGGCTCACGCGCGCAGAGGGCGCCACCCGGGTCGCCGTCTCCGGCGCTGCTGATCGGTCGCCCGGGACGCGCACGGCACCGAGGGTGGACGCGGCCCGACGCACGGCCCTCTCCGGGGAACCGGCCGACGTCGCGCGCGCCACGTCGGGCATGGTGCCGGCCCCCGAGGGCTGCCCCGACGGGGCGCCCGGCCCGCTCGCTCGTGGCGGCGGCGCCGGTGACCGACGGCGCCGGTCGATCGGGGTGATCATCGGACCGGCGGCGCTCACCTCGCGCGCCTGTCGCAACGGCAGGGTGCGCGGAGCGGCGGTGACGGACATCCCACCCGGATGCCTCGGCGCCTCGCTCGGTACGCCCCGCGCCACGCGGCGCAGGCCACGCGCCGGCAGCGTCACGTCGTTCGCCGACCCGGCGTCCGGTCGAGCGGCTGACGGGCGGGTCCCGGCTGCGGCGCCGGCGACCTCGTCGGGCGAGGCGCTCGGGCGCCACCACCGGGGGGCCCGGACCGTCGCGTCCCGCGAACCGACTCCACGCACGCTCGCCGGGACGCCGATGACGCGCCGCACCGCGAGGGAGCGTCCGGTCGCAGCGCCGAACAGGACCGATCGCGCCGCCAGGTGGCCGACGAGCCGCGGCGGGTGCTGCCCGTCATCGGCGCCCGGGCGCCGGAAGCGGGTACGGATCGCAGCACCCAGGGGCACCGAAGGCACAGGTGGGCCTGGCGGCGACGGCGGTGCCGGCTCGGTCCCGGTCACGGCGCGGGCGCCTTCGTCGTCTTCGCCCGGAAGCCGTTGTGCGCCACCTCGAGCTCCTCGACGAGCTGCTCGTTGCTGCCGACGCGGAACTCCGGTCCGGTCCATCGCACGGCGAAGACCTGGTCGAACTCCCATGCGCGCAGGCGCGTGCCTTCGCTCGTGACGGCCGTGACCGCGCCGGTGCTGCGCGTCACCTTGTTCCCGTGCGCGGCGAAGCCCTCCCCCGCCGAGTTGGACACCCAGGTGAACAAGGCGTCGCTCTCGACCATGCCACGGCTGAAGACGAGGTTGGGCCAGTGCAGCGTGCCCGGCAGCTTGTGGACGTACTGGTTCTGACCGCCCTCGGTGTACGTCTCGACGTCGACGGTCAGCTCGAGGCCGCGCACCTCACGGAACGTGCCGATCTCGACCCCGTCGACCTCGAAGATGAACATGCCTCCGGTGGTGGGATCGCCGCCGAGGGGTTCGCTGTCAGATGCCACCGTCGCGCACCGCCTCCCACGCTCGTTCGTTCAGGGACGACACCGCCCGGACCATGCGGACGCGGTCCAGGTGCTCGAGGTCGAGCAGGTCCGCCATCGACCAGTGCAGGTGGTAGGCCAGATAGGCGATCTCCTGCCAGAGCGCCTCAGCCGGGTAGCGGAGCATGGGTCACCTGCCGTCGTGCGGGATCTCCTCGATGGCCGAACGACCCGGCCGCGAGTACGACGCGACGACCGGAGCACTCGCCGGACCGGCCTCGACGGGAGCGGCCGGCGCCGGGTCCGGAGCGACCGCCTGAGTCGTCACCGGCGCCCCCGCATCGCGCTGCGCCGCGAGCAGCTCCTCGTACTCCTCCTGGCTGCCGAAGTTGATCACGCCGTAGAAGTCCTGGAGGAACGCCAGGTCGGCCGCGAAGAGCCCCTCGATGTCCCGGGTCGTCACGAGCTCGAGCGTGCCGAGGCGCTCGACCACGCGAGCGAGCACGACGACGGTCAGGCGCGGGTCGTCCGCGCCGTCGATCATCGGGTCCCGCAGCGGCTCGAGCTCGTCCCGCGCGGTCGCCAGTCGCATCGTGCCCGTGCGGTGGACCACACCCTGCTCGTCGACGTAGCCGCGCGGCAGGGTGAAGTCGTAGCGGGTCTGCAGGCTCACTTGACCCGCGCGAGGCGCTCGATCGTGAGGGTGATGGTCTCCTTCACCGCGTCCTGGCTGTCGACGCTGAGCCCGTCGGTGGCGATCTTGCTGGGCCAGCCGTTGAAGAAGTTGAACCGGGCGACCTCGGCGTGGGTGTGGTCGTACAGCACGATCGAGCCGTTCTTGCGGTTGTTCGTCCGGTCGGCGAGCTTGATGCCCTTGTCGCGGATGTCGTTGAACCATCCCCAGAGCTTGTCGTTGCTCATGTCCGACGGGGCGACGCGCGTGAGACTGAGGTCGGGGACGTTCGTGACCTCGCCGAGGGTCTTGACCAGCTGCTGCTTGCCGTCCTTGCCGACCTGCTTGGTGGTCGAGACCCCGACCTCGACGTCCAGGCCCGAGACGCCGATCAGCGACGACACCACGGACCCGTCGATCTCGAGGAAGAAGTTCTGGGCAACCATCGGGTCGGTGGAGAAGATGTCGTTTGGCACTGGTGCTCCTCAGTTCAGGTAGGACGTCCCGGTGGGCCTGGGCCCACCGGGACGGGGTGAGATCAGGAGGCGGACTGCTTGTTCTGGCTGATGCGGAAGATGACGAACTCGGCCGGCTTGACCGGCGCCAGGCCGACCTCGACGACGAGCTTGCCGGCGTCGATCGACTCCGGCGGGTTCGTCGTGGCGTCGCATCGCACGAAGTAGGCCTGGTCGGCCGACGCACCGAAGAGCGCCCCGGACTGCCACAGTCCGCGCAGGTAGCCGGTGAGCGTCCGGGTGACGCCCTCCCACAGGGTCACGTCGTTCGGCTCGAAGACCGCCCACTGCGTGCCGTCCATGATCGTCGACTCGACCATGTTGAAGAGGCGGCGCACGTTGATGTACTGCCAGTCGGTGTCGGACGCGAGGGTCCGCGCGCCCCAGATCCGGATGCCGCGTGTGCCGAACGGGCGGATGCAGTTGATCCCGATCGGGTTCAGCAGCGACTGCTCGTTCTGGGTGATCGAGCGCTCGACGTCCAGGACGCCGCGGATCGTGTCGTTGGCCGGGGCCTTCCACACCCCACGGGTCTCGTCGGTCCGGGCCCACACGCCGGCGATGTGGCCGGACGGCGGGATGAGGACCTCGGCGTCACCGTTGGTGCCGATGGGGTTCTCGACCTTGATCCACGGGTAGTACAGCGCCGCGAAGGCCGAGTCGTACATCGCGGTGGCGCTGCGCCACTCCTTGATCTGCTGCGGTCCCATCCCGGGAGGCGCGTCGAGGATCGCCATCCGGTTGGGGTGCAGCTCGCAGTGCGCGATCAGCGAGGTCTGGACGGCCTTCCACAGGCCGAGGTCGACGCTGCCGTCGGCCTTGGTGGCCGCGGTGATCAGGTCGGGGACGATGACCATGGTCACGTCCTCGGCGATCGCGAGGCCGTTGATGCCGCTGCGAGCGGTCTCCGAGCCGGCGAACTTCCGTCCGGTGACGGGGGCCGGCACCGGTGCGGCCTTCTCGAGGGAGTACAGGCCCGGGCGGAGCAGCTCGAGCTGGCTCTCCAGGTCCACGTCGGTCTCGAGCTTGAGCTCGACCTTGATCTGCGTGGAGGTCTTGTTGATGACGGCCGCGGCATCACGCGGGCCGCCGAACGTCAGGTCGGGGTACTGCTCGACCGTCTCGCCACCGACGACCACGCTCAGGGTGAAGGCCGAGGGTCCCTCGGCGTCCGGGTCGCCGTCGACCGTCTCGATCACGACGGAGACGTCGGCGTCGGGCTCGACGCTGGTGATCTCGAGCGGGCTCCCGAGGGACCGGTCCGCGGCGGGGAGCGCCAGGCGGGCCGGCTCGCCGGCCGGGGTCGAGTTCGGGATCCGGACGATGTACGCGAGCGTCCCGCCGTTCTGGAAGAACCCGAAGACGGACAGCGGCAGGACCGCGCCCTCGACGAACCCGCCGAACAGGGACTCGAACTGGGTCCAGCTCGTGACGAGTCGGGGGGCGAGGCCCTCGGGGTCGTTCGCGTCGCCGAGCGGTGCACGCTGGGTGAAGCCGACGAAGGCGGCGACGGCAGTCGGCGCTGACGCGAGGACCTTCTGCGATGACGGGACTTCCTCGACGTACACGCCGGGCGCGGTGTAAGTGGGCACTGTCTCTCCCTGGTTTCGCGCCGCATCCTCGGGGAGAGGGCGGTGCCGGTGGCGCTGACACCGTCGAACGTAGAAGCGGGCGTGCGGGGCGACATCGGTAATCGCTACCGATCTTGGGACCTTTGGCCCTAGCGCTTGATCGATCGTCTCTCAATCACGGGCCGAATATCTCGCATTTGGGACTAAGGTCCTGCTCAGGACGCGTCGATGACCGAGCCGTGATCCACATCGGGTGACGTGCGCGATGACGGTGGCGCACGGCCAGGAGACGAGGAACGGATGAGCGACCTCGCAGAACGGATGCCCGCAGCCGCGCGTCCACCGGCCGCGCCGGGCGACCGGTTCGCGGCACGCCCGTGGCCGACCGCAGATCGGTCCGCACCCCGCACCGCGATGCTTGCCGCGCTCGCATCCTCCCGCAGCGTCCTCGTGGTCGGCGAGGCCGGGGTCGGCAAGACCCACCTCGTCCAGGGGGCTCTTGCCGACTGGACGGCCCGACGTCGCCTGCTCTCCTCGCGCCTCGCCGACGCGCGGCGCGCCGACGGGGGAACGATCGCCGACCGCAGGCCGCAGGCCGACCCACCGATGACCCTGACCGTCGGCGCGGCCGACCGTTGGGCCGCGCTCGAGGGCATCCACCTCGCGGTGTCGGGAGGGACGCTCGAGCGCGCCACCGGGCACCCGGGCCACGTGGTGCGGGTGGCGGACGAGCCTCCGCAGGCACCGGTCCTGCTGCACGTCGAGGACGCCCACCTCCTGGACCGCGCGACGGCCCAGGCGCTCGCGCTGCTGGTCCGTGAGGGCGAGGTCCAGGTCGTGGCGACCATGCGGCCGGTCGGCGCCCAGACCTCGCCATGGCTCGAGCTGTGGAAGGACGGCATGGCGGAACGCCTCGACCTTCGCCCGCTGGATCCGGTCGCGACCGAGAGCCTCGTGGAGGAGGCGCTCGGCGGGCCGGTCACCGGCGACACGTGTCGGCGGATCTGGCGACAGACCCTGGGCAACCCGCACCACGTGCGCGAGCTCCTCCGGCACGAGGTCGAGACCGGCGCGCTGGTGGAGCGCAACGGCGTCTGGGTCGGGCTGATCGGCGCCGGACCGGCGCAACGCGTCCTCGACGCGGTGGGCCGCGACCTCGACCTCCTCTCGAGCGAGGCGCGCGCGGCACTCGAGCTCGTGGCGCTCGCCGAGCCCGTCCCGGTGTCCTGGCTCGACGGCCTGGTCGACGCCCGGGTCCTCGACGAGCTCGTCCACGAGGGCCTCGTCGTGACGGGGGCGCCGGTGGCCTCCCGTGCCGCTGGGGGCACCGGACTGTTCGACGAGCCGCTGTTCCCGGTCGCCCGGTTGAACCCTCCGGCCTACGCCGATGCGGTGCGCGCGCTCGTCCCGCCGTCCCGTCGGCGGCAGCTCTTCGCCCTGATGCGATCCGCCCGCGCCGGGTTCCCGACGGCCGACGAGTCGCCGTCCGGGCTGCTGCGGGCCGTGCTGTGGGCTCTCGAGTGCGACGTTCACCAGACGGGCGAACGACTGCTCCGCGCGATGCGCGCCGCGGTGTCCTTGTGCCGGCCCGAGGTGGCCGTCCAGGTCGCGAGCGCAGCGCTGCGTCAGCCGCTGGGGGGGACCGGCCCGCGGATCGACGTCCTGCTCGTCCGTTCGCAGGCCTGGCGGCTGCTCGGCGAGTCCGGGCGCGCGGCGGCCGACCTCCTGGAGGTGTCGGAGCTTCTCGCCTCCGACCACACCGGTGCCGACCACCGGCTCCGCCAGATCCAGCTCGCCGGGCAGACCGCCGACCTCCACCAGTACCACGGCGACGACCCCGACGGCTCGCTCGAGCTGATCGACGACCTTCTCGAGGGGATGCACGACGACGCCGACCCGGAGCTGCGGTCGGCGCTCGAGGTGAGCCGGCTCACCCGTCTCGGCACCGCCGGACGGTTCGCCGAGAGCATCGAGCCGTCGCTGACCCGGCTCCGGACCGCTGGTCACGGTTCCGCGAACGTCCTCGACCTCGCGACACCGACCGTGCTCGGCCTGGCCCAGACCGGACGGCTCGCCGAGGCGACCGCACTCGCGTCGCGAAGCCTGCGGGCCGCCGAGGCGCACGCGCAGCGGTCGCCGTGGCTCGCCGCACGCATCCGCGCGGCGCAGCTCGTGGTGCACCTGTGGTCGGGCGACCTCGACGGCGCGGAGCGGGCCGCGGTCCCGCGCGCGTGCGGCGACTCGGCCTACCCCCTCCAGTACGCGGTCGACAACATCGGCCGCGGACTCGTCGCCGCGGCGCGGGGCCTGTGGACCGACGCGCTCCGTGAGCACCACGCGGCGTCTGCCAGCCTCGGCCTGATCGACCCGTCGGGGTTCGTCGGCTACGCGGCCGCCGCAGAGGCGGTCGCCGCCGCCGCTCTCGGTGACCGGGCCGCCGCACTCCGCCTCGTGGACACCGCGCGCCGCGCGCCTCAGCGGCCCTCGGCGATGGTCGAGTCCGACCTCCGGCTCCTACTCCTCGACGCCCAGCTCTGGCTGCTCGAGCCGACGCTGCGCAGCGAGGCCTTGACGCTCGCGCGCTGGTGCGCCGACAGGGGGCTGCACCGCACCGAGCTCGAGGCGCTGCATCGCGTGGTGGTCGCCGGCCGCCTCCTGGGGGCCGCCGACCCGACCGACGTGGCGGTGCTGACCCGGCTGGGTCACCTCGCCGCCGCCGTGTCCGGCACGCGAGGCAGTGCCCTCCTCGCCCACGCGACGGCGATCGTGACCGGCGACGCCGAGCTCGCCGCGATCGCCGCACGGGACCTCGCCGCTGAGGGGCTGTGGCTCCCGACCGTGCGACCGTCCGCACGCCTCACCGCGCGCGAGCGCGAGATCGCGGGCCTCGCTGCCGGTGGGCTCAGCAGCCGCGCGATCGCGGAACGACTCACGCTCTCCGTCCGCACGGTCGACAGCCACCTGTCGCGCGTGTTCACCAAGCTCGGCGTCCGGAGCCGGCAGGAGCTGCGCAGCATCCGGGACGTGTGAGGCCGGTCCGACCTCGCGTCAGCCCGGGAAGCCTCCGGTCTCGAGGTCGTCGAGCAGGCTCGGGTGGACGGGCTGCCAGTCGAACGTCGCGCGGGTGGCCGCGCTGGACGACGGCTGGTCGACCCCGAAGATCGTGCCGAGGAACCCGAAGCTCTCCGCCGGGACGGCCTCGACCGGCAGGCCGAGCCGGCGGCCGATCACCTCGGCGATCGAGCGCATCGTGTCGCCCTCGTCCGCGACGGCGTGGGCCACGGTGCCAGGCGCAGCGCTTTCCAGGGCGAGCCGGAAGAGCCGTGCGGCGTCGAGGCGATGCACGGCAGGCCAGCGTTGGCTGCCGTCACCGACGTAGCCGGACACACCGGTGCGCTGCGCGGCGGCGATGAGCAGCGAGGCGAACCCGTACGGGCCGCCCGCGGCGTGCACCGACCGCGGGAGACGCACGACGGACGAGCGGACACCCGCGGCGGCCAGGCCGAGGACCGCCTGGGCGTTGCGGCCGCGACCGCCCACGGGCCCGTCGACGGGCATCTGGTCCTGCTCGGTCGACGCACGACCGGCGGCGGCCGGCGTCCCGGACGCGATGACCAGCGGCTTGCCGCTCCCCTCGAGGGCCGCGCCGATCGTCGCGACGGCGAGCGTCTCCTCGGCGACGCACCGCTCGAAGGCGTCGAAGTCGTTGCCGAACGCGAGATGGATCACCCCGTCCGCCTGTGCGGCGCCAGCGCTCAGGCTGTCCGGATCGGCGAGGTCGCCCCGGAGCACGGCGGCTCCCGCCCCGATCAACGCCTGCGCTGACGCCTCGGAACGCGCGAGGCCGAGAACCTCGTGGCCGGCCGTGAGCAGCTCAGGAACGACGGCGGAACCGATCCCGCCGGTGGCACCGGTGACGAAGACGCGCATGAGGACCCCTAAAGTGATGCGACTGTTGTCCCATCACTCTAGCAAGTGATGCGACGTCTGTCCCGTCACCTGCTCGGTGTGATGCGACACGAGTCCCGCCACGACGATGCCCGCCCCTACGATGGGCACGTGCCTCGATGGGAACCGGATGCCCGCGCACGGCTCGTCGCCGCCGCGCTGCACCTCTTCGCCGAGCACGGCTACGACGCCACCACCGTCACCGAGATCGCCGACCGCGCCGGCCTCACCAAGAGCACGTTCTTCCGACACTTCCCAGACAAGCGTGAGGTGCTCGCCGCCGGCCAGGAGACGCTCGCGCGGCTCCTCGTCGAGGGCATCGCTGAGGCACCCTCGGACGCCACCCCCCTGACCGCGGTGGCCGCTGGGCTGCGGCGTGCCGCCGGGGCGATGACACCGTTCAACCGTGAGCTCGGGCCCCGGCTCCGCGCGATCATCGCGACCAGCGCCGAGCTCCAGGAACGCGACCAGCTCAAGCACGTCGGCCTCGCCGCCTCCATGGCCGAGGCCCTGCGCGCGCGCGGCGTCCCGGACCCTGTCGCCACCGTGGCGGCAGAGGTCGGCGGGGTCGCGTTCACGCAGGCGTACGCGGCCTGGATCGCGACGGACGACCAGCAGGAGCTGGGCGATCTGACCGATGCCGCGATGGACCGGCTGCGCGCGGCGCTCGTCGACCTCGGGTGACCGTCAGCCGCGAGCACCCGGCGCTCACGCGGCGAGGACGACGGCGATCCGGCCGCGACACGACGATGCCCCACCAGGGCTGGCCTGGTGGGGCATCGTCGTCGCTGTCTCAACGAGTGCGCCCGAAGGGACTCGAACCCCCAACCTTCTGATCCGTAGTCAGATGCTCTATCCATTGAGCTACGGGCGCATGGCCCGAGGGCCGGGGATGACGATACCGTCCCGGCGCCCGGTCCCCAAACCGAATGCCGCAGCGACCCCGCGCCCGTCCGTGGGCGGACCTGGCACCCCACCCACGGACGACGGGCCCGCGCGCCGATGATCCCGTCGTCCGACGCCGCGTCGACCGCCCCGCGGCCACGACGGTCGCAGGACCACGACCTCCTCCGACCTCGTCGTCCTCGACAAGGCCCGCGTGAAGGAGACCCTGCCGCCTCTCTACGAAGCGATCCGCACCGCGCTGGTGGCGGTGGGGCTCCTCCTGGTCCCCGCGATCGGCATGACGGCGTTCGTGCACGTGTTCGTCGACGTCGCTCTCCGGCTCGTGGGGTCGGTCGCCGTGGCGAGCCTCCTCGTCGTCGCCGGCGCCGCGGCGAGCCGCACGACGATGCGCGTGGTGCTGGGCGACGACACCCGCTCAACGAGCCGGCGTCGGGCGGGACCGTGCGCGGAATATCAGGTGGCTCTCGACCGGGGCCGGTTCCTAGCATCGGTGTCGTGCCCGACCCCGCCGACCGAGAGCTCCACGCCCCGCACTCGCCCACCGCCCCGTCGCACGCGCCGCAGGGGGCCGGCCCGTCGACCCCGATGCGGGTGGCCCGGGTCGACGTCGGCGCCGTGCTCGTCGTCCCCGGGCGCGCCCCAGGTGAGGAGCCGCGCCGTGCGGTCCTCCCCCGCGGCGGGCTGGTCCCCTGCGACCACGGCGACGACCTCAGCCCGACCGTCGGCGACGACGTCCTCGTCGTGGAGGACGACGGCCTGCGCGTCGCCCGCGTCCTGCCGCGCAGGTCGGCTCTCGTGCGCGACTCGGCCGGCCGCACGTCGCGGACGCAGGCACTCGCGGCGAACGTCGACGTCGTCCTGGTCGTCGAGCATCTCGATCCGGAG
>JAKBFW010000087.1 GCA_021833345.1 Pseudomonadota bacterium | reverse complement strand
GGACCGGAAGGGGACCGCAGTGGCACGCATCGGGGACGGGGCTGACCTCCTCAAGTGTTCCTTCTGCGGGAAGTCCCAGAAGCAGGTCAAGAAGCTGATCGCCGGGCCCGGTGTGTACATCTGCGACGAGTGCATCGACCTCTGCAACGAGATCATCGAGGAGGAGCTCGCCGAGGCGACCGAGGTCGGCATGGTGGAGCTACCCAAGCCCAAGGAGATCTTCGACTTCCTCGAGCAGTACGTGATCGGCCAGGAACCCGCCAAGAGGTCGCTCGCGGTCGCGGTGTACAACCACTACAAGCGGATCCAGGCGGCCGAGACCGGTCGCGGGGCGGCGACCGACGGTGAGGCCGTCGAGATCGCGAAGTCCAACATCCTGCTGATCGGACCCACGGGCTGCGGGAAGACCTACCTCGCCCAGACGTTGGCGAAGATGCTCAACGTGCCGTTCGCGATCGCCGATGCGACGGCGCTCACCGAGGCCGGCTACGTCGGCGAGGACGTCGAGAACATCCTGCTCAAGCTCATCCAGGCCGCCGACTTCGACGTGAAGAAGGCTGAGACCGGGATCATCTACATCGACGAGGTCGACAAGATCGCGCGCAAGAGCGAGAACCCGTCGATCACGCGCGACGTGTCGGGGGAGGGCGTCCAGCAGGCGCTCCTGAAGATCCTGGAGGGCACCACTGCCTCGGTGCCGCCGCAGGGTGGTCGCAAGCACCCCCACCAGGAGTTCATCCAGATCGACACGACCAACGTGCTGTTCATCGTCGCCGGTGCGTTTGCCGGCCTCGACGAGATCATCACGTCTCGTGCCGGGCGCCGCGGCATCGGCTTCGGTGCGCCGTTGCACTCGGCGGACGACGTCGACGTCTTCGGCGAGGTCATGCCGGAGGACCTGCTCAAGTTCGGACTGATCCCGGAGTTCATCGGTCGCGTCCCGGTGATCACCACGGTGGCGCCGCTCGACCAGGATGCGCTCGTGCGCATCCTCACCGAACCGCGCAACGCGCTCGTCAAGCAGTACCAGCGGATGTTCCAGATCGACGGCGTCGAGCTCGAGTTCACCGTCGACGCAGTGAGCGCGATCGCCGACCAGGCTCTCCTCCGGGGAACCGGCGCGCGCGGTTTGCGGGCGATCATGGAGGAGGTCCTCCAGCAGGTGATGTTCGAGGTGCCGAGCCGTGACGACGTCGAGCGTGTCGTGATCTCACGCGAGGCCGTCCTCGAGAACGTGTACCCGACCCTGGTGCCCCGTGAGGTCGCCGCGCCGAAGCGCGCACCGCGCGAGAAGAGCGCCTGACCTCGGTCAGCAGCACCTAGGATCTACGCCGTGACTCCCGAGCAGTTTGATGCTGCCCCGACCGTGCCGACACGACCGGACGACACCGAGCTGCCCGCCGAGCTCGTGCGCCTGCGCGGGTCGATCGACAACATCGACGCGGCGCTCGTGTTCTTGCTCGCTGAGCGCTTCAAGGCGACCCAGCAGGTCGGTGTCCTCAAGGCGGCACGCGGGCTCCCGCCGTCGGACCTGGGCCGAGAGGTGAGGCAGGTCGCGAGGCTGCGTGAGCTCGCACGGGAGGCCGAGCTCGATCCGGTCTTCGCCGAGAAGTTCTTGGCCTTCATCGTCGAGGAGGTCATCCGTCACCACGTGGCGATCGCCTCGGAGCACACGCCGGGGGGTTGATCGGCAGCAGGTCCGGCCGGTGGGTGGCGCCGGTGCGCCCGGAGGACGAAGGTAGAGGCGTCAGGCCCGGCGCTGTGCTCGACGCGGACCGGGTTCACCTGCCCACACGGAGGCGCCCATGGAACTTCACTGGCTCAAGCCGCTGCTCGGTCGTCCCGCTCCCTTCGTCACGGTCTGTCTCGACGCCACCCGGGCGGAATCGGCTGGTGAGGCTGCGGCCGTGGAACGGTGGCGGGCCTTGCGCCGCGACCTCGTCCATGCCGGCGCTGCTGACGGGCTCCTCGACGAGATCGGTGACGCCGTCGCGCGTCCGACGCACCTCCGCGAACCGCACGGTCGGGTCATCGTCGCCGACGCCGAGGGGGTACGGGTGGACCGTGTGCTCGCCGAGGCGCCCGTCCGGTCATGGGCGGTGCGCGGACCGGCGCCGGCCCTGCTCCCGGTCGTCCGGGCCGCGTGCCAGTCGGTCCGGTCCTTGCTCGTCGTGGTCGATCGGCAGGGCGCGGAGCTCACGTTCGCCGACGAGACCGGGCCTCACCCCACGCGTCAGCTCGAGGTGGTCGAGGGCGGTCATGACGTCGTCCACAAGGGGAACGAGGGCGGGCTGTCGGATCGTCGGACGCATGCGCGCGCCGAGGACTCGTGGGAGCGCAACGCCCAGGTCGTCGCGGTCGAGGTCGACAAGGTCGTGGCCGAGAAGAAGCCGGAGCTCCTGCTCGTGGCGGGAGACGTCCGCGCGGTGGCCCTGCTGCGCGAGGCCGTCGGACAGCGCGCTCGCGCGATGTGGGTCGAGGTGCCCGGTGGATCCCGGAGCGACGGCGTGAACCAGGCTGCGTTCGCCGCGCAGCTTCGAAGCGCCCTCACAGCCCACCGCACCGCGCGGACGGGTGCAGTCCTCGCGGAGTTCCGGGAGGAGCAGGGGCGGGGTGCGGGTGCGGTCACCGAGCTGAGCGACGTCGTCGCCGTGCTGCGGCGCGGCCAGGCGCGCGAGCTCGTGCTCCACGACTCGATCGCGGGTGCGTCCTCTCCGATCGCGGGACGGACGGCCTGGGTCGGGCCCGACCCGCTGCAGCTCGCGCTGACCCGCAGCGAGCTCGAAGCGATCGGGGTCACCGAGGGCGCGCGCGAGATCCCCGCCGACATCGCCCTCGTGCGGGCTGCGGTCGGGCAGGATGCCGGGTTGACCTTCGCGACGAACGGTGCGGTGGACCTCGTCGACGGTGTGGGCGTTCTGCTCCGATGGTCGGACGGGTCGACGCCAAGCGAGTCGGTGCCGAGCCTGAGCAGCGATCGCAAGCGGATGCACTCGATCGCCTGACGGCACCGGACCGTCAGGTGCTCGACCTCATGCGGCAGGTCAGGTGTCAGGCGGTCCGGTCGTCGACGTACAGCTGCTCGATCTCGGCGGCGAAGTCACGCAGGACCAGGGCGCGCTTGACCTTGAGCGACGGGGTGAGGTAGCCGTTCTCCTCGCTGAAGTCTGCCGTGAGGACGCGTACCTTGCGGATGGACTCGGCCCGGGAGACGGCCTCGTTGGCACGCGCGACGGCGCGGTCGAGAGCGGCGAGGACCGATCGGTCGCCCGCGGCGGCCTCGACCGTCATGGCGGGCATGCCGTGGTTGGCGAGCCAGCCGGGCAGCATCTCGGCGTCGAGGGTCACCAGCGCACCGATGAAGGGCCGCTGGTCGCCGACGACGACGACCTGGCTCACCAGCGGGTGTCCGCGGAGGCGGTCCTCGAGCAGGGCCGGTGCGACGTTCTTCCCGCCCGCGGTGACGATGAGCTCCTTCTTGCGTCCGGTGATCCTCAGGTAGCCGTCGGGGTCGAGCGTGCCGATGTCGCCGGTACGGAACCACCCGTCGGTCAGCACCTCGGCGGTGGCCTCGGGGTTGCCGTGGTAGCCGCGGAAGACGTGGGGGCCGGACACCTCGATCTCGCCGTCGTCCGCGATCCGCACCGAGGCGCCGGGGAACGGCGGTCCGACGGTGCCGATCTTGGTCATCTCCGGCATGTTGACGGTCGTGGCCGACGTCGTCTCGGTGAGCCCGTACCCTTCGAGCACCCGGAGCCCGATCCCGCGGTAGAAGTGGCCCAGACGCTCTCCGAGCGGGGCGCCGCCCGAGACGGCGTACTCGGCGCGCCCGCCGAGCGCCTCGCGGAGCTTGCCGTAGACGAGCATGCCGGCGAGCGTGTGCTGCACTCCGAGCATCGCGCCGGGACCGGAGGGGCTCTCGAGCGCGCGTGAATAGGTGATCGAGACCTTGGCCGCCCAACGGAAGAGTCGGAGCCGGACGCCGTGGCCCGCCTTCTGCTCGGAGGAGTTGTAGACCTTCTCGAAGACGCGCGGCACCGACAGGATGAAGGTCGGGTGGAAGCTGCCGAGGTCCGCCAGCAGGTTGCGGGTGTCCGGGGTGTGGCCGAGCACGGCCCCGGACGGGATGCAGAGCACCTCGATGAAACGAGCGAACACGTGCGCCAACGGCATGAAGAGCAAGGTGCGTGAGTGCGGCTGAGCGCACACCGCACCCAACCCGTGCACTCCGTTGAGCGTGAGGGCGCAGAAGTTCCCGTGCGTCAGCTCCACGCCCTTGGGTCGTCCGGTCGTTCCGGACGTGTAGATGATCGTCGCGAGGTCGTCCCAGCCTGCGAGGCCGGCGCGGCGCGCGATCTCGGCGTCGTCCACGGTGGTCCCGGCGGCGGCGAGGTCGGTCACGGCGCCCTCGTCGATCACGAGGATCGCGCCGAGGCGCGGGAGCGCAGTGCGGGAGCTCGCGACGAGCGATGCGTGCGCGGCGGTCTCGACGATCGCGAGACGGACGTCGGAGTCCGAGAGGATCCACTGGACCTGGTCCGCTGAGCTGGTCTCGTAGACAGGCACCGGAACCGCGCCCGCCTGCCAGATCGCGAAGTCGAGGACCGTCCATTCGTAGCGCGTGCGCGACATCAGCGCGACCCGGTCCCCGGCGGCGATCCCGCGGCTGACGAGCCCCTTGGCCACCGACGCGACCTCCGCTGCGAAGGCGCGAGCGGACACCGGTGTCCAGCTCCCGCCGAGGCCGGTCTTGCGCTCGATGAGCGTGCCCTCGGGGGCACGTGCCACGCGAGCGGCGAGCATCGCCGGGATCGACAGGGCCGGGTCGACCTCGACCAGCCCTGGCGTGCTCGCCTCGCGTCGGAGACTGCCGGAGTCCGTCGAGGGGCCGGCGACGGCAGGGTTGCTCGGATGGTCCACGACGTCTCCAGGTCGGTTCGCCGGCCCGGGACGGACGGCCCATCGAGACTAGTCGCTGTGTCGCGCCTGTGCGGTTGCCGCCTCGGGTGAACCGCTCACTCTGCTGTCGGGTGCCGATGGGTCGGGTCGAGGACCCGCTGCAGGAAGTCGCGCGTGCGCGGGTGCGTCGGTGCCCCGATCACGACGTCCGGGGCGCCCTGCTCGACGACGGCGCCGTCGTCCATGAAGACCACGCGGTCGGCGACCTCGCGTGCGAACGCCATCTCGTGGGTGACCACGAGCATCGTCATGCCGGAGTCCGCGAGCTCACGCATCACGGTGAGCACGTCGCCGACGAGCTCGGGGTCCAGGGCCGACGTCGGCTCGTCGAAGAGCATGAGCTGCGGGTCCATCGACAGGGACCGGGCGATCGCGACGCGCTGCTGCTGCCCGCCCGACAGCTCGGTCGGGTGCGAGTGGGCGCGGTCGGCGAGACCGACCCGGTCGAGGTTCGCCATCGCGATCGACGACGCCTCGTCCGCCGAGCGATGCAGCACCTTGCGCTGCGCCACGGTGCAGTTGGCCAGCACGTCGAGGTGGGGGAACAGGTTGAACTGCTGGAAGACCATCCCGACGCGGGTGCGGACCCGGTCGATGTCGACGTCCGGGTCGGTGACCTCGGTGCCGAGCACCGTGATCGTTCCGGCGGTGGGCTGCTCGAGCAGGTTCACGCACCGAAGCAGCGTGGACTTCCCGGAGCCGGACGGGCCGATCACGCAGACGACGTCGCCCGCGTCGATCTCGAGGTCGATCCCCTTGAGCACCTCGTGCGCGCCGAACGACTTGTGCAGCCCGGTGATCTCGACGACGGGGGTGCTCATGAGCGGCGCGCCTTTCCGGTGCGGTTCTCGAGCCAGCGGGCCAGCAGGCCGAGCGGGATCGTGATGAGGAGGTACCCACCGCCGGCGACGAACAACCCGGTCAGGCCGCCGTGGGCGGAGTTGAGCGCGTCCCTCCCGATGTAGGTGAGGTCGAACTGCGCGGCGGTCAGGCCGAGCAGGAAGATGAGCGAGGTGTCCTTGGTGAGCAGGATGAACTCGTTCGTCATCGGGGGCAGGACGATCCGGAAGGCCTGCGGGATCACGACGGTGGCGAGCGTCCGGGCCTGGGACATGCCGAGCGACCGGGCGGCCTCGACCTGGCCGCGTGGGACGGCCTGGATGCCGGCGCGCAGCGTCTCCGCGATGTACGCGGCCGAGACCATGCCCAGCGCGAGGGCGGCCTTGAGGATGAAGGAGTCGATCGTCCGGCCGAGCGCGACCGGCACGGCGAAACCGAACGAGATCACGACGAGCAGGGCGGGGACTCCACGGAAGAACTCGATGTAGATCGTCGCGAGCCACCGGTAGGGGCGCACCGACGAGAGCTTCATGAGGGCGAGGACCGTGCCGAGGCTGAGACCGACGGCGAAGGCCGCGAGCGTGTAGGTGAGCGTGTTCCCCACCGCGCGCGGGAAGGCCGGGAGCATGTCGCTCGCCGCTCCGGCGTTGAAGAACGACGTCCCGACTCGAGACCAGTCGGTCGCGAGGATCAGCGCGAGCAGGGCCAGCAGCAGGATCGCGTACTGGATCCCGCGGGACAGTCGCGCACGGCGACGCGGGCTCATCCGGGTGCGCGCCGGCGCCCCGGAGGACGGGGCGCCGGTCGAGGTGGCGGTCACGTCAGCCGGCCGCGGGTGCGGTGCCGATGTTCTTCGTGTAGATCGTGGTGTACGTGCCGTCCGCATGGATGCGCGCCAGGGTCTTGTTGACGGCGGCGAGGAGGGCGGTGTTCCCCTTCTTCACGCCGAGCCCGTACTGCTCGCCCGTCGAGAAGTTGGCGCTCACCAGGTAGCCCTGCTTGACGAACGGACCGAGAACGGCGATGTCGTTGACGACGGCGTCCACCTGACCGGTCTCGAGCGCCTTCACCTGGAGCCCGAGGTCCTCGAAGGTGACCGCGTCGAGGCCCTTGTCCTTGGCCCAGGTCTCGCCGGTGGTGGCCTGCTGGACCGCGACCTTCTTGCCCTTGAGGTCGTCGGCCGACTTGAGCGTCGACCCGGCCTTGACGAGCAGGCCTTGGTCCGCGTTGAAGTACGGGTCCGAGAAGTCGATCTTCGCCTTGCGGGCCGGCGTGATCGTGATGCCGGACGCGACGATGTCGCAGGTGTTGGTGTCGAGCGACACCCCGGACTGGATCGACTCGAACGGCGAGACGACAGTGGTCAGGGTCACTCCGAGGTCCTTGGCGACCTCGTTGGTGAGGTCCATGTCGAGACCGACGACCTTGCCGGAGGCGTCGGTGTACTCGAACGGCTGGTACGGCGGGTTCGTGCAGACCGTCAGGGTGCCGGACTTCACGAGCGCGACGCCGCCCGACGCCGAGGCGGACGGCGTGCTGGTGCTGCTGCACCCGGCCAGGAGGAGGGCGCCGGCGAGGACCGGTGCGGCGAGGCGGAGGGATGTGCGCATGGTGTCTCCTGGACGTCGTTCACGAGTAAGCATTCATAGGACATCATGGATATGCACGGCGATGCAAACGTGGGACGTTTGTCCCTGTTCTGCATGCATGACGCGCGCCGCCCTCGCCCCGGTGCGGCTGCGGGGAGCCGGACCGGGGCGAGGGCCGCGCGCGAGATCAGCTCGCGGCGAGCTCCGCCGTGCGCACGGCCGGTGCCTCGAGGGCGTCGTCCGCGACGAGGTTCAGCTCGGTGACGCGACCGGCGGACCGCAGGTCGTCGTAGGCGAGCCGGACGCCGACGAGGTCCCCCGTCGGCACGGCGAGCTCGACCTCGGTCAGGACCGTGCGCTGGGAGACCTTGGCCTCCGACTTCACCTTGCGCAGCGCGGCCAGCGCGCTGCCCGCCGCTCGCAGGACCGACGGGTCGGCGTCCTCCGCCGCCGTCCGCAGGGGCGTGGCCACCGGCCATGGTGCGCGGTGGATCGACCCCTCACGCCACCACGACCACACCTCCTCGGTCGCGAACGGGATCACCGGCGCGAACAGCCGCAGCAGCGTGTCGAGCGCCAGGCCGAGGCTCGTGCGCGCCGACAGCGTGGCGGGCGACGCCGGGGTGCCCTCGGCCGCGTCGGCGCCGTACGCGCGGTCCTTGACGAGCTCGAGGTAGTCGTCGCAGAACGTCCAGAAGAAGGTCTCGGTGAGCTCGAGCGCACGCGTGTGGTCGTACCCCTCGAGCGCCGCCGTCGCCTTCTCCGCCACGTCCGCGAGGCCCGCGAGCATCGCCTTGTCCAACGGCTCGGTGACCAGCGAAGGATCCAGCGGGACCTCGCCGTCGCCGGCGAACGACAACGCGAACTTGCTCGCGTTGAGCACCTTGATCGCGAGCCGACGGCCGATCTTCATCTGCCCGACCTCGAACGCCGCATCGGTGCCGAGGCGCGCAGACGCGGCCCAGTACCGCACCGCATCCGAGCCGTGCTCCTCCAGCAGGCCCATCGGGGTCACGACGTTCCCCTTGGACTTGCTCATCTTCTTGCGGTCGGGGTCGAGGATCCAGCCGGAGATCGCCGCGTCGCTCCACGGCAGCGAGCCGTGCTCGAGGTGCGAGCGGACCACCGTCGAGAACAGCCACGTCCGGATGATGTCCTGGCCCTGCGGTCGCAGGTCCATCGGGAAGACGCGGGCGAACAGGTCGGGGTCGGTGAGCCAGCCACCGGCGATCTGCGGTGTGAGCGACGACGTGGCCCAGGTGTCCATGATGTCCGGGTCGCCGATGAAACCCCCGGCCCGGCCGCGCTGGTCGGCCGTGTAGCCCGCGGGGACGTCGGCGGACGGGTCGACCGGCAGGCTCGCCTCGTCCGGGACGATCGGGGCGTCCCACCGAGGTTCGCCGTCCGCGTCGAGCGGGTACCAGACCGGGATCGGGACGCCGAAGAACCGCTGGCGCGAGACCAGCCAGTCACCGTTCAGCCCGCCGACCCAGTTCTCGTAGCGCACCTGCATGAACTCGGGGTGGAACGCCAGCTCGGCACCGCGGCCGAGGAGCGCGGCGTTGAGCTCGACGTCCCGGCCACCGTTGCGGATGTACCACTGGCGGCTGGTGACGATCTCGAGCGGCTTGTCGCCCTTCTCGAAGAAGTTGGCCTTGCGCTGCGTCGCGACCGGCTCCCCGTCGAGGTCGCCCGACGCACGCAACGCGTCGACCACGGCCGTGCGCGCAGAGAACGTCGTCTTGCCGGCGATCGCCTCGAACAGCTCGACCGCGGGCGCGGACGCGATCCACTCGGGGACGTCGCGCGTGATCCGGCCGTCACGGGTGAGGACCGAGCGGGTCGGCAGCTGGAGCTCGCGCCACCACTGCACGTCGGTCAGGTCACCGAACGTGCAGCACATCGCGATGCCGGCACCCTTGTCCGGCTCGGCGGCCGGGTGCGCCAGCACGGGCACCTCGACGTCGAACAGCGGCGACCGCACCGTCGTGCCGAACAGGTGCTGGTAGCGCGCGTCGTCCGGGTGCGCGATCAGCGCGACGCAGGCCGGCAGCAGCTCGGGTCGCGTGGTCTCGATGAACACCGGACCCTCCGGTGCGTGGAACGCGACCTTGTGGAAGTGCCCCGGGTAGTCGCGCGCCTCGAGCTCGGCCTGGGCGACGGCGGTCTGGAACGTCACGTCCCACAGCCCGGGCGCCTCGGCCTGGTAGGCCTCGTCGCGCGCGAGGTTGCGGAGGAACGCGGTCTGGGCCGTGGCTTGGGCTGAGCGGCCGATGGTCTGGTAGTGGTGCCGCCAGTCGACCGAGAGCCCCAGGTGACGCCACAGCGCCTCGAACTGCTTCTCGTCCTCGGCGGTCAGGCGCTCGCAGAGCTCGACGAAGTTCTTCCGGCTGATCGGCTGCTGGTCGGCCGCCTTGACGCTCTTGCCCTCGGCGCCCTCGAGCGGTGGCTGGTAGCCCTCGACGTACGGCAACGACGGGTCGCAGCGCACGCCGTAGTAGTTCTGCACCCGGCGCTCGGTCGGGAGCCCGTTGTCGTCCCAGCCCATCGGGTAGAACACCGCCTTGCCGCGCATCCGCCAGTAGCGCGCGACGACGTCGGTGTGCGTGTAGGAGAACACGTGGCCCACGTGCAGCGATCCGGAGACGGTCGGTGGCGGGGTGTCGATCGAGTACACGTCGGCGCGGACCGCGCTGCGGTCGAAGTCGTACGTCCCCTGGGCGCTCCAGGCGGCGTCCCAGCGGTTCTCCAGGCCGTCGAGCGAGACCTTGTCCGGTACCCGGGAGCTCGTCGGGGACGGCGGCGGCGGGACTGCGTCGGTCTCGGTCACGGGGGAGTCGCTCATGGTGACGCATTCTCCCAGATCCGGGGCGGCCGACCGTGCAGCGGTCGTGCACTCCCGGACATCTTCCCGTCACGCACGCGGGTTACCCTCGCAGCAGCGGGTGACCAGCACCGGGGCAGCAGGTAGGTCGCAAGTGGGCAGCGGGTGGGCAGCGGGTGGGCAAGGCGAGGAGGCGGACGTGGCGCACGGTCTGACTGTCGGATATGCGGCGATGCTCGAGCAGTTTCACCCGACGGAGGTGATCGAGCTGTCGGTGCTCGCCGAGCAGCACGGGTTCTCCGGGGTGATGGCGGCCGACCACTTCCAGCCGTGGGTTCCCGCGCAGGGGCAGTCGGCCTTCGTGTGGAACGTGCTCGCGGCGCTGGGGGAGCGCACCGTGGGCGACCTCGGCCCGGGGGTGACCGCGCCGACGTTCCGCTGGCACCCCGCGATGGTCGCCCAGGCCTCCGCCACGCTCGCCGCGATGTACCCCGGCCGGCACTGGCTCGGTCTCGGGTCCGGCGAGGCGCTCAACGAGCACGTCGTCGCCGGGTACTGGCCCGAGGCCCCCGAGCGGATCAACCGGATGTTCGAGGCGATCGAGATCATCTCGAAGCTGTTCGCCGCGTCGCTCGCCGGCAAGGACGTGAAGCACGCCGGGCCGTACTACAAGCTCGAGTCGACCCGGCTGTGGACGATGCCCGAGGTGCCGCCCGAGATCCTCGTCGCGACCGCCGGTCCCGTGACCGCGAAGCGTGCCGGGCGGCACGCGGACGGCCTGATCACGGTCGGAGCCCCGCTCGAGAAGATCTCCGGGCTCTTCGCCAAGTTCGACGAGGGCGCTCGTGACGCGGGCAAGGACCCGTCCACGATGCCGAAGATCCTCCAGCTCCACCTGTCCTGGGCGGAGACCGACGAGCAGGCGCTCACCAACGCGATGACGGAGTGGCCCAACGGCGGCATGAAGTTCCCGAAGGCCGACATCCGGTCGCCGTTCGACTTCGAGCAGATGGCGAGACTCGTGCGGCCGGAGGACTTCGAGGGGCGGATGGTCATCTCCGCGGACCCGGATCGGCACCGCGCCGAGATCCAGAAGTACGTCGACCTCGGCTTCGACCG
>JAKBFW010000086.1 GCA_021833345.1 Pseudomonadota bacterium | reverse complement strand
TCGTGTGCGACCTCGACGGGAACCTGGTGGACGGCGACCGGTCGCCGTCGTCGGACACCGCAGCCCACGCCTACGTCTACCGGCACATGCCCGACGTCGGCGGCGTGGTCCACACGCACTCGACGTACGCGACGGCGTGGGCGGCCCGGGCCGAGCCGATCCCGTGCGTGCTCACGATGATGGCCGACGAGTTCGGCGGTTCGGTGCCGATCGGGCCCTTCGCGCTCATCGGTGACGACTCGATCGGTCAGGGCATCGTCGAGACCCTCCGCGGATCGCGCAGCCCGGCGGTGCTTATGCGCAACCACGGGCCGTTCACGATCGGCGCCGACGGCACCGCGGCGGTCAAGGCGGCCGTGATGGTCGAGGAGGTCGCGCGCACGGTGCACATCTCGCGTCAGCTCGGCGAGCCGCTCGCGATCGACCAGGCGCACATCGACTCGTTGTACGACCGCTACCAGCACGTCTACGGGCAAGGCCCGGAATCCCACACCGATCAGGAGAACCCGTCATGACCAAGCCGTACGCCGACCGCGAGGTCTGGTTCCTCACCGGCAGCCAGGACCTCTACGGCGAGGACACCCTCCGTCAGGTCGCCGCGCAGTCGCAGGAGATCGCGCGGGCGCTCGACGCCTCGAGCGACGTCCCGGTGCGCATCGTCTGGAAGCCCGTGCTCACGGACTCCGCGGCGATTCGTCGCGCCGCGCTCGACGCGAACTCCGACGACGCGGTGATCGGCGTGATCGCGTGGATGCACACGTTCTCGCCGGCCAAGATGTGGATCGCCGGCCTCGACGCGCTCCGCACGCCGCTGCTGCACCTGCACACCCAGGCGAACGTCGAGCTGCCGTGGTCGACCATCGACATGGACTTCATGAACCTGAACCAGGCGGCGCACGGCGACCGCGAGTTCGGCTACATCCAGTCCCGTCTCGGCGTCGCGCGCAAGACGGTCGTCGGGCACGTCTCGAACCCCGCCGTGACGGCCTCCGTCGGCACCTGGGTGCGTGCGGCCGCGGGCTGGGCGGCGACCCACGAGCTCACGCTCGCGCGCTTCGGTGACAACATGCGCAACGTCGCGGTGACCGAGGGGGACAAGACCGAGGCCGAGCTCCGGTTCGGCGTGTCGGTGAACACGTGGGGGGTCAACGACCTCGTCGCGGCCGTCGCGGACGTGTCGGACGAGGACGTCGACCCGCTCGTCGCCGAGTACGAGGACCTCTACGACGTCGCCCCCGAGCTGCGCAAGGACGGCGCGCGCCACGAGTCGCTGCGCTACGGCGCGCGTCAGGAGCTCGCCCTGCTCCGGCTCCTCGGGGATCTCGGCGCGACGGCGTTCACGACCAACTTCGAGGACCTCGGCGCGCTCCGCCAGCTCCCGGGCCTCGCGGTCCAGCGCCTGATGGCGAAGGGCTTCGGCTTCGGTGCCGAGGGCGACTGGAAGACCGCCGTCCTCGTCCGGGCCGCGAAGGTCATGGGTGCGGGCCTGCCCGGTGGCGCCTCGCTCATGGAGGACTACACGTACAACCTGGTGCCGGGCAACGAGAAGATCCTCGGCGCGCACATGCTCGAGGTCTGCCCGTCCCTGACGACCGCCCGGCCCACGCTGGAGGTGCACCCGCTCGGCATCGGTGGCAAGGAGGACCCGGTCCGCCTCGTCTTCGACACCGACGCCGGACCGGGGGTCGTCGTCGCGCTCTCCGACATGCGCGACCGGTTCCGCCTCACGGCCAACGTCGTCGATGTCGTCGCGCCGGACGAGAAGCTGCCGCGCCTGCCCGTCGCCCGTGCGGTGTGGAAGCCCCGGCCCGACTTCGCGACCTCCGCCGAGGCGTGGCTGACGGCGGGCGGCGCGCACCACACCGTGCTCACGACTGCGGTCGGTGTCGAGGTGTTCGAGGACTTCGCGGAGATTGCGCGCACCGAGCTGCTCGTGATCGACGAGGACACCACGCGTCGCCGGTTCCGTGACGAGATCCGGTGGAACTCGGCGTACTTCCGACTCGCAGCCGGTATCTGACTGTGACGCAAATGTGACCTCGCATGGCGTGACAGAGCCGATGTGAGCGCTAACATTTACTTATTGAACGAACCCCGTCGCGGGGCTCGTTGCAGCGAGGCATCACCGCACGTCCCCGGCGACGCAGCCGGGTCTGCATCTCAACGAGGAGAAACCATGCGCATCAAGAACGTCGCCGCAGCCGCGGCAGCACTGACCCTCACCCTGGCTCTCGCCGCGTGCAGCGGGAGCGGTGCGGGCACGACCCCCAGCGCGGCCGGCTCCGGGGCCGCAGCGGTCCCGGCGGCCGACATCACCATCGGTGTCGCGATGCCGACCAAGACGTCCGAGCGGTGGATCAACGACGGCAACGGCGTCAAGTCGCAGCTCGAGGCGCTCGGCTACAAGGTCGACCTCCAGTACGCCGACAACGACATCCCGACCCAGGTCAACCAGATCGAGACGATGATCACCAAGGGCGAGAAGCTCCTGATCATCGCCTCGATCGATGGCACGGCGCTCTCGACCCAGCTCCAGGAGGCGCACACGAACGGCATCGCCGTCATCGCGTACGACCGCCTCATCATGAACAGCCCGAACGTGGACTACTACGCGACGTTCGACAACTTCAAGGTCGGCGTCCAGCAGGCCACCTCGCTGCTGACCGGGCTCGGCATCCTCGACGCGTCCGGCAAGGACACCGGCAAGACGGGCCCGCTCAACATCGAGCTGTTCGCCGGTTCGCCCGACGACAACAACGCGCCGTTCTTCTTCAAGGGTGCGATGAGCATCCTGCAGCCGTACATCGACAAGAAGGTCCTCGTCGTCAAGAGCGGCCAGACCGACTTCCAGAAGGTCGCGATCCTGCGCTGGGACCCGGCCACGGCCCAGTCCCGCATGGAGAACCTGCTCACGTCGACCTACGCTGACGGCTCCAAGGTCGCGGGCGTGCTCTCGCCGTACGACGGCCTCTCGATCGGCATCCTCGGCGCCCTCAAGGGTGTCGGCTACGGCACGGCCAGCCAGCCGTACCCGATCGTGACCGGCCAGGACGCCGAGGCTGCCTCGGTCAAGTCGATCATCGCCGGCGAGCAGTACTCGACGATCTACAAGGACACCCGCGAGCTCGCCAAGGTGACGGTTGCCATGGCCGATGCGATCCTCAAGGGCAAGACGCCGCAGACGAACGACACCACGACGTACAACAACGGCGTCAAGGTCGTCCCGTCCTACCTGCTCGAGTCCCAGATCATCACGAAGGACAACTACAAGAAGATCCTGATCGACGGCGGCTACTACACCGCCGCTGACCTGGCCTGACCCTCTCGTAGATCCACTCGATCCGTGGTGCCCTGTCGGCAGGGAACCTGCCGACAGGGCACCGCTCCGAACTACAGAGGACGGCTGGGACATGAGCAACACCATCCTGGAGATGCGCAGCATCACCAAGACGTTCCCCGGCGTGAAGGCCCTGCAGGACGTCAACCTGTCCGTCGAGCGCGGTGAGATCCACGCGATCTGCGGAGAGAACGGTGCCGGGAAGTCCACGTTGATGAAGGTGCTCTCCGGGGTCTACCCGCACGGCACCTACGAGGGCGAGATCTACTTCGACGGCAAGGTCGTCCAGTTCTCCGACATCCGCGCGAGCGAGGACGTCGGCATCGTGATCATCCACCAGGAGCTGGCGCTCACGCCGTTGCTGTCGATCGCGGAGAACATCTTCATGGGGAACGAGCAGTCGGTGCGCGGGTTCATCGACTGGAACAAGACCAACGCCGAGGCAGCGAAGCTGCTGGCGCGGGTGGGGCTCGACGAGAACCCCGCGACCCGGATCGCCGACATCGGCGTCGGCAAGCAGCAGCTGGTCGAGATCGCGAAGGCGCTGTCGAAGCGCGTCAAGCTGCTGATCCTCGACGAGCCGACCTCCGCGCTCAACGACGACGACTCGGAGCACCTGCTCAATCTTTTGCGCCATCTCAAGGAGCAGGGCATCACCTCGATCATGATCTCGCACAAGCTCAACGAGATCGCCGAGATCGCCGACTCCACCACGGTCATCCGGGACGGCCTGACGATCGAGACCCTCGACATGAAGCGCGACGAGGTGACCGAGGATCGCATCATCCGTGGGATGGTCGGCCGTGACCTGGAGCACCGGTTCCCCGACCACCACACGTCGAGCATCGGCGAGGAGGTCCTGCGGATCGAGGACTGGACGGTGCACCACCCGATCCAGCACGAGCGCACGGTCGTCGACGGAGCGAACCTGACCGTCCACCGCGGTGAGATCGTCGGCCTGGCGGGGCTCATGGGGGCGGGCCGCACCGAGCTCGCGATGAGCGTCTTCGGGCGGTCCTACGGCTCGGGCATCTCCGGCCGCGTCTTCAAGGACGGCAAGGAGATCCACCTGCGGACGATCTCCGACGCGATCAGCCACGGCATCGCATACGCCACGGAGGACCGCAAGCGGTACGGGCTGAACCTCATCGAGGACATCAAGCGCAACATCTCGGTCGCGTCCCTGCGCAAGATCTCGCGTCGTGGCTGGGTCAACGACAACGAGGAGACCAAGGTCGCCGAGGAGTACCGGGCCAGCATGAACATCAAGGCCCCGTCGGTGCTCGCGCTCGCCGGAAAGCTCTCGGGTGGCAACCAGCAGAAGGTCGTGCTGAGCAAGTGGATCTATGCCGACCCCGATGTGCTGATCCTCGACGAGCCGACGCGCGGGATCGACGTCGGGGCCAAGTTCGAGATCTACACGATCATCAACAGACTTGCCGACGCCGGCAAGGCCGTCCTGTTCATCTCGTCCGAGCTCCCCGAGCTGCTGGGCGTCTGTGACCGGATCTATGCCATGAGCGCCGGTCGGATCACCGGCGTCGTCCCGATCGAGTCGGCGACCCAGGAGATCCTCATGCAGTACATGACCAAGGTAAAGGACTGAGACCGATGGGCGCCCTCGAAGCGGTGAAGGACGTCTTCACCAAGAACCTCCGGCAGAGCGGTATCTACGTCGCCTTCGTGGCGATCGTGGTGCTGTTCTACTTCACGACCGACGGCATCCTGCTGACGCCGCAGAACGTCTCCAACATCGTCGTGCAGAACTCGTACATCCTCATCCTGGCGATCGGCATGGTGATCGTCATCATCGCCGGTCACATCGACCTCTCGGTCGGCTCGGTCGTGGCGTTCACCGGGGCGATCGCCGGTGTGATCACGGTCCGCCACAACCTGCCGTGGTGGGCAGGTGTGATCGGAGCCCTCCTGGTGGGCGTCATCGTCGGCATCTGGCAGGGCTACTGGGTGGCATTCGTCGGGATCCCGGCCTTCATCGTCACGCTGGCCGGGATGCTCATCTTCCGTGGCGCCGCGATGGTGACGCTGGGCAACGCCCAGATCTCCCCGTTCCCGGATGCGTTCCGCAACATCGCCTCCGGCTACGCCAACGGTCTGCTCGGTGGGCAAGGCATCGACGTGTTCACCCTGGCGGTGGGCGGCATCGCCGTCGTGGCATTCGTCGTCACCCAGTTCCGCAGCCGTCTGGCGCGGCTGCGCTACCAGCAGACCGTCGAGACGATGCCGTTCTTCATCCTCCGTCTCGCGCTCGTGGCGGCGGTCGTGATGGCCTTCATCTATGAGCTCGCCAGCTACAAGGGGCTTCCGGTCGTCCTGCTGATCCTCGGGGTGCTGATCCTGGTCTACTCCGCGATCGCGAAGCGCAGCGTCTTCGGGCGTCACGTGTACTCGATCGGCGGCAACCTCAATGCGGCGACCCTGTCGGGCATCAAGGTCAAGTGGGTCAACTTCTGGATCTTCATCAACATGGGCGCCCTGTCCGCCCTCGCGGGCGTGGTGTTCACGGCACGGCTGAACCTCGCCAACCCCACCGCCGGCACCGGGTTCGAGCTCGACGCGATCGCCGCGTGCTTCATCGGTGGTGCGGCTGTCACCGGTGGTGTCGGCACGATCGTCGGGACGATGACCGGTGGTCTGATCATCGGTGTCATGAACAACGGGATGTCGATCATGGGCATCGGGATCGACTACCAGCAGTCGATCAAGGGCCTGGTGCTGCTGCTGGCCGTCGCGTTCGACGTCTACAACAAGCGGCGGGCGGGCGCTTCGCGCTGACATCGGCGACTGCCGCTCGACCGGGCGCGGCTCGGCTCTCCCTCGGGGAGCCGAGCCGCGCCCGTTCTTGTCGGCCTCGTTGCGCACGATGCGCACGGGCGTCGCCCCGCAGCACTACCGTGGCAGGATGGCCGGTCACGTGAGAGTCGTCTGGTCCCCGGCGCTGCTCGGCTACGACTTCGGTGTGATCCATCCGATGGCGCCCGAGCGGCTCGCGCTGACGATGCGGCTGGTCGAGGAGCTCGGGCTGCTGGACCGCCCCGGCGTCGAGCTCGTCGGGGCCGAGCCCGCCGATGACGCGACTCTTGCCACCGTGCACACGCCGGAGTACATCCGGGCCGTTCGCGCGGCCTCCGACCACGGCGTGAGCGATCCCGCTCGCGGACTCGGCACCGAGGACGACCCCGTCTTCGCCGGGATGCACGAGGCCGCAGCGCGCATCGTGGCAGGCACCGTGGACGCTGCCCGCGCGGTGTGGTCCGGGCAGGTCGAGCACGCCGTGAACATCACGGGCGGGATGCACCATGCGATGCCCGGCGCCGCGTCGGGCTTCTGCGTGTACAACGACGCTGCGGTGGCGATCCGCGCCCTGCTCGCGGACGGTGCGGAGCGGGTCGCCTACGTCGACCTGGACGCCCACCACGGCGACGGTGTGCAGTCCGTCTTCTACGACGACCCCCGCGTCCTGACGGTCTCGGTGCACGAGAGCGGGGTCACCCTGTTCCCCGGCACCGGTCCGGCCGGAGACGTCGGCCTCGGTGCCGCGGCGGGGACCGTGGTGAACCTGCCGCTGCCCGCGCGCACCACCGACGCCGGCTGGCTGCGGGCGGTGGACGCGGTCGTCCCCGCCGTCGTGCGTGAGTTCCGACCCGAGATCGTCGTGTCGCAGCACGGGTGCGACGCGCACGGCAACGATCCGCTGTCGAACCTCGACATCTCGGTCGACGCGCAGCGGCTCGCCGCGTCGTGGGTCCACGATCTCGCGCACGAGGTCGCCGGCGGGCGATGGGTCGCGCTCGGCGGTGGGGGGTATGCGGTGGTCGACGTGGTGCCGCGTGCGTGGGCCCACGTGATCGCGATCGCGACGCACGAGCCGATCGACCCGCGGACCCCGGTGCCGGCCGCCTGGCTCGAACACGTCAAGGAGAGGTGGGGCCGGTCCGCGCCCCCGTCCATGTCCGACGGTGCCCCGGCGAGCTTCCGTCCGTGGGCCTCGGGCTACGACCCGGCGGACGTGCTGGATCGGGCCGTGCGGGCCACGCGGCAGGCGGTCTTCCCGCTGCTCGGCCTGCACGTGGACCACGACTGACCGTCACACGAGTTCACCCCTTTCACTCCAGCCCCAGGAGGCCCTAGGGTGAGCGCAGCACGGCCCGTCGGGTCGGCGCGCTGCCCTCGCTTCGTGGCGACCGACAGCTGGCGATCGGACCACGGGAGCGCGCGAGCATGACGAGCGAGAAGTCGCGGGTGCGGTACCTGACGGTCGCGGAGGTCGCCGACGTCATGCGGGTCTCCAAGATGACCGTGTACCGGCTCGTCCACGCGGGCGAGCTGCCGGCGGTTCGAGTCGGGCGCTCGTTCCGGGTGCCTCAGGATGCTCTCGACGTCTATCTCGCCAGCTCGCACGTGGAGGGCGACCGATTGACCTCCTGATCACGTGGCGCCTGCGCGTGCTGATCACGTGGCGCCTGCGCGTGGCCGCACAGGCGGCGCAGCAGGTAAGATGCACCAGGACTTTCCTGGGCGTGGGCGTTGCTACCTGCCGCTCAACGTCCCGACCCGCACCAGACCCAGCATTGTGAGGACCTATGGGCTCCGTCATCAAGAAGCGCCGCAAGCGGATGGCCAAGAAGAAGCACCGCAAGCTGCTGCGCAAGACGCGCCACCAGCGCCGCAACAAGAAGTGACCTGACCGCTCCGGCGGGCAGGGATCGATCACGCAGGCCCGGCTCCGGCCGGGCCTGCGTCGTCGTGTCCGGGATCCGATGGGGCGCCCGGGGTGGTGCGAGGCGTCGGTCGGCCGGTGGTCTCAGGCGGCACGAAGGACCTGCGCGAGGACGAAGTCGTCCTCAAGGCGATCTCCGACCCGAAAGTGCTTGGTCCCGACCACGGCAAAGCCGTTCCGCAGGTAGAAGCGCTGCGCGCGGGCGTTCTCGTTGTTCACCCCGAGCCAGATGCTGACGTGCCCACCGCTCCGGGCCACGTCGAGCGCGACCTGCATCAAGGCGTTCGCGACGCCCTGGCCGTGGTGGGCCGGGTGCACGTAGAACTTGCTGAGCTCGATCGTCGGACGAGCGGTGACCACCGCCCGGACGTCCGGATCGACGGGCTCGCCCTCGACGAGCATCGCGTAGCCCGCGAGCGCCGCCGGTGCGCGATCGGGCCCGTCGACGACCTGCGCGAGCAGGAGCGAGCGGGCCGGGTCGGTCAGGTACTCGCGGAACCTCACGGGTGAGAGCACGTCGCGGATGAACGCGGACGTCGCCGCCTCGGTCGTGTGCGGCGGGCACGCGAGCGGGAAGGTGAGGGCCGCAAGCCCCGCGAGGTCGTCCGCGTCGTCGACGGTGCCGGACCGGACGTGGACAGCCGTCACCGTCGCACCGATCGCCGCAGCGACCGCAGGATCAGACCGGCGACCCAGGCGAGGCCGGCGAGGCTCGCCGCGTTCGCGCTGCGCCGTGCCGTGCGTCGTCGGCCGCGGAACTCCCGCACGGGCCAACCGACCGTCCGGGCGTAGCGCCGGAGGCGGGGCTCGGGGTTGATCGCGCACGGGTGTCCGACCGCGGAGAGGATCGGCACGTCGTTCACCGAGTCCCCGTACGCGTACGAGGCGGCGAGGTCGAGTCCCGTGTCCTCGGCGAGCGTGCGCACGGCGCGGGCCTTGGCCTCGCCGTGCAGGAGGTCGCCGACCAGCCGCCCGGTGTAGAAGCCGTCCTCGTGCTCGGCGACGGTGCCGAGCGCCCCGGTCGCGCCGAGCCGTCGCGCGATCAGCTCACCGATCTCGACCGGGCTCGCGGTCACGAGCCAGACCTGGTGCCCCGCGGCGAGGTGGTCGTCGAGCAGCTTCTGCGTGCCGGGGAAGATGCGCAGGCAGAGGACCTCGTCGTACACCTCCTCGCCGATCGCGGCGACCTCCGCCACCGACCGGCCCGCCATGATCGACAGGCCGCGGGACCGGACCTGGTCGATCTGCTGCTTGTTCTCCCCGAAGATCAGGTACCGCGCCTGGTGGACCGAGAACTCGATGATGTCGAGCGGGGTGAAGAACCCTCGTCGGTAGAGACCGACCGCGAGGTGGAACGCGCTCGCGCCGCGGATGATCGTGTTGTCGACGTCGAAGAACGCCCCGACCGGACCCGGATCACCGGTACCGGTTCCGGGGCCGGGCGCACCGGCCCCGGGCTGCGGGTCGACCTGATCGGCGGGCACACCGTCCACTGTATCGAGGCTGCGTAGTCTTGCCGTGTGCCGACCAGTGACACCCGGAGCCCGGTGGCGGACAGCCGCGTCGTCCTGTACGTGCGCCGTGGCTGCCACCTGTGCGAGATCGCCGTCGACGTCGTCCGGTCGGCGTGCCAGGAGAGCGACGCGGACTGGGTCGCGCTCGACATCGACGAGATCCGGGAGTCCGGTGCGGCCGGTCGCGCGCTCGCCGAGGAGTACGCGGACCTCGTCCCGGTGGTGGTCGTCGACGGTGTCCGCCGTGGGTACTGGCGGCTCGACGCGGACCGGGTGCGACGGGCCCTCGCGGCGGGTCGGCCGACCGCTTAGCCTCGGTGACGTCGTGACAAGGGGGTCGAGGTGAGTGCACCGGTCGGGCGCGCCCGCGATGCCGTCGCGCGCCCGCTGCCACGCGCCACGGTCGACCGCCTCCCGCGCTACCTGCGCGCCCTGGACGAGCTCGAGACGCGTGGAATCGTGACGGCGTCGTCGATGACGGTGTCGGCCGCGGCCGGGGTCGGCTCGGCGCAGCTCCGCAAGGACCTGTCGTTCCTCGGGTCGCACGGTCGGCGCGGGGTCGGCTATGACGTCACGCATCTGCGCGGACGGATCGCGGCGGCTCTCGGGGTGACGAGTCGGCAACGCGTCGTGATCGTCGGCATCGGCAACCTGGGGCACGCGCTCGCGAACTACGCCGGCTTCGGCGAGCGGGGGTTCAGCGTCGTCGGTCTCGTCGACGTCGATCCGGAGGTGGTGGGGAACCGGGTGTCCGGACTGGTGGTCCGGCACCTCGACGAGCTCGAGCGGCTGGTGGACGAGCTCGGTGCGACGATCGCGGTCCTCGCGGTGCCCGCGTCGGCCGCTCAGCGGGTGTGCGACCGTGTCGTGGCAGCCGGGGTCGGGGGAGTGCTGTCGTTCTCGTCCGGTGAGCTCGCGGTCCCGCGCGGCGTCGACCTGCGGACGGTCGATGTCGGGGCGGAGCTGCAGATCCTCGCGTTCCACGGGCATCGACGCCAGTCGCCCGGGGCGTGATGCGCCCGATCCCTCCGGCCGCGACGCACGGAGGGCCCGGACCGGTCGGTCCGGGCCCTCCGGTGCAGCGCGTGGCGCCGCGGTGCCCGCTCAGACAGGCGTGAGGTCTCAGGCGGCCTTGATGGCGGAGCCGTCGATCACGATCTTGACCTTGTCGGCGACCAGGACGCCACCGGCCTCGAGCGCGGCGTTCCAGGTGAGGCCGAACTCCTTGCGGGAGATCTCGGTCTCGGCGGAGAAGCCGGCACGGTAGTTGCCGAACGGGTCGGTCGCGGTGCCGTTGAACTCGGTCGTGAGCTCGACGGACTTCGTCGCGCCGTGGATCGTGAGGTCGCCGACGACCACGAGCACGCTGCCTTCGACGCGCACGGCGGTCGAGGTGAACGTCCAGCTCGGGTAGGTCTCGACGTCGAAGAAGTCGGCGCTCTTGAGGTGACCGTCGCGGCCCGCGTCGCCGGTGCTGATCGTGGCCGGGTCGAGGGTCACCGACACGGTGGACTCGGGCA
This sequence comes from Pseudomonadota bacterium, assembly GCA_021833345.1. Classification (GTDB taxonomy): domain Bacteria; phylum Actinomycetota; class Actinomycetes; order Actinomycetales; family Cellulomonadaceae; genus JAJDFX01. The sequence goes on along the minus strand of JAKBFW010000086.1, from coordinate 356 downwards.
GGGTCGCGCCGACGGTGATCACGCCCGACGTGACGGTGACGGCGCCTCGCACCTTCGAGATGCCGGCGTGGCGCACGGTGAAGCCCGCCTCGGTGTGGGACGGGTCGATGTTCCAGGTGCCGGCGGTGAGGCCGGCGGGGAGCTCGGTGTCGGTCAGGAAGGTCATGGTGCTCTCCTCGGATCGCGTGGTGCGGATGCTGTGCGTGGTCTGGGTGACGTGGGTCCGGCCGGCTGCGCTTCGCGGTTCATAATTGAAGCCTCAATGACCGGATAGTTGACATTTCTACTACACTGAGCGGCGTCGCGCAAGCCCGTCCGTCCAGGAGGATGAACGAGGTGACGTGTGGCCGCCCCGA
>JAKBFW010000085.1 GCA_021833345.1 Pseudomonadota bacterium | reverse complement strand
TCACCACGGATCTCTCCGGGCTCAAGGTCGGCGATCGCATCACGGTGATCGGCCAGAAGGATGCGAACGGGAACGTCGCCGCCCAGGCGATCACCCAGGGCACCGGTGCGTTCGGTGCCTTCGGTGGGGCGCGCGGTGGGGCGACCCCCGCTCAGACGAGCTGACCGCAGCGCCCCACGACCTCCTTCCTCGTGCACAGGACGCCTCAAGCCAGGGGTGCTTTCCTGGGTAGGTGGCGCCCGGGCGTACGTCCTCCCGGTGTCGCGCCACGCACCATCGGAAGGATTCGCCATGTCCGACAACGACGAGACCGCACCGGTCCCGCGGTTCGATGAGCCCCCGGCACCCCAGAGCGCGCCGCCGATCGCACCCGCCGTGCACGGCGCTGCAACGGCGTACGGCTCTGCGCCCGAGCGCGGCTTCGCACCTGAACCAGCTGCTGCGCCCGGATACGGCCCCGCACCGCAGCACGGTCCGGGCCCCACGACGACCGCAGCACCCTCGCACCCGAGTCGCCGCACTCTCGCGATCGTCGCGGGGGCGATCGGCGGCGTCCTTCTCGTCGGGACCGGCTTCGGGACCGGCTTCGCCGTCGGTCACCGGACGGCGCAGTGGGACGGCCGTGGCGGTCTCGTCTCGCGACTCGACCAGCGCGGGGGGATGCCGGGACCGGGGTACGCCCAGGGCCGCGGCGGCCAGGTCCGTCCGTTCGGTGGGCAGGGCGTGGTCCCGCGTCGCGTCGCACCGAGCCCGGCGGTTCCGAACCCCGCACCGAGCTCCTGACCGGACAACTGCTGACGGGCAGGTCCTGACGGGCAGGTCCTGACGCGACGGGTCGTGGCAGGACGGATCTCGACAGCACGCGCCGGGCCCCCTCCCTCACGACGGTGGCGCCGCACGCACGACCGGGGCGGTGCCGGGCGAACGGCGCCCGGCACCGCCCCGGTCGTCGCGCCTCAGGCCGCGGTGCCGGTGGACGAGGTCGTGCTCGTCGTCGGGGTGGCCGTCAGGTCGTAGAGCGTCGTGCCGTCCACGGTCTGCGCGGTGAAGCTCGCCTCGACCCAGGCGCTGATCGCGCTCGACGTCGACGATCCGCCCTGGGACTGGCCGAAGCTCCCGCTGGCGATGAAGTAGTGGATCTTCCCAGCCGCCACGTCGGCCTGGAACTCCGCCAGGGTGGGCGAGGGGTCGGATCCGTTGAACCCGCCGATCGGCATGACCGACCTCTGGGTCGCGAGCTGGTAGCCGGCGGCGTTGTTCGCGCCGACGGTGGCGGCGACCCAGGTGTACGAGTCGGCGTTCGCCAGCAGCGTCGAGGTCAACGCGCTGCTCGGCGTCGACCCGTCGAGCAGACCCCCCATGCCCCCCGTCGCCCGGCCACCGCCCGGCGCCTGGCCGCCGCCGGGGATCGCACCCGTGGCGCCGCCCGGTGCCTGGCCGCCGCCGGCGAAGCCACCACGCGGCCCGCCGCCGAAGCCGCCGGTGCTGCCGGTGACCGTCGGACCCGCGGTGACGATCGACCCGGTGTGCGCGCTGCCGACCGTCTGCAGCGTGTAGGCGGTCGGTCCCGCGAGACCGGCGACGAGGGACAGCGCAAGGCCCGTCCGGAGCACGGTCGGCCCGTACCAGCGCCCGATCACGAGGGTCGCCGCACCGGCGAACCCGAGGACGAGCACCACGTACCGCAGCCACGGCAGCCAGTCGGCCGACCGTGAGAGCAGGACGAATGCCCAGATGGACGTGAGCAGCGTCAACCCCGCGGCGAGCGAGGGCGCCCAGGACGTGGCGCGGTGCGCCCAGAGCTGGGCGCCACCGATGCCGACCAGGGCCGCGATGGCCGGTGCGAGAGCGACGGTGTAGTAGGCGTGGAAGATGCCGGCCATGAAGCTGAAGGTCAGGAGGGTGACGACGAGCCAGCTCCCCCACACGAGCAGGGCCGCGCGCGGACCGTCGGTGCGCGGGAACCGGCGACGCAGCCAGAGACCGGCACCGAGGAGCACGAGTGCCGCCGGGATCAGCCACGCGATCTGCCCACCGAACTCGCCGTCGAAGAGCCTGGTCAGCCCGGTGCTCCCCCACTGCCCGCCGGCCGTGGCACCACCGCCGACGGACCCGGTCTCGCTTCCGGTGAGACGACCGAACCCGTTGTAGCCGAACGTCAGCTCGAGGAACGAGTCGGTCTGCGAGCCTCCGACGTACGGACGCATCGAGGCCGGGACGAGCTCGACCAGCGCGACCCACCACCCGGCTGCGAGCACCAGCGCCCCGACCGCGAGGAATCCGTCGCGGATGCGCCGCCCGAGGGAGACCGGCGCGGCGACGAGGTAGGCCAGCGCGAACCCGGGGAGCACGAGGAACGCCTGGAGCTGCTTGGTGAGGAAGCCGAGCCCGACGAGCGCGCCGGCGAGCACCATCCAGCGCGTCCGTCCGTCCTCCACGGCGCGCATCGTGGCCCAGGCGGCCACCACGAGGAGCAGCACGAGGAGCGCGTCGGGGTTGTTGAAGCGGAACATCAGAGCCGCGACCGGAGTCAGCGCGAGCACGGCTCCGGCGAGCAGCGCCGCACCGGCCGTCGCGTGGCGCCGGACGCTCGCGTGCACGACGCCGACGGCCGCGACGCCCATCAGCGCCTGCGGGACGAGGATCGACCACGACGAGAGGCCGAAGGCCCGCACGCTCAGCGCCATGATCCACAGGCTGGCCGGCGGCTTGTCGACGGTGATCGACCCGGCAGCGTCCGACGCCCCGTACAGGAACGCCTTCCAGCTCGTCGACCCGGCCTGCACGGCGGCCGAGTAGAAGCTGTTCGCCCACCCGGACTCCGCGAGGTTCCACAGGTACAGCACCGCGGTGAGCAGCAGCAGGCCGACGAGCGCCGGTCGTTCCCACCGCGCGCGGGTCGGGCGGCCGGGCGTCGCGACGGCGGGCGCCGCCCCGACGGTCGGGGCACCTGGAAACCCGGGGAGGTCGTCCCCTGCGGCGCCGGGTGACGCGAGGTGGTCGACGAGGTGTGTGCTCATCGGACAGGTCCTTCCGTGGGGGCCCCGGACGGGGCGTGGGTCGACGGGCGGCGGGTCCGGAAGACCCAGCCGCGCATCAGGACGAAACGCAGGACGGTCGCGCCCAGGTTGGCGGCGACGACCACCGCGAGCTCGACGGCCTGGGGGGCGGTGGGCGCCGCGGTCTGCAGGAGCCACAGGGAGCCCGCGCTGAGCGCCCAGCCGAGCGCGAACACGACGAGCCCCTGGCCCTGGTGCCGGAGCGCGGCGGCCGGGCCGCGGATGCCGAACGTGAGGCGGCGGTTGGCGGCGGTGTTGGCCACCGCGGTCAGCAGCAGCGCGATGAAGTTCGCCCCTTGCGACCCGATCGGACCCCGCAGCCAGAGGAACAGCAGCGCGTAGGCGATCGTGGACATCCCCCCGACGATCGCGAACCGGACGAGCTGGTGCAGGAGGCCGGACCCCGGTTCAGGCCGACGGCGGTCGCCGATCAGCGGCAGGTGGTCGCGGATCTCGCTGAGCGGCAGTCGGCCGGAGGTGAGCTCGCGGAGGAGCCGGACGACGCCCCGCAGGTCGGCCGTCGCCGTCGCGACGACGTCGACCCGCGAGTCCGGGTCGTCGACCCAGTCCACCGGGACCTCGTGGATCCGCAGGCCGGCGCGCTCGGCCAGGACGAGCAGCTCGGTGTCGAAGAACCAGCCGGTGTCCTCGACAAGCGGGAGCAGCTCGCGCGCGGCGTCGGCGCGGATCGCCTTGAACCCGCACTGGGCGTCGGAGAACCGGGCGGAGAGCGCGCCGCGCAGGATCAGGTTGTACGTGCGCGAGATGAGCTCGCGCCTGGGCCCGCGCACGACGCGCGACGCGCGGCTCAGCCGGGACCCGATCGCGAGGTGGGAGTGACCCGACACCAGGGGCGCGACGAGCGGCAGCAGTGCCGCGAGGTCGGTGGACAGGTCGACGTCCATGTACGCGAGGACCTGGGCGTCCGAGCCGAGCCACACCGTGTGCAGCGCGCGACCGCGGCCCTTGGCGTCCAGGTGCTCGACGCGCACGCCGGGCAGCTCGGCCGCCAGCCGCGACGCGATCGCGAGGGTCGCGTCGGTGCTGGCGTTGTCGGCGATGGTCAGCCGGGCCGGGTAGGGGAACGACCGGTCGAGGAACGCCCGCGTCGTGCGGACCGCGTGCTCGAGGCCGCGTTCCTCGTTGAAGACCGGGATCACCAGGTCGAGGACCGGTGACGTGGTCCTGGCGGGGGCGGCCCGATCCGCGCTCGTGGGGTCGTGCGTCGTCGTGGTCTGCATGTCCACCACGCTCCCGGGTGGTCCCATGCCCCGGCCGAGGCGGTGCTGTGGTCCGTCTGTGCGACGGCGGGTGCCGTCGAGCCCGCCGGCGCGGGCGTACCGCTGCGCCCGTCACATGGCGCGACGCCGCCTACGCGGCCGGGAGCCGCACCGTGAACAGCGTGTGGCCGGTCGTGCTCGCGGCGGTGATCGTGCCGTGGTGGGCCTGCACGACGGCGTGCGCGATCGCGAGCCCGAGGCCCGTCGACCCGCCGACGCGATTGCGGGAGGAGTCGCCGCGGGTGAACCGTTGGAAGAGGTTCGGAAGCAGTTCCGCGGGGATCCCGGGCCCGTCGTCCATGACCTCGATCACGACCTCGTCGACCTCGCGACGCACCGCGACGGTGACGGTGGTCCCGGCCGGGGTGTGGACCCGCGCGTTCGACAGCAAATTGACGAGCACCTGCCGGAGGCGGTTGTCGTCCCCGTGGACGAGCGCGGGAGGGATGTCGTCACCGGTGTCGCTGCCGAGGTCGACGTCGTCCGGGACGTCCTCTCCCACGATCACCCCCGAGAGCGTGCCCTCGACGGTCTCGTCGCCGGTCCCGGGGAGCTCGAGCCGCCACGCATGGTCCGGTCCGGCGGCGTGCGCGTCGGCCACGGCGTCGAGCGCGAGGGCGACCATGTCGACGTCGCCGTGCTCCAGCTCTCGCCCGGCGTCGAGCCGGGCGAGGAGCAGCATGTCCTCGACCAGGGCGCTCATCCGCAGGGACTCCGACTGCACCCGTTCCAGGGCGTGCACGGCGCCCTCGGGGAGGGCGTCGGGCAGCCGCCGGACGAGCTCGGTGTACCCGCGGATCGAGGCCAGCGGGGTGCGCAGCTCGTGGCTGGCGTCGGCGAGGAACTGCCGCAGCTGGGTCTCGCTCTCGTGCCGCGCGCTGAGCGCGCTCTCGACGTGCCCCAGCATGAGGTTGAGCGCCGAGCCGACTCGGCCGACCTCGGTCCGTGGGTCGGTGTCTGCGACGGCGACCCGGTCGCCGATCGTCACCTCGCCGCGGGACAGCGGGAGCTCGGACACGCGAGTCGCGGTCGCCGCGACCCGCTCGAGCGGGCGAAGCGAGCGACGGACGAGCACCATGCCGGTGAAGACCGCGAGCAGGACTCCGATGGCCGCCACGACGAGCTCGGTCAGCACGTAGCTCTGCACCGTCGACGAGGTCGACGCGAGCGAGGCCGCGGAGACCAGGGTGTCGCCGCGCGTCGTCTCGGTCCCCAGGATGCGGTAGGACCCGAGCGATCCGAGGGACACCGTCCGCAGCGTGCCGTCGGCCGGGATCGACATCAGGACGGCCTGCTGCTCGGGGGTCAGCTCGACGCGGCTGCCGTTCTCGTCGATGTACCCGGCGAAGACGACCTGCCCGTCCCTGATCACCGCGGAGATGGTGCCGGCTGCGAGGCCGGGCGCGTCGAGGGGGCCGCGGGTCGACTGGGGAACCAGCGGGACCGTCGACGTGGTGCTGCTCGGTGCGGGCGAGGGGTTCAGCAGCGCGGACGGCAGCGGTGCGGTGGCCTGTCCCGGGGTGACCTCCCCGCCGTGGAAGTTCGCCGACCTGCGGCTCTGCTCGATCAGCTGGGAGTCCAGCTTGCTGACCAGCTCCGACCGGAGCGCAAGCGCGGACGTCACCGCGAGCACCGCGGACACAGCGACCACGAGAAGAGCCACCACGCTGACGAGCTGACGCCGGAGCGTCCAGGGCCGACGATCGGCCGGCCGTGTTCTCACGCCGCGCTGGGGCCTCTGCCCGATGCGCGCCCGGCCGCCGAGGCGGGCTTCAGCACGTAGCCGACCCCACGCAACGTGTGGATCATCGGCTCGCGCCCGGCGTCGATCTTGCGCCGCAGGTAGGAGACGTACAGCTCGACGATGTTCGCCTGGCCGCCGAAGTCGTAGTTCCAGACGCGGTCGAGGATCTGCGCCTTCGACAACGCCCGGCGCGGGTTGCGCATGAGGTACCGCAGGAGCTCGAACTCGGTCGCGGTGAGCGTGATCTCGTCGCCGTCGCGCTCGACCTCGTGGGAGTCCTCGTTGAGGATGAGGTCGCCGACCACCAGGAGCGCCTCGTCCTGGGCGGTGACGGCACCGGTGCGGCGCAGCAGCGCGCGGAGGCGGGCGACGACCTCCTCGAGGCTGAACGGCTTGGTCACGTAGTCGTCGCCGCCGGCGGTCAACCCGGCGACGCGGTCCTCGACGGCGTCGCGCGCGGTGAGGAACAGCACGGGGACGTGCGGGGTGTTCGCGCGGATGCGACGGAGCACCTGCAGGCCGTCGATGTCCGGGAGCATCATGTCGAGCACGACGACGTCCGGCTGCAGCGCCTTGGCGGTCCGGGTGGCGCTGTTGCCCGTCAGGGCGATCTCGACCTGCCACCCCTCGTACCGCAGGGCGGTCGCGAGCAGCTCGGCGAGGTTGGGCTCGTCGTCGACGACGAGCGCGCGGATCGGGCTGCCGTCGGCGCGGGTGAGCTTGCCACGGTCAGCTGCGGTGCTGGTGGAGGCGGTTGTCATGGTCATCACCCCAGTGTTCCGGCGGAGGCTGTGGCATGCCTGACGTCTGCCTGTGAGAAGCCTGAGATCGTCAGCCTACGCCGCGGCCGACTTCCCAGCGTCCTGACGAGCTGCCCTCAGGGATGTCACAGCCGGGCGCGGAAGCGTCGGTGGTGCAGCGAGATCTGCTGCACGTCGCCGAGGCCGCCTCGGGGTCGGGTCCCATCCTGTCTCGGAAGGACATCCGCCATGTCAACGATGATCGCAGCGCCACGTCCCCACGACGTCGACGTCGAGTCGTGGGTCACGGCGACGATCCGACCGGCAGGGAGCTTCGGCCGGGACGACGTGCCCCGGCTGCACCAGATGCTCGAGGGGCTGTGCGGCTGCGCGTCGCTCGTCGTGCTCGACCTCGAGGCCACCCGGCTTCGCAGCGCGCGCGCCGCGCAGGTGATCGAGGACGCGGCCGACGACCTCGAACGTCGGGGCGGCTGCCTGCTGTGCGTCAACATCGACAGCGACACGCGCGCACGGCTGACCTCCGCAGGTCACCACGCCGTGCTCGTCGACCGGGGAGCGCCGTCCGACCCGCGCCTCGGCCCGACCGGTCCCGGGGCGGTCCCGACTCCCCGTGCACCGGGGTGGTCGCCTACCGTGGTGCGGTGACCTTCACCGAGAGCGCGGCGCGCAGGGCCGTTCGCGGACCCGCGCGCCGTCGTGCCTCGCGCGACGGCGTCCGCCTGGGTCTCCTCACGGCGCTCGTCTCGGCGGTCGCGGTCTGGGGCTGCTGGGAGGTGTTCGTCAACTCCGCCGCCGGGCAGCGGGTGGACCAGGCCGCCCTCACCGGGGCCTTGTACGGGCGGAGCCACCTGTGGCCCGTCGCGCGGCAGCTTCTCGACGTCATCTCGGTGGCGTTCATCGCGTTGGTGCTGGTCACCGTGGTGCTGATCGCGGCCGTCCGCCGCCGGTGGATGCTCGCGATCCAGGTGACGCTGCTCCTCGGCGGGGCCAACCTGACGACGCAGCTGCTGAAGGCGGACGTGTTCGTGAGGCCCGACCTGGGAGGGGCCCCGTCGTACAGCAACACGTTGCCGAGCGGGCACACGACCGCAGCGGCCTCGGTCTCGGCGGCTCTGCTGTTCGTGGTCCCGCCCCGCGCGCGTCCGTGGGTCGCGATCGCCGGCGCGTCGTACACCGCGGCGACCGGGGTGTCGACGCTGATCGGGCAGTGGCACCGGCCGAGCGACGTCCTGGCCGCGCTCTTCGTGGTGCTCGCGTGGAGCGGGCTCGCGTCGGCGCTCGTCGCGACGGGGCTCGACGCGCCGCTCGAGGGCACGGCGACGGGGGCCGTGCGCCAGGTGCGGCCCGGCGGTCGTCAGGACACGCTGCCGCTGTCTCTGCTCGCCTCGATCGCGGTGCTCGCCGGGCTGCCGGCCGTCGTCGCGCTGCGCCGGACCTGGATGACGACCGGGCGCATCGAGTCCGGCACGGCGCTCGTCACCGCCTACGCGGGGGGTGCTCTCGGGGTGGTGGCGGCGACCTTCGCCGCGTTCGCTCTGCTGCTCGTCGTGCGGCGGACCGCAGGGCGCCCGACGGCGCCCGGCTCCCCACAGCGGGCGTCCAGGGTTCTTCCCGCTTGACGGAAGGTCGTAGGCTCCCCCCTCGACGGCGCTCTACGGTAGGCGGTCACGACGGCCCGGTGGTCGTGACGGTCGAGCCGGCCGCACCCCGCAGCACCCGACAGCGCCCAGCAGCTCAGCACACGGTTCACGGAAGCAGGTCCCCATGTCCGCTCCTCGCAGGCTCGTCATCGTGGAGTCCCCCGCGAAGGCGCGCACCATCGCGGGCTACCTCGGTGCGGGCTACGAGGTGGAGGCGAGCGTCGGGCACATCCGCGACCTCCCGCAGCCGTCGGAGCTGCCGGCGGACATGAAGAAGGGTCCCTACGGCAAGTTCGCGGTCGACGTCGACAACGGGTTCGACCCCTACTACGTCGTCGACGCGGACAAGAAGAAGAAGGTCGCCGAGCTCAAGCGCCTCCTCAAGGACTCCGACGAGCTCTACCTCGCGACCGATGAGGACCGCGAGGGCGAGGCGATCGCCTGGCACCTGCTGCAGGAGCTCAAGCCGAAGGTCCCCGTCAAGCGGATGGTGTTCCACGAGATCACCCGCGAGGCGATCCACCGCGCGCTGGAGAACACGCGCGACCTCGACACCCGGCTCGTCGACGCCCAGGAGACGCGGCGCATCCTCGACCGTCTCTACGGCTACGAGGTCTCTCCGGTGCTGTGGCGCAAGGTCCGCCAGGGACTGTCCGCGGGGCGCGTCCAGTCGGTCGCGACGCGCCTGGTCGTGGAGCGCGAGAGGGAGCGGATGGCGTTCTGCGCCGCCGACTACTGGGACGTCGTGGGGGAGTTCGCCGCGACGGTCGGCCCCGACGCCGGCGAGTCGTTCCGTGCCCGGCTGACGAGCCTCGACGGTCGCCGCGTCGCGAGCGGTCGCGACTTCGACGACCGCGGTCAGCTCAGGTCGGGTGACGCCGTCCAGCTCGACGAGGCGTCGGCGGGTGCGCTGGTCGCCGCGCTCGACGGGGCCGACGTCGCCGTGCGCAGTCTCGAGACCAAGCCGTACACGCGCCGCCCGGCGGCCCCGTTCACCACGTCGACCCTCCAGCAGGAGGCGTCGCGCAAGCTGCGCTTCGGGTCCCGGCAGACGATGCGGACCGCCCAGACGTTGTACGAGAACGGCTACATCACGTACATGCGGACCGACTCGCCGGTGCTGAGCACCCAGGCGATCGACGCCGCCCGGCGGCAGGCGGCCGAGCTGTACGGGCCGGAGTACGTCCCGGATGCGCCGCGCGTGTACGCCGCGAAGAACAAGGGCGCGCAGGAGGCCCACGAGGCGATCCGACCGGCGGGTGACGCGTTCCGCACGCCCGCCGAGGTGTCGCGGGAGATCTCCGGGGACCAGTTCCGGCTCTACGAGCTGATCTGGAAGCGGACCGTCGCCTCGCAGATGGCCGACTCGCGCGGGTCCACCGCGTCGGTCCGGCTCGGTGCGCTCGCACCGGGTCTGGGTGCAGGGGGTTCCGCGCAGGATGTGGTGTTCTCCGCCTCCGGAACCGTCATCACCTTCCGGGGATTCATGGCGGCGTACGAGGAGGGTCGGGACGTCGACCGGTACAGCGACGGGACCGGTGGCACCGACGGCACCGACGGCGCGGCCGGCGCCAAGGACAAGGACGACGCGCAGTCTCGGCTGCCCCAGCTCGCCGAAGGGGACGCTGTCGACCCCCGCGGGCTCGAGTCCGACGGGCACCGCACGTCACCCCCGCCCCGGTTCACCGAAGCGAGCCTGATCAAGGCTCTCGAGGAACGTGGCATCGGCCGTCCGTCCACGTACGCCGCGACGATCTCGGTGATCCAGGACCGCGGCTACGTGACGTCGCGAGGTCAGGCCCTGGTGCCGAGCTGGTTGGCGTTCGCCGTGACCCGGTTGCTCGAGGAGCACTTCGACTGGCTCGTGGACTACGACTTCACCGCCGAGATGGAGAACGACCTCGACGCGATCGCCGCGGGCGACAAGGAGCGCGTCGCGTGGCTCTCCCGGTTCTACTTCGGCGACGGCACCGGCCGCACCGAGGGTGAGGGTCTGCGCCATCTGGTCGACGACCTCGGCGAGATCGATGCGCGGGAGGTCAACTCCATCCCGATCGGCGACGGCATCACGCTGCGCGTCGGTCGCTACGGGCCGTACCTGGAGGGGCCGCCCGAGGTCGAGGGCGGTGAGCCTCGACGCGCGTCGGTCCCGGAGGAGCTCGCGCCGGACGAGCTCACCGTCGCGAAGGCGCTCGAGCTGTTCGAGACCCAGGTTGACGGTGACCTCGTGCTCGGCGTCGACCCGGCGACGGGGACGTCGGTCGTGGCGCGGTCGGGACGCTTCGGCCCCTATGTGACCGAGCTCCTGCCGGAGCCCGAGATCGACCCGGGGCTGTCCGCCGCGGCGAAGAAGAAGGCGCTCGCAGCGGCGCCGAAGCCGCGCACAGCGTCTCTCCTCAAGTCGATGCAGCTCCAGACGATCACGCTCGACGACGCGCTGCGACTCCTGTCGTTGCCGCGCGTGGTCGGCGCCGACCCGGAGTCCGGCGAGCCGATCACGGCGCAGAACGGCCGGTACGGGCCGTACCTGAAGAAGGGCACGGACTCGCGCACGCTCGCGTCCGAGGAAGCGATGTTCGAGGTCACCCTCGACGAGGCTCTCGCGATCTATGCGCAGCCCAAGCGGGGTCGCGGCACCGCGACGACGCCGCCGCTGCGCGAGCTCGGCGTGGACCCGACGTCCGAGCGTCCGATCGTCGTCAAGGAGGGCCGGTTCGGCGCCTATGTGACCGACGGCGCGACGAACAGGACTCTCCCGCGGGACGTCACGCCCGAGTCGATCACGCCCGAGCAGGCGGTCGAGCTCCTCGCGGAGAAGCGGGCGCAGGCTCCCGCCAAGAAGAAGCCGGCGGCCCGCAAGCCCGCGGCACGCAAGCCCGCGGCCAAGATGCCGGCGGCTGCCAAGAAGTAGCGCCGTCGGCGGTCAGTGGAGTGGCCCGTCGACGAGGTGGGATCGGGCGGTGTGGACGGTGAGTGGGTGTGTGGTCGTGGTGGTGGTGGCGTTGCCGGGGATGGGTTCCCAGGTGTCGGTGCCGGTGATCTGGTAG
>JAKBFW010000084.1 GCA_021833345.1 Pseudomonadota bacterium | reverse complement strand
CGGGCGTGAGCTGCGGCCGCGGTCCTCGCTGCGCCAGGCCGCGTAGCGCGACGCGTGCCCGAGCGCCAGGACGGCGTCCTCGGGCGTGACGTAGGCGGGAACCGTCCACGACACGCCGTCGGCGTCCTGGGCTGTGAGGTCCGCCCTGACGCCCGAGCGCCCGAGAACGCATGCCACCGTCGTCTTGCCCGACCCGGCGGCGGTCGCGGCGAGCTCGGGGAGGAGCAGGTCCACGCCGGTCCCCACCGTCGGCACGTGGACGGCGACGACGACGTCCACCCCCGGGTCCGCGTAGACGGTCCGCAGCGTCGCCCGGACGGCTCCGAGGACGGCGTCCTCCGAGAGCAGCGCCGTCGCGCCGGTGACGGTCATCCCGGCAGCGCCGGCGGCCTCTGCGACGAGGGCGGCCATCGAGGGCGAGCTGGCGACGATCCCCACGCGGCGACCGGCGGGCAGCGGCTGGTGCGCGAGGAGCTGCGCGACGTCGAGCATCTGGTGCGTGTTCTCGACCCGGATCACGCCCGACTGCCGCAACAGCTCCTCGAGGGTGCGCCGCGGCGCGAGGGTGGGCCGGACGGCATGACCGGGCGGGACGACCTGACCGGAACGGCCCGCGGTGACCACGACGACCGGCTTGGCGGAGGCGAGGCGGCGGGCCACCCGGGAGAACTTGCGCGGGTTCCCGATCGACTCGAGGTAGAGCCCGACCACGCGAGTCGCCTCGTCCTCCTGCCAGAACTGCATGACGTCGTTGCCCGAGACGTCGGCCCGGTTCCCCGCCGAGACGAACGACGACACGCCGAGCCCCCGACGCTCGACCGACGCGAGCATCGCGACGGCCATCGGCCCCGACTGGCAGAAGAGGCCGACGTGGCCCGGAACCGGAAGGACCTCGGCGAGCGACGCGTTGAGCACCGGCTCGGTGACGTTCGAGAAGATGCCGAACGAGCCCGGGCCGACGACCCGCATCCCGGCCGCGTGCGCGTGCCGCAGCACCTCACGCTGCCGGGCGAGACCCGCCGGTCCGTCCTCGGCGAAGCCCGTCGAGAGCAGCACGACTCCCCGAGCGCCGAGCCGGGCGAGACCACGGACGACGTCCACCGCCTCGCGGGCCGGGACGGACACGACAGCGAGGTCGACGGGACCCGGCACGTCGTCCAGGTCGGCCCAGACCTGGACGACGTCGGCAGCCGCCCCTGCCATCCCGACGACGTGCACGGTTCGCCCGGGCGACGCCATGACCAGGTCGGCGAGCACCCGGCGCGCCAGCAGCTCCTCGACCGAGCCCGGTGCGCACGTCGGCGACGACACGACGAGCACGGTCCCGGACTCGAAGAGCCCGAGCATGCTGCGCGCCTCCGCGCGGTGCTCGCGATCCGCCATCACGGCGAGCGAGCGGTCGGTGGGGTCCAGGTCGAACCCGACCGACACGATCCCGTCGTCGAGCCGCTGGGCGACGTCGAAGCCGGCCTCGCGGAACACGGCGATCATGCGCCCGTTCTGCGGGAGCACCTCAGCGGTGAAGCGGCGGAGCCCCCGCTCGCGGGCGGCAGCCGCGAGATGCTCGAGCAGGGCGGACCCGAGGCCGCGCCCGTGGTGCGCATCGGCGACGTTGAAGGCCACCTCGGCGACGTCCGGACCGACCCGGTCGTACCGGGCGACCCCGATGATCTGCTCGCCCACCGCCGCGGGAGCGACGGCAACGAGGGCGACCCTGTCGTGGTGGTCGACCGTCGTGAACCGGATCAGGTCGCGTTCGGGGAGCCGGTCGAGATTCGCGAAGAACCGCAGGTAGGTCGACCTCTCGGACTGCGCCGTGTGGAAAGCCTGGAGCGCGTCCGCATCGGACGGGCGGATCGGCCGCAGGTGCGTCGTCGACCCGTCCCGCAGCACCACGTCGGCCTCCCATGCCGCGGGGTACGCGGAGGAGCTCGCGGGGAGACCCGCGTCGTCGAGCGATGGCATGGCACCAGGCTAGGCGGTACGGCCGCCGCGCGTGCGGCCGACCCTGCGCCCGCGCGCCGTCCGACCCCACCCCGCGGCACAGGGGATGATGGTGCCCGATCGACAGCAGACCGACGAGGAGCATGATTCCCCCATGGCGCGCCGCCCGCCCGCCCCGCAGGACGCCCTTCCCGAGGACTTCACGGAGCGGATCGTCGACATCGACGTCCGGACCGAGATGGAGGGTTCGTTCCTCGAGTACGCGTACTCGGTCATCTACGCCCGCGCTCTCCCGGACGCCCGCGACGGTCTGAAGCCGGTCCAGCGCCGCATCCTCTTCCAGATGGCCGACATGGGTCTGCGGCCCGATCGGCCGTACGTGAAGTCCGCGCGCGTGGTCGGCGACGTCATGGGCAAGCTGCACCCGCACGGCGATGCCTCGATCTACGACTCGCTCGTGCGACTCGCCCAGCCGTTCTCGTTGCGCGTGCCGATGGTCGACGGCCACGGGAACTTCGGTTCGCTCGACGACGGCCCTGCCGCGCCGCGGTACACCGAGGCACGCCAGTCCCCCGCCGCCGTCGTGATGACCGCCGGCCTCGACGAGGACGTCGTCGACTTCGTCCCGAACTACGACAACAAGCTCACCCAGCCGGAGGTGCTGCCGGCCGCGATCCCGAACCTGCTCGTGAACGGGGCAGCCGGGATCGCCGTCGGCATGGCGACCAACATGGCTCCGCACAACCTGGTCGAGGTCGTCGCGGCCGCTCGGCACCTGATCGCGAACCCGGACGCGACGCTCGAGGACCTCATGCGGTTCGTGCCGGGACCGGACCTGCCGACCGGCGGGAAGATCGTCGGGCTCGATGGCGTGCGCGACGCGTACCGCACCGGCCGCGGCGCGTTCCGTACCCGCGCGACCACGCGGATCGAGAACGTCACCCCGAAGCGCAAGGGCATCGTCGTCACCGAGCTGCCGTACCTCGTCGGGCCGGAGAAGGTGATCGAGAAGATCAAGGAGGGTGTCCAGGCGAAGCGCCTCACCGGGATCACCAACGTCGTCGACCTGACCGACCGCTCGCACGGTCTGCGCCTGGTCATCGAGGTGAAGACCGGGTTCAACCCGGAGGCCGTGCTCGAACAGCTGTTCCGGGCCACGCCGATGGAGGACTCGTTCTCGATCAACAACGTCGCGCTCGTGGACGGGCAGCCGCGCACCCTCGGGTTGCGCGAGCTTCTGCGGGTGTGGGTCGACCACCGGATCGACGTGATCCGTCGCCGCAGCAACCACCGCCTCGCCAGGCGGCTCGAACGCCTGCACCTCGTCGAGGGTCTGCTGGTGGCGATCGCCGACATCGACGAGGTCATCCAGGTCATCCGCTCCAGCGACGACGCGGAGATCGCACGCACGCGCCTGCGCGAGGTGTTCGACCTGTCGGAGCCGCAGGCCGAGTACATCCTCGAGCTCCGACTGCGGCGGCTGACCAAGTTCTCGCGGATCGAGCTCGAGAAGGAGAAGACGCAGCTCGCGGAGGAGATCGCGGAGCTCCGTCTGATCCTCGGGGATGAACACCATCTGCGCGGTGTCGTCTCCGAGGAGATGGCCGAGGTCGCCCGCGTGCACGGCAGCCCGCGCCGGACGATCCTGCTCGACTCGGCCGGCGGGACGGGGAGCGCGGTCGGGGTCGGCGGAGTCGCCGCCCCGGCGAGGGGTGCCACGCCGCTCGAGATCGAGGACACCCCGTGCTGGGCCCTGCTCTCGGCGACCGGTCTCCTCGCGCGCACCTCGGACGGCGCCGAGCTGCCACGAGCGGGCGACGGCGGCGCACGGGCCAAGCACGACGTCCTGAGGTCCGCGGTGCCCACCACGGTGCGGGCCGACATCGCTGCGATCACGTCCCGCGGTCGGATGGTGCGGCTGTCCGTGCTCCATCTCCCGGCACTCCCCCCGACCGGTGGCGCCCCGTCGCTGTCGGGCGGGGTCCCCCTCTCCGAGGTGCTCGCGCTCGAGCACGGCGAGACCGTCGTCACGCTCGCGTCGATCGCAGCCGATGCCCCGACCGTCGCGCTCGGGACGGCGGCGGGCGTCGTCAAGCGCGTCGCGCAGGGTGAGACGCCAGGCAACAAGGACGCATGGGAGATCGTCTCCCTGAAGCCGGGCGACGAGGTAGTCGGTGCCGCACCCGTCGACGACACGTACGAGCTCGTGTTCGTCACCTCCGATGCCCAGCTGCTGCGCTTCGGTGCGGCCGCGGTGCGACCGCAGGGCCGAGCTGCGGGGGGCATGGCCGGCATCAAGGTCGCCGACGGCCAGCGGGTCGTGTTCTTCGGTGCGGTCGCGCCGGGCGCCGACGCGGCCGTCGTGACGGTGTCGGGCTCGTCCGACACGCTCCCCGGTGTCCAGGCGGGCCGCGCGAAGAGCACGCCGTTCGCCACCTACCCCGCCAAGGGCCGGGCGACCGGCGGCGTGCGCGCCCACCGGTTCCTCAAGGGCGAGGACAGCCTGATCCTCGGCTGGGTCGGGCCGGCGCCCGCAGCGGCGACCGGCTCGGGCGGCCAACCGGTCGACCTCCCGCCCGTGGACGAGCGCCGGGACGGCCCCGGCATGCCTCTCGCGGCGCCGGTGCAGGCGATCGGGTGACGCAGGCGATCGCCTGACGACGGCGGATCAGGCGTCGATGCGGCTCCGGTCGAGCCCGTCGGCGCCCGCGACGATGAAGTCCTTCCGCGGCGCGACGTCGGATCCCATCAACAGCTCGAACACCTCTTCGGCCTGGACGGCGTGGTCCATGGTCACACGCCGCAACGTCCGGTGGCGCGGGTCCATGGTCGTCTCCGCGAGCTGGTCGGCGTCCATCTCGCCCAGCCCCTTGTAGCGCTGGATGTCGTCCTTGTAGCGGCGCCCGGCCTTCTCGAGCCGCTTGAGGGTGGTCGCCAGCTCGGCCTCCGAGTACGTGTAGACGTACTCGTTCTTCTTCGAGCCGGCCCCGATCACCTCGACGCGGTGCAGCGGCGGGACCGCCGCGTAGACGCGACCCTGCTCGACGAGGGGGCGCATGTACCGGAAGAACAGCGTGAGGAGCAGGGTCCGGATGTGCGCACCGTCGACGTCGGCATCGGTCATCAGCACGATCTTCCCGTAGCGCGCCGCCTCGAGGTCGAACGACCGGCCCGACCCCGCACCGATCACCTGAATGATCGCCGCGCACTCGGCGTTCTTGAGCATGTCCGAGATCGACGCCTTCTGGACGTTGAGGATCTTGCCCCGGATCGGCAGCAGCGCCTGGAAGTCCGAGCTCCGCGCAAGCTTGGCGGTGCCGAGCGCACTGTCTCCCTCGACGATGAACAGCTCGCTCCGTTCGACGTCGTCGCTGCGGCAGTCCGCGAGCTTCGACGGCAGGGACGACGTCTCGAGCGCGTTCTTGCGCCGCGAGATCTCCTTCTGCTTGCGGGCGCTCAGCCGCGCCCTCATCTCCGCGACGACCTTGTCGAGGACCAACGTCGACTGGGTCTTGAGGTCGCGCTTGGGAGACGTGAGCACCGCGTTCAGCTCGGTGTCCACGACCTTCGCCACGATGCCGCGGACCGCTGCCGTCCCCAGGACCTCCTTGGTCTGGCCCTCGAACTGCGGCTCGGCAAGGCGCACCGTGAGCACGGCGGTCAGCCCCGCCATGACGTCATCCTTCTCGATGCGCTCGGTCGAGTCCCGGCTGGAGATCTTGAGACGGCGGGCGTTCGCCTCGACCGCCTTGCGCAACGTCCGGAGCAGACCGGCCTCGAAGCCGGCCAGGTGCGAGCCACCCTTGGGCGTCGAGATGATGTTCACGAACGTGCGGATCTCGGTGTCGTAGCCCGTGCCCCACCGCATCGCGACGTCGACCTCGCACTCGCGCGTGACCTCGCGCGGTGTCATGTGCCCACGCTCGTCGAGGACCGGCACCGTCTCGGTGAACGACCCGGAGCCGGTCAGGTGCCAGGTGTCCGTCACCGGCGCGTCGGGTGCGAGGAAGTCGACGAAGTCGACGGTTCCGCCGTGGTGGACGAACGTCTCGGTGTGCGGGCCGTCCGCTCCCGGTGTGCCCGGGAGCCCCCGCTCGTCGCACACCGTGATCGAGAGACCAGGCACGAGGAACGTGGTCTGGCGCACCCGGGTGACGAGCTCGTCGTACGAGAACACCGCGGTCTTCGGGAAGATCTGACCGTCGGCCCAGTAGCGCACCCGAGTCCCGCGACTCCCCTTGGCCGCGCGACCGGCCACCGCGAGCTCGGACTTCTCGACGAACGGCTCGAACCGCGCCTCCGGGTCCGGCCCGCCGGCGCCGTCGTGGAAGGTTCCCGGTTCGCCGCGGTGGAACGTCATCCGGTACGTCTTGCCGCCACGGTCGACCTCGACGTCGAGGCGGGTGGACAGCGCGTTGACGACGCTCGCCCCGACCCCGTGGAGGCCGCCGGAGGCCGCATACGACCCGCCGCCGAACTTGCTGCCGGCGTGCAGCTTGGTGAAGACGACCTCGACACCGGACAACCCGGTCTTGGGTTCGATGTCCACCGGGATCCCGCGCCCGTTGTCCTGGACGGACACCGACGTGTCGGCGTGCAGTGTCACCAGGATCCGGTCGCAGTGCCCTCCGAGAGCCTCGTCGACGGCGTTGTCGATGATCTCCCACATGCAGTGCATGAGTCCGCGCGAGTCGGTGGTGCCGATGTACATGCCAGGACGCTTGCGGACGGCCTCGAGGCCTTCGAGGACGGACAGGTGCCGTGCGGTGTACGAGGACTCTGCGGATGCGGTCGACACGATGTCCGAGACTATCCGCTGCCGCGAGCCGTGCCGCTCCCGACACGGGAACCCGGACGCACCCGTCGACGACCGGCCGGCACATGGGTGAATACCGACGGTGTGACTACGCGGGTAGCGAACCGAGCCCCTCTGCGGGGAAGACATCGCACGCAGGATGGTTGTATGGCGGTATGAACGCGACGATGACCGAACCGCTGACCGTGGCCGATCGCTGCGACCGCTGCGGCGCGCAGGCCTACGTTCGCGTGGTCCTGCCGAGCGGCGAGCTGCTGTTCTGCGCGCACCACGCACGGGAGCACGCACCGAAGTTCGCAGAGATGGCCACCCTCGTCCAGGACGAGACCGACCGACTGGCCGCCGAGCACGGAGCACGGTCGACCTCGACGCCCTGAACGGCGTTTCGGGACCACCAGGCGCTTGTCCCGGGACAGGGGATCACGGATCGCCCTCGAGTCACGACCTCGTCAGTGCGCACAGCTCCGGGCGAGCACGAGCCCACCGACGACGGTCGGCGCACGACCGACGAGGGCCCGCAGGGAGTGATCCCTACGGGCCCTCGTCGTCGGTCCGGCCGTGCCGGCGTCCGTGCTCAGTCCAGGTAGTGGGCTCAGTCCAGGTAGTCGCGCAGCACCTGCGACCGGCTCGGATGGCGCAGCTTCGACATCGTCTTCGACTCGATCTGACGGATGCGCTCACGGGTGACCCCGTAGACCTTGCCGATCTCGTCCAGCGTCTTGGGCTGGCCGTCGGTCAGTCCGAATCGCATCGAGACGACGCCTGCCTCCCTCTCGGAGAGCGTGTCGAGCACCTGGTGCAGCTGCTCCTGCAGGAGGGTGAAGCTCACCGCGTCCGCCGGGACGACCGCCTCGGAGTCCTCGATGAGGTCACCGAACTCGCTGTCGCCGTCCTCGCCGAGCGGCGTGTGCAACGAGATCGGCTCGCGACCGTACTTCTGGACCTCGACGACCTTCTCCGGGGTCATGTCCAGCTCTTTGGCGAGCTCCTCGGGCGTGGGCTCGCGGCCCAGGTCCTGCAGCATCTGGCGCTGAACCCGCGCGAGCTTGTTGATGACCTCGACCATGTGGACCGGGATCCGGATCGTGCGCGCCTGGTCGGCCATCGCCCGGGTGATCGCCTGGCGGATCCACCACGTCGCATAGGTGGAGAACTTGTACCCCTTGGTGTAGTCGAACTTCTCGACCGCACGGATCAATCCGAGGTTGCCCTCCTGGATCAGGTCGAGGAACAGCATCCCCCGGCCCGTGTAGCGCTTGGCCAACGAGACGACCAGTCGCAGGTTCGCCTCAAGGAGGTGGTTCTTCGCGCGTCGCCCGTCCCCGGCGATCCACTCGAGCTCACGGCGACTCTTCGGGTCCAGCTTGATCCCGGAGTTCAGCCGCTCCTCGGCGAACAATCCCGCCTCGATGCGCTTGGCGAGCTCGACCTCCTGCTCGGCGTTCAGCAGCGCAACCTTGCCGATCTGCTTGAGGTAGTCCTTGACGGGGTCGGCGGTCGCACCCGCGGTGACGACCTGCTGCGCGGGAGCGTCGTCGTCGTCGGCGTCCGAGTAGGTGAACCCGGAGTCCTCCGCCTCGTCAGCGGCAGGCTTGTCCTCCTTGGCGTCGACGACCACGTCGTCGACGATGGCCTCCTCGACGATGACCTCGACGGCGACGACCTCGTCATCAGCCGGTTCGACGTCGATGTCGTCGATCTCGACCGACTCCTCGACCTCGTCCACCTCGTCGTCGGTGGCGGCAGCCTTCGCCTTCGCGCGGGCGGTCGAGGCTGCGCCGGCGGTCGTCGCCTTGCGCGCTGCCGGCTTCTTCTTGGCCGGCGCCGGTTCCGCGACGGCCGTCGCGCTCGTCGCGCGCCGGGCGGTCGCGGCTGCGACCTTGGTGACGACGGCGACCGGCTCGTCGACCGTGATCCCGGCGGTCGCGAGGCCGCGGAACACGGCCTTGAGCCTCTTGGCGTCCTGGACCTGCGCAGCCTCGCACGCGGTGCGGAACGAGGCGGCGTCAACACGGCCATGGGTGCTGCCGCGTCGCACGAGCTCCTGGAGTGCGGGGTGCTCGAACTCGCGCGGAAGCGTGGGGCTGGAGGGGAGGGAGGTCACAAACAACCTTTCGGCAGAACACGGCCCGACATCTCTCATTCGGGTAGACCGATATTGTACCGGCCCGCGGGCGCCACGCAGGAGCAACGGCCCCAGGAACCTGGGGCTCGGCCGCGCCATGCCGGACGCCTTCGGGGTCTCAACGCGCCACGGGCCGCCGAGATTCCACCCGGATGAGATCAGGGTGCAGCTCCTCGATCGGTCTCGAACCTCCTGCGCTCGTGTCGGGTCAGACCCGAACGGGCTTGACCGCGAGCACCGGGCACGGGGCGTCGAGAAGGATGCGCTGCGCGTTGGACCCGAGGATCAGCTTGCCCACGGGGCTCCGCCGCCGGAGCCCGATGACGATGAGGGACGCCTCGATCTCGACCGCCGCCGCGATGAGGTCCTCGGCGACGTCCTTTCCCGCTGCGACGAGCCGAAGCTGATGCTCGACACCGCGAGCCGCCAGCTCGACACCGACACGGGAGAGCTCCGCCTCGAGCTCGGCCCTCTTCGCGTCGTCGACCGAGGCGCGCGCACTGGCGACGACGACGAGACGCACTCCGCGCTGCAGCGCCTCCACCGCTCCGGCCTCGAGCGCTGCGCGACCCTCGTCGGTCGCGAGATAGCCGACAACGATCCCCATTGATCCTCCCAGGTCTGTCCATCGTCCCGGCACACATGCCGGGAGTCGTGACGCTACCGGAGGTCGACCGCTACGACGATCCGATGGCGCCGCCTCCTGCTTCGTGGCAACGCTCTCAGCTCTCTCGTCTGACCCAGCCGGGCGGCATGCCCGCGTCGACGGCCTCCCGGACGAGCAACGCCAACCGGTAGCGCGGGTCGGCCTCGAGCGCGCGGTCGAGGAGCACGGCGGCCCGCGCGCCGTCGGCGCTCCACCAGGCGAGGAGCGCGAGCAGACTCAGCGCGGGTGCTTGTGCGTCGCGACGCCCGTGCGTGATCACCGCCTCGAGCGCAGCCCGGTGGGCCGCAGTCGGCTCGAACGGCGGGGCGAGCCCCTCGGACGGGTCGACGATGCGTGCGATCGCGCGCGAGATCTCGCGGTCGACTCGGGCACCGTCGCCGAGGGTGCGCTCGGCCAGGTCACCGGTGCCGGGGACGAACGAGACGAGGATCGCATCGCGGACACCGATGTCTCCGAGCGCCGCCTCGATCCGACCCAGCCGAGCGGAGTGCTCGCCACCGTGGCCGCCGTGAACCGCAGCGACCTCGGCACGCCAGAGGGCCATCGCCTCGGCGCGCCAACGGCTGACCGCGGCCGACCCCGCCGCCACGGCCGATCTCCGACGCCGCTCGGCACGTGCACGCGCTGCCGCGGCGCGACGGCGCGCGTCGACCTCCGCCGTCGGCATCCGGGCAAGGTCCTCACGGCGGGCAGCGACGACGGACCCGGCAAGCACCATGTGGGCCCCGGTCGTCGTCGACTCCAGCTCGGTCAAGGGCCGGCCGCCTGGCGGGCAGCAGTCGAACGAGGTGCAGTCGAGGCCGCCGTATCCCCTCGGCCCGACGACCCAGGTGGCGACGTCACCGAGGTAGGGCTCTGCCGCATCGGCGACGTGGCGCGCTGCGGCGCGAACCCGTGGGGATCGCCTCGCGTGCGGACGCGGCGCGGCGTCCCCCACGGACGACCCGCCACCGGTGGCCGCCGAACCGTCGTCGGCGGTGTAGAGGACGAGGACGGCACGCGCAGCGCCGTCCTGCACGAGGTGGGTCACAAGTGTCCGGGCGAGCTGGGGCCCGGACGACGCGTCGCTGAGATCGTCGAGGTCGACACGTGCGACGAGGCCGACGCGACCGCGCGGCTCACGGAGGCTCACGACGACGGCGCTCTCGTCCGGCTGGAACCCGAGCTGGTGCGGTATCAGGGCGATCAGCTCGCGTGGTTCTCGCACGCGGATCGTGGCGGTCGGCATGGACCGATCCGATCGCACCGTGTGGGGGCGCCGTGTGTGGTCGGCGCGCAACTGTGAAGAGGTTCTGCAGGCACCACGGTGGGGTCGGGTCGGCGCTCCTCTGCCGTTACGGTGGAGGGGTGATCGCGCAGCTGCACACCGCACGTGGCCGAGGGGCACGCCGCACCGCCGTGACTCGTCCGGTGCGGGTGCTCGCGGCCATCCTCGTGGGCGCCGCCGCCCTGGCTGGCTGCGCGTCGCAGTCACGCTCGTCGCCGAGCTCCGCCGCGCAGGTACCCGTGAGCCCGAGCGCGGTGGACCCGTCACCGAGCCCGACGGAGACGCTCCTCCCGGAGAGCACCAGCTCGTCCGCCGTCGGCGCCCTGGCGGCCGGCTTCCCGGTCGACCTGCTGCCGGTCCCCCCTGACGCGGACATCCTCGTCTCGGCCGCCGATCCCATCCCCGGGTCGACGGACCTCCAGGTCAGCCTGAACCTCCGGACGTCGCTGACCCCGGCGCAGATCCTCGCGCTGTACCGGGCACCGCTCACCGCGGCTGGTTTCGTGGAGGCCCCGGCCGACCAGACGAACGCGGCTCTCGCGGCGCAAGCCACCTTCACGCGGTCGAACGGCGACGAGATCCTGGTTCTCGGCGTCCTCGACCGCGACGGGATCCGCACGCTGACGCTCGGCGGCCGCGTGCACGCCTCCTCGTGAGCGGTGCCGACCGTAGGCTGTCGACCGTGAACCTCGCACCTGCAGACCTGGTGGAGATCGAGGGGGTCAGGGCCGGCGTCGACGCCCACCTCGAGGCGCACGT
>JAKBFW010000083.1 GCA_021833345.1 Pseudomonadota bacterium | reverse complement strand
GCGAGTGCCGCGAGCACCTCCGCGTAGCCCACGGCGCGCGACGCGGTGCGCCCCATCCCCTGCCTCGCGAGACCACGGACCTCCTCCACGAGGCCGGCGCGCCACATCTGCGCGACGCGACCCGCAACCCGCCGGTCGAGCACGTCACGGTCGCAGTCGAGCCCGATCTGCACCGCGGGAACCACGTACCGGTGCTCCGGCAGGGTGGCGGAGTACGGGAGTCCGGTCAGCTCGATGACCTCGAGCGCCCGGATGATCCTCCGGGCGTTGGCCCGACCGATCGAGGCGGCCGCGGCGGGGTCGAGACGCTCGAGCTCGGCGTGCAGCATCCCGGCTCCGTGCTCCTCGGCGCGGGCCTCCCATCGCGCGCGCACCTCCGGGTCCGTTCCCGGGAACGCGATGTCGTCGAGCACGGCCCGGACGTAGAGTCCCGAGCCGCCCACGACCACGGGCCGAGCACCGCGGGCCGAGATCGCCGCCAGGTCCGCCCGGGCGCGCTCCTGGTAGTGGGCGACCGAGGCCTCCTGGTCGACCTCGAGCACGTCGAGCTGGTGGTGGGCGATGCCGCGACGCTCGTCGACCGGCACCTTCGCCGTGCCGACGTCCATCCCGCGGTACAGCTGCATGGCGTCGGCATTGACGACCTCTCCCCCGAGCCGTTCGGCAAGTGCGAGACCGAGGTCGGACTTCCCCGTCGCCGTCGGCCCGACGACCGCCACGACCACGACGGCGGTCATGCCCTGACCTCGGCGCAGCGCCACGACGCGGACACGTGGACGACACCGTGGCACCGGTCCACGTGCGCACGTTCGACCTCGACGGTGCCGAGCGCACCACAGGCTCCCACGAGCACCTGCCACGGAGCCCACCCGCTCATGCCGAGGTCCGCCGCTACGTCGGGGTCCAGGTTCCCCAGGCGCCGTCGGGCCTCGGCTCCGCCGTCGAGAAGGTCCGCGACAACGGCACCATCGAGCCCTGGCGCGCGGTCGTCCGCGGCGAGCGGCGCGTCCTGGCCGTTCCGTGCGCTCAGGCTGCCCGCCACGACCAGGCCCAGAGCGTCGTGCGACCCCGATCGCAGCAGAGCGCGACCCCGCTCGCGCAGCTCCTCGGCCCGCGGGGTACCCGTGCGCGCGCCTCGGCCCGGCTCGCGCACCTCGAGGATCTCGAGATCCCCGGCCCGGTCGTCCGGCATCGCGTGCGCCACCAGGGCAAGCGCGGCGGACCCCACCGCAGAGACGATCTGCGGTACCGGTCGCGCACCCGACGAGTGGGACTCGAGGCCACGGAGGCCGGCAACGGCCCGCACCTCGACGTCGACGTGGGCACTGCGGCCCGGGTCGTGGCCCACCTCGGGTCGCGCGGGCAGTGGCCACCGGACCTGGCCGTCGCCGATGCCGACCTCACCCAGGCCGGCCTGCCATCCGGTGACGAGATGACGGTCCACCTGCGCCGGAGCGATCACGACGACACGGTCGACGCCCAGGCGCAACATCGCCTCGACCGCACCCGTCGCTGCGTGACGGATCACGTCCGTCGCCTCGTCGTCACGGCCGCCGGCGCCGGGGACGAGCAGGACGGTGCCCGGGATGAGGGCCGCGGCGATGAGCATGCACCGACGGTACCCAGTCGCGCCCGACGTCCCCGTCATCCGCGCGGTCCATCTCGGCGTCGGGGGCCCGCGGTACGCTGCCTCATGGGCATCTTCCGCGACGGTCCACTCGGCCGACGGCGCGGATCGGCACGGTCCGAGGACGCACTCGAGCGTCTCGACGCTCGTGCCGCGACCGTCGCACGACTACCGCACGTCGAGCGGACACCCGTCGCGCACGACATCCCCTACCCGCTGGCGAGCGGCCGGATCGTGCGCTGGTTCGAGACCAACGACTTCAGCTACTTCGTCGACAACGACGGCGACCTCGGGGGGATCTGGCGGGGCCGGCTCTTCTACTTCTTCCTCTTCGGCGACGACTCGGAGATCCTGCAGACCCGCGGACAGTGGAACCGTGAGGTGTCGATCGAGCGTCTCGAGGAGATCCTGGACCACTGCAACGACTGGAACGCCGAGCGGATCTGGCCCAAGGCCTACGCTCGGGTGCGCGACAACGGCATGGTCCACGTCGTGACCGAGGTCGCCACGGACCTCGAACCGGGAGTCACGGAGGACCAGCTGAGCCAGCTGTTGTTCTGCGGTCTGAGTACCGGGTCGATGTTCTTCGACTCGCTCGACGAGCTCTACCCTGACCCGGTCGGGCTCGCGCCATGAGCGGCAACCAACGGACCGGTTGGCTCGCACGGTTGTTCGGCGAGACGCGCCCCTCGACGTCGCCGCTGATCGAGCGGGTCGAACGACCCACCCCGATCACCCGCGAGCGGGTCGCGTCGTACCTTCGACGCCGTGGCTACCGATTCGTCATCGACGCCGAGGGTGACCTCACCGGAACCTGGGACGACAACCGGTTCTGGTTCCTGCTGCTCGGCGACGACGACGAGATCCTTCAGGTGCGCGGGCGGTGGCACCGCCACCTCCCGGTGGAACAACGTCGAGGGCTCGCGCTCGCACTGAACGACTGGAACCGCGAGCGGATCTGGCCCAAGGTCTACGTGCGCGAGGAAGAAGGCGCACTCTCGCTCTACAGCGAGGTGTCGGTCGACCTGGCGCGCGGCGCGACCGACGAGCAGATCGGGCAGGCGATCTCCTGCGGGCTCGGCACGGGCGTGAAGATGTTCGATGCACTGCTCGGCCTCCTCCCACCGGGGACCCTCGACGACACGTCCGAGTGACAGTCGTGAGCGCGGGTCAGCCGCGCCGGCGTGGCATCCCGAGAGCGATGGCCCCGCCGGCCCCGACTAGGCCGTGGTCATGGTCCTCGCCGGCCAGACGCGCACGTTCCCGGGCCTCCCACGTGTCACCCGCGCGCGTGCGCCGAACGATGAACCGCCCGCCTTGCACGCCGGAGTCTGCGACCAGGTAGTGCGGAGCTCCGTGCGTCACGTCGACCGTCACGAGGTCGCCCGGACGCGGCGCTCCTGAGCGAGAGCGGTCCGCTCCGTCGGCGTCCGGCAGAGTGCGGGTCGATCCGCCGGCGTGGCCTTCGTCGGGGAGCCCGACGTGCACCAGCCTGTTGTCGGCCGCGCGACCCGAGATGCGCTGTGACGAGCCGTCCTTGCGTCCCTCGCCCTCGGCGATCAGCACCTCGACCGTCCGACCGACCTGGGCCGCATTCTCCTCGAGGGAGATCCGGTCCTGGAGCGCGGCGAGGCGCCCGTAGCGCTCCTGGACGACCGCCTTCGGCACCTGGTCCGAGAGGTGGGCGGCGGGGGTGCCCGGTCGCGGCGAGTACTGGAACGTGAAAGCGGACGAGAACCGTGCCTCCTCCACCACTCGCAGGGTCGCGGCGAAGTCCTCCTCCGTCTCCCCGGGAAATCCGACGATGATGTCGGAGGTGATCGCCGCCTCGGGCATCGCGGCACGGACGCGCTCCAGGATGCCCAGGAACCTGTCGGACCGGTACGAGCGGCGCATCGCTCGGAGCACCCGGTCCGAGCCCGACTGGAGCGGCATGTGCAGCTGGGGCATCACGGTCGGGGTCTCTGCCATCGCCGCGATCACATCGTCGGTGAAGGCCGCCGGGTGCGGGGACGTGAAACGGACCCGTTCGATCCCGTCGACCGCGCCGGTCGCGCGCAGGAGCTTGGCGAAGGCAGAGCGGTCCCCGAACTCGACCCCGTACGAGTTGACGTTCTGCCCGAGGAGCGTCACCTCGATCGCTCCCTGCCCGGCGAGCGCTGCCACCTCCGCGAGGATCGCGCCCGGCCTGCGGTCACGCTCCTTGCCCCGGAGGTGCGGGACGATGCAGAAGGTGCACGTGTTGTTGCACCCGACGCTGATCGACACCCAGCCCGCGTAGACCGACTCCCGGCGCGTCGGGAGCGTCGATGGGAACACCTGGAGCGACTCGGCGATCTCGACCTCCGCTCGCGCATTGTGGCGCGCGCGCTCGAGGAGCACGGGAAGGACGTCGAGGTTGTGCGTGCCGAACACGACGTCGACCCACGGTGCCCTGTCGACGATGCCGTCCCGATCCTTCTGGGCAAGGCATCCCCCCACGGCGATCTGCATGCCCGGGCGCGCGCGTTTGACGCTCGCCAGCTGCCCCAGGTTCCCGTAGAGCTTGTCCGCGGCGTTCTCGCGCACAGCACAGGTGTTGATCACGATGACGTCGGCCGCTCCCTCGGCCGCGTCCTCGCCCAACGCCGGGACGTACCCGGCCTCCTCCAGGAGACCGGCCATGTGCTCCGAGTCATGGACGTTCATCTGGCATCCGAGCGTGCGGACGAGATAGGTGCGCGGACCCAGGTCGCTCGCCGGGTCCGGGGAGGAGGGGACGAGGTCCGGGTTCGGCACGCTGGGGATGGTGGTCGTCGACATCCCGTCTAGCCTACGGCGATGGGCGCGGTCATCAGCACGCGGCGACCGGCGCCCGATCGCCGTCCCGCGCCAGGTCACCGGCGAGGCCACGCACGGTCAGCCCGCGGTCGCCGAAGCGCGGATCTCCCGGACGACCGTCACCTTGATCTCGCCCGGATAGCTGAGGTCCGCCTCGATGTGGCGCGCGATCGCCACCGCCAGCCCCGGGAGCGCGACGTCATCCACCTCGCCCGGCTCGACGACCACCCTCACCTCGCGGCCTGCCGACATCGCGAGTGCACGCCGGACCCCGGGGTGCGCCACGACCAGCTGCTCGAGGCGGTCCATCCGCTCGACGTACTGGTCGAGCTCCTCCCGACGGGCACCCGGCCGCGCCGCCGACGCGGCATCGGACGCCTGGACGAGCACGGCCTCGACCGATTCTGGGGGCACCTCGTCGTGGTGGGCCGCGATCGCGTTGACCACGAGCTCAGCCTCGCCGGCCCGCCGCGCGAGCTCGGCGCCGATCAGCGCGTGCGTGCCCTCGATCTCTGCCGGCCGCGCCTTGCCGATATCGTGCAGGAAGGCGGCACGGCGTGCGAGGTCGACGTCCGCTCCGACCTCCGCAGCGATGATCGCGGCGATCTGCGCGCACTCGACGAGGTGGAGAAGCACATTCTGCCCGTACGACGTCCGGAGCCGCAGCCGCCCGAGGGTCGCGATCAGGTCCGGATGCAGGTCGCCGACGCCCGCCCGCTCGGCTGCCTCGTGCCCGGCCGCAACCGTGCGGTCCTCGGCACCGGCGAGAGCGTCCTGGTACGCGGCCTCGATGCGCTGCGGATTGATCCGGCCGTCGGCGATCAACGCCTCGAGCGCCACCTGCGCGACCTCACGCCGCTCCGCGTCGAAGCACGAGAGCGTCACCGAGTCCAGCGACTCGTCGACCAGGACGTTGACTCCTGTCAGCGCCTCGAACGCCCGGATGTTGCGCCCCTCCTTGCCGATGATGCGCCCCTTCATCTCATCGGACGGCAGGGTGAGCACCGACACGACCGACTGCGCGCTGGTCGGCCCCGCGACACGTTGGATCGCCGTGCTGAGGATGCGTCGCGCCCGGCCTTCCGCCGTCCGACGCGCCTTGAGCTCGGCGCGACGGACGAGCGATGCGCCGTCGTTCGCGACCTGGTCCTTGAGCCTGCTCGTGAGGGTCGCGCGCGCTTCCTCCGCGCTGAGTCCGGCAACCTGCTCCAGCGCCTCGACGATCGACGTCTCGGCCGCAACGGCGCGGCGTGCGAGGTCCGCCTCCGCGACCTGGACGGCCGCGAGGCGGGTGTCGGTCGCCCGCGACCGGTCCGCCACCTCGACCTCCGACGCGCGCAACGCCCGCTCACGCGCGGCGACCTCGTCCATGTGACGACGCGCGTCGACGAGCAGGGACCGCGCCTCGTTCTTGATCTCGGCCACATCGGCCTCAGCGCGGGAACGCTGCTCGGCCGCCTCTCGCCGCGCGATGCTCACCAGGATGAGCGCCACGAGACAGACCAGGAGCAACGCCACGATCACGCCGTACTCACTCGGGACCATGGCGACCTCCGACGTCGGGAAACGGGCTGCATCCCATTGTCCCGGAAAGGAGGAACGCCCGCTGCCAGCCCTGGTGTCGGAGGACCGGCCGACCCGACGTCGACGAGTCGGCGATCACGGTCCGCTGATCGCGTCCTGGTCGTGACCCGCGTCGAAAGGGGTCGGGATGCTCTCGACCTCGTGAGCGCCCTGCTCGCTCGCCAGGTACTCGCGCACGACCTCCATGACGATCCCGGGCGGATAGCCCTTGCGCCCCAGCGCCGCCAGGGTCCGTCGCACGCGAACCTGCGTGTCGAGACCCCGCGTGCTCGCCAGCTTGCGAGCAACCAGGCGCTCGGCCGTCGCTCGTTCGGACTCCGGGTCCAGCTCGGCGAGCGCTGCCGCGGCCAGCTCGGCCGCGATCCCCTTCCGGCGAAGCTCCTCGCCGAGAGCTCGCCGCGCGAGACCACGATCGTCGTGACGCGACCTGACCAGCATGCGCGCGTACTCCGCGTCATCGACGAGCCCGACATCGGCGAACCGGTCCAGAACAGCCGAGGCGACATCATCGGGCACCTCACGTCGGGCCATGGCTTCCGCGAGCTGGGCCCTGCTCCGTGGCGCGATCGTCAAGAGTCTGAGCGCGATGGCGCGCGCGACGGACTCCGGATCAGGCTCCCGATCGTGCACGACCGACCCCGCCACTGGTGGCTCCGACGCTCGACGACTCACGTCAGCACCTCGCGAACAGGTCCGGGACCATCCGACCGCGCGCGCAGGCCCTGCCGACGCGCGCGATCGGCCGGCTCAGAAGTCGACCCCAGGGCCGGGCTCCGCAGGTGCGTCGACCTTGGCTCCGACACCGAGCTTCTCCTTGATCTTCTTCTCGATCTCGTTCGCGAGGTCGGGGTTGTCCCGCAGGAAGCCACGAGCGTTCTCCTTGCCCTGCCCCAGCTGGTCGCCCTCATACGTGTACCAGGCACCCGACTTGCGGATGAACCCGTGCTCCACGCCCATGTCGATGAGGCCTCCCTCGCGGGAGATCCCGACCCCGTAGAGGATGTCGAACTCCGCCTGCTTGAACGGCGGCGCCATCTTGTTCTTCACGACCTTGACGCGCGTCCGGTTGCCGACGGCCTCGGTGCCCTCCTTGAGGGTCTCGATGCGCCGGATGTCCAGGCGGATCGATGCGTAGAACTTGAGCGCCTTGCCCCCGGTCGTCGTCTCCGGACTGCCGAAGAACACCCCGATCTTCTCGCGCAGCTGGTTGATGAAGATCGCGGTGGTTCCCGACTGGTTCAGCGCGCCGGTGATCTTGCGCAGCGCCTGCGACATCAGACGCGCCTGCAGCCCGACGTGGCTGTCGCCCATCTCGCCCTCGATCTCCGCCTTCGGCACGAGGGCAGCGACCGAGTCGACCACGACGACGTCGATCGCGCCGGACCGGATCAGCATGTCCATGATCTCCAGCGCCTGCTCACCGGTGTCCGGCTGCGAGACGAGCAGCGCGTCGGTGTCGACGCCGAGCTTCTTGGCATACTCCGGGTCCAGCGCGTGCTCGGCGTCGATGAAGGCGGCGATGCCACCGGCACGCTGGGCGCTGGCGACGGCGTGCAGGGCGAGCGTCGTCTTCCCCGACGACTCCGGTCCGTAGATCTCCACGACGCGTCCGCGCGGGAGGCCACCGATCCCGAGAGCCACGTCCAGGGCGATCGACCCGGTGGGGATGACCTCGACAGGCGCCCGACCTTCGTCGCCGAGCCGCATGATCGACCCCTTGCCGAACTGACGGTCGATCTGTCCGAGCGCGGCCTCGAGTGCCTTCGCGCGGTCCTGGGGAGCTGCCATGTCATACCTCGTCTTCTCGAGCAGCCTGGGGCTGCGCCTGCTGGGGCTGGCCTGTTCTCACGGTGACGCTATGTCCGACCACCGACACCCGCCCGACGCGCGGCCCCCACCTGTGGAGTCCGGGCTTCCTGCGGTCACCTTGTGGACAACAGTAGACGAACACCTGTTCGAAGGCGCCCGACACGCCGCACGCACCTTCGCCTCGCGACCCAGGGGGCCGCCGTGATCAGGGTGCGGTCCTCCCGAGCCCGGCCCCGAGGTCGACCTGCTCGCCCGGCTGGAGGACGAGCGATCGGCACCCCGGGGCGTGGTGGGCGAGAGCCGCGGCGAAGGCGGGCCCCGCGCGGTCCATCCAGCCCGGCGGCAGCCGCCTGGACGCCGGGGCGTGCAGCGTTCCCCAGTGCACCGGAACCGCGAGGCGCGCGCCGACGACCCGGCAGGCCTCCGCTGCCTGCACCGGGTCCATGTGGCCTCCGGAGAGCCGCGGGCCCCAGCCCCCGACGGGTACGACCGCGACATCGATCGCCGCCCCGGCGAGCTCGGCGAGGTCGGCCATCGCCGCGAACGGCTCGGTGTCACCCGCCACCCAGATCGTCACGGCGCCGCTGCGCACGAGATGACCGTTCGTCGCGTTCGGCCGGTGCGGCATCGGGCGGTGGCCGTGCACCGCGGGCACGAGCCGTACCTGCACGCCCGCCGCGCGGAACCACGCGTCCTCGTGGAGACCCACCGCGCCGCGCAGGCCCTTCGCGCGCAGCCACGCGGCGTTCGCCGGGGCGGTGATCACCGGCACCTCCCCGAGGCGCCGCAACGAGGCGAGCTCCGCATGGTCGTGGTGCAGGTGGGACAGGAGCACGAGATCCGGACCCGACCAGTCCGTGTCCCGCGGCTGCCCGCCCCGCCTCCTCAGCAGACCCGCGTGCCGTCCGAGCAGCGGATCGGTCACGACCCGCGTGCCGTCGAGGTCGAGAACCGTCGTCGCGTGACCGAGCCATCTCAGCGTCGTCGTCATCCCCGTAGTCCCTGCTCCCGTGCCCACCGGACCAGCTGGAGGTGGACCTGCTCCGCCCCGACCGGCATGCGTCGACCGTCCACGTCCTCCAGAAGGTCCTCCCCGACGACCCACCCGGCCGGATGGAGCAGGAAGGCGTCGTTCTGCGCACCGCCCAACCCGCCGTGGGAGCCGACGAGACCCTCGAACGCGTGCACCCGCCCGCCGGCGTCGACCGTCGAGACGAGCACGAGGTCACCGGCGTCGACCATCCCGGCGACGCGCGCGAGATCCGGGCGGGCCCTGGACCCGAGCCCGGCGAGCGGGTCGATCCCCTCGACCGTCCCGTCGGACAGCACGCACAGCCCGTCGGCGCCCACGGCGACCGGGCCACGACCGGCCGTCTGAGCCACGACCACGGCGACCGAGGCGAGACTCGCGAGGCCGGGGACGAGCCCGGGCCACCTCGAACGGATCTCCTCGAGCGGGACGCGCCCCGGCAGCCGCGGGAACCAGATCATCCCGAGGTTCCCCGACGCGATCACCGCGACCTCCGGCAGGTCACCTGCCCCGGCGGCCGCCGACCGGCCCGCACGGTCGTCCCCGGCGCCCACCGTCGTGCCGCCCGCCCGGGCGGCGCGACCGAACGCCGAGGTGAGCAGCGCGTTGAGCGGACCCCAGTCCTCCCCCTCGCCGGCGCGCAACCCGGCGTCGTCCGCGACGTCCATGAGCGACCGGACGGCGTCGAGCAGCGACCGGCCCTCGACCTGCTCGAACGTGTCACCGAGGCTCTGGCCATGATCGGACAGGACGACGACCTCGTACGGGCGGGGAGCGACCGACAGCACCGTCTCCAGGAGCCAGAGCTCACGGTCCAGCCCTTCGAGCGCGCGGAGGGACTCCGGGCGGGTCGGACCGGCGTGATGCGCGATCTCGTCGTAGTCGACCAGGTCCACGAAGACGATCGGAGTCCCCCGCAAGAGCTGCTCCGCCACGAGCGACACGTTCAGGTCGCGCAGCAGCACGTTGCTCACGCCCCGCGCTAGCACGTACGCGCCGAGGCGACGCACGCGCGGTCGGACCCGGCGGACCCGTTGGCGCCGCCCCTGGTAGAGCTCCTTCACCATCTCGCCCACCGTCATCACCAGGGCGCGGGCGAGCACGAACGGGCTCGAGAAGAACCGCACGTAGGCGGGACCGGGTCCGAACCCGCCATGCCCGAGCGCCCGGCTCATGACGAGCAGGCACGTCGCCGCGTCCCCGGAGAACATCGTGCTGATGGCGGCGCCGTCCGGCGCGAGCAACCCGCCGCCGGTCGTCATGCGACTCTCGACGAGCGCCGCGTCCGCCGGGTGGTTGGTGACGACGAGTCGACCGAGCTGCTTGTCCCACCACCGGAACGACGGGACCCGCGAGCTGTCGCCGTGCAGCAGCCCGGCCTGGCTCGCCGGAGTGGTCGCCGGCACCTGAGCCCACCAGCTCGTCAGGTCGTGGCTCCCGGACCTGATCCACCGGTCCATCGTCGGCGTCAGGCCGGCCTCGGCCGCCTGACGCAGCACCGGCGTGGACACCCCGTCGAGCTGGACGACGAGCATCCCCGGTCCGGCCCCCGTCGGCGTCGTTCCGTGGCGTCGTGCCTTGCGACGCGCGCGCCGGAGCACGTCACCGACGACGTAGGCGCTGTCGTTCGCGCCGATCAGCCACCGACCGATGGCCATCACGACCGCCGTGATGACGAGCACCCCGATGACGCCCGCGGCGCCGGAGACGTGCAGACCCGGGACGGCCCACAGGGCGAACCAGACGATGACGACCTGAGCAGCCAGCCCGGCGACGAGCGCGCCCATCGCGCCCGAGACCAGAGCCATGACCCGCAACGCCGGCCTGAGGAGCAGGTCCCCGACCCCGACCACCGCCGCCGCCACGAGCACCGAGTCGATCCGCGCCGCCGTGACACCGTCGAGGGCGAGGACCGCCACCCCGAGACCGAGAGTCGTGGTGACGAGCTGGAGCAGCGCATCGCCGACGTCACGGAGCGTCGGGAGCCAGGACGGCCACCGGGGTGATCCGGCCACCTCGCCGCCGAGCCCGCTGCCGCGGTTCGGAGCGTTCCCGCTCATCGCCGGGGCGGCGCCTGACGCCGCACGTCCGCACCCCAGCGACGAGCGTCCGGCAGCTCCATCGCGTCGCAGAGCGCGTGCCAGACGGAACGTGGCTCCTCGCCGGTCTCGAGGGCCTGGAACGCGGTCCGCCCGCCCAGGGCGTCGATCACGAGGTCCCTCGTCAGGCTCCGGCCGTAGGCCGGCCCGAACACCTCGTCGACCAGCTGCCAGAACTCGCGGTTGCGCACGCCACCAGCCTGCCACGCCGTCGACGCACAGGGGCGACCAGGGGCGATGCGGTGCGGCAGTCACCCCAACCGGTCGCGGCCAGCGCGGGTGTCGGTGCGAACCGCGACACTGGTCCCATGACCGAGCGACCGACCGACGACGCCAGCAGCCGCGCAGCCGCCCGCCTCGGCGCGACGGACCCGCTGGCAGGATTCTCGGAGCCGGCGCAGGAGTGGTTCGCCGACGCGTTCGCGGCACCGACCGCGGCACAGGTGGGCACCTGGAGCGCCGTCCAGGGTGGCGACCACGCGCTCGTCGTCGCGCCGACCGGCTCCGGCAAGACGCTCGCGGCTTTCCTGTGGGCGCTGGACGGTCTGCTCACGCCGACCGACGAGGCCCAGGCCGCGACCGAGCGGTGTCGCGTGCTGTACGTCTCACCGCTCAAGGCGCTCGCGGCGGACGTCGAGCGCAACCTGCGGTCGCCCCTCCTGGGCATCCGCCAGGCAGCGCTGCGCCGGGGCGTCGTGCTGCCCGACGTCCGGATCGGGGTCCGCACCGG
>JAKBFW010000082.1 GCA_021833345.1 Pseudomonadota bacterium | reverse complement strand
ATCCAGGTCGGCGAGGAGGTGCTCGTCGCCCTCTGGGAGCTCATCGGGTACACGATCCCCACGCCGATCCCGCGGATGACGTTCGCCGACGCGATGGCGCGGTTCGGATCGGACAAGCCGGACCTGCGGTTCGGTCTCGAGCTCGTCGACCTGACCACGTACTTCGCGGACACGACGTTCCGGGTCTTCCAGGCGCCGTACGTCGGCGCGGTCGTCCAGCCGGGCGGTGCGGCGACCCCTCGCCGCGGCTTCGACGCCTGGCAGGAGTGGGCCAAGCAGCGAGGCGCCAAGGGTCTCGCGTACGTGACGGTCGGGGAGGACGGCACCCTTGGCGGACCGGTCGCGAAGAACCTGTCGGACGCCGAGCGTGACGGGCTCGTCGCGGCCGTCGGTGCTGCACCGGGCGACGCGGTGTTCTTCGCCGCGGGCAAGACGAGCGAGGCTCGCGCGCTGCTCGGCGCCGCGCGGCTCGAGATCGGCAGGCGCGGCGGGCTGATCGACGAGAGCCTGTGGTCGTTCGTGTGGGTCGTCGACGCGCCGCTCTTCAAGCCGACCGGGGAGGACGACGACGTCGCCGTCGGTGGCGGCTCATGGACGGCGGTGCACCATGCGTTCACCTCCCCGACGCCGGAGTGGATCGGCGGGTTCGAGGAGGACCCGGGTGCTGCGCTGGCCTACGCGTACGACATCGTCTGCAACGGCAACGAGATCGGCGGCGGCTCGATCCGTATCCACCGCCGCGACGTGCAGGAGCGGGTCTTCGCCGTGATGGGGATCGGCGAGGAGGAGGCCCAGGAGAAGTTCGGCTTCCTGCTCGACGCCTTCGCCTTCGGTGCGCCGCCGCACGGCGGGATCGCCTTCGGCTGGGACCGCATCCTCACGCTGCTCACGGGGTCGGCGTCGATCCGCGACGTGATCGCCTTCCCGAAGTCCGGCGGCGGTTTCGACCCGCTGACCGGCGCACCGGCTCCGATCAGCGCCGAGCAGCGGCGCGAGGCCGGTGTCGACGCCGTGGTGAAGCCTGTCCAGCCCGGTGCCGACGCACCTCCTGCCGGTGGGCCGGCGCCGCGCGTGGAGTGAGCGCCGATCCGGCACCGGCGTGGTGGCGCGCGGCCGCAACCCGGGTCGCGGAGCTGCCTGCGCCGTGGTGCACCGAGCCGTACCTGCTCGGCGAGCACGCACTCGCCACGGTGGTCTCGGCGTGGGGGACCGGAACGGCGCTGGTCGCGATCGTGGACGGGCTCGGTCGCGAACGGGGGCTGTTCGGCGTGGGTCGAGCCGAGGACGTGGCCGCGGTCCTCGAGTCGATCACCCGTGGGGATGAGCTCGTCCGGCTCGACGCCCGCTATGCGACGATCACGCGAGGCGCCGTGGAGCTCCTCGCGCCCGGGGTGCGTGATGCCGTCGGCCTCGGCGGAGCCGAATCGTCCTGGGACTGGATGTGGACGGATGGCCCGCTGCAGATCCCGGACCACGCACGCGCGGAGCGTCTTCCGCTCGGACCGGGAACCACCGACGAGGTCAGGGAGTTCCTGTCCAGGGGCCATCCCACGGCCAGCACCGCCCCGGACGATCCCCGACTGATCGGCTGGTGGGGCGTGCGCGAGGGTGGGATCCTGCATGCCGCCGTCGGTGCGATCCAGCTCGCGCCGGGCATGGCACCACACCTCGTGTCGCTCGGCGTCGATCCGGGGGTACGCGGACGTGGGCTCGCCGGTCAGGTGCTCGCTGCAGCCGTCGAGGACTGCCTCCGGGTGCACCCGGTGCACGGCCCGTCGTCGGTCAGCCTCGGGCTGTACGCCGACAACGACGTGGCCCGGCGCGTCTACCTCCGGCTGGGGTTCGAGCTGCGCCACGGCTTCACGTCACGGCGGCTCGACCGACCCTCGAGCGGGTAGCGGTCACGAGTCGCCGAGCAGGTCGGCGAAGTTCGGTGCGTCGGCGAACGGGTCGACCGGCCGGGACGCCGGGCGCGCAACGACCGCGACGGCGAGCTCGGTCGCGGCGCGGGTGATGCGCGCCGGTAGCGACGCGAGGGTGTCCGTCCCGCCCGCCCAGTCGTCGGTCGCGGCGAAGACCGAGGTGGTCACCGTGTGGGCCCGGAGATAGGTGAACAACGGACGTACCGAGTACTCGAGCGCCAGCGAGTGGCGCGGTGTCCCGCCCGTCGCCCCGAGAAGGACCGGCGTCCCGACCAGGGCGTCCTTGTCGAGGATGTCGACGAACGACTTGAACAGCCCCGAGTAGGTCGTCGTGTACAGCGGCGTCACCGCGATGACGGCATCGGTCCCGGTCACCGTCTCGAGGAGGTGCCGCAACGTCGGGGACGGGAACCCGGTCAGCATCGCGTTGACGATGTCGTGGGCGACGTCTCGCAGCTCGAAGGTCTCGACCGTGGCCGTGACACCGATGCGCGCGAGCTCGTCGACGGTCGCCTGGGCGAGGCGGTCCGCCAGTAGTCGGGTCGAGGACGGCTTCCCCAACCCGGCGCTCACGACGGCGATCTTGCGTGCGGTCATGCGCGTTCTCCTGAGACGGCGTC
The DNA here is from genome assembly GCA_021833345.1 of Pseudomonadota bacterium. Classification (GTDB taxonomy): domain Bacteria; phylum Actinomycetota; class Actinomycetes; order Actinomycetales; family Cellulomonadaceae; genus JAJDFX01. Next base: position 9,353 of record JAKBFW010000082.1, on the reverse strand, counting down.
CGCGGCAAGGAGGTCGTCCTCGGCCGTGCGACCGGTCCAGCGGTCCTGCGTGGGCGCGTCGTGCTCGGGTGCGGCCGTTCCGGCTGCGCGCGCGGTCGCGACCCGCGCGGCGTGCGTGGGCGCGTCGGGGACCGATGCCGGGCGGTCGGAGGCCATCTCGGCGCGGAGCACCGGCACGACCTCGCCGCCCAGGATGTCGAGCTGTTCGAGGACGGTGCTGAGCGGCAGCCCGGCGTGGTCCATCAGGAACAGCTGCCGCTGGTAGTGCCCGACGTCGTGCCGCATCGCGGCGTACCGGTCGATCACCTGCTGCGGGCTGCCGACCGTGAGCGGGGTCTGAGCGGTGAACTCCTCGAGCGACGGGCCGTGACCATACACCGGGGCCTCGTCGAAGTAGGGCCGGAACTCGCGCACCGCGTCCTGCGAGCGCGCGCGCATGAAGACCTGGCCGCCGAGCCCGACGATCGCCTGCTCGGCGGTGCCGTGACCGTAGTGCTCGAACCGCTCGCGGTAGTACCGGACCATGGACCGGGTGTGCTCCATGGGCCAGAAGATGTTGTTGTGGAAGAACCCGTCGCCGTAGTAGGCGGCCTGCTCGGCGATCTCGGGGCTCCGGATCGAGCCGTGCCACACGAACGGCGCGACACCGTCGAGCGGTCGCGGGGTCGACGTGAAGCCCTGCAGCGGCGTGCGGAAGCGGCCCTCCCAGTCGACGACCTCCTCGTCCCACAGTCGGCGGAGCAGCGCGTAGTTCTCGACGGCGAGCGGGATCCCCTGGCGGATGTCCTTGCCGAACCACGGGTAGACCGGCCCGGTGTTGCCGCGTCCCATCATGAGGTCGACGCGACCGTCGGCGACGATCTGGAGCATCGCGTAGTCCTCGGCGATCTTCACCGGGTCGTTGGTCGTGATCAGGGTGGTCGCCGTCGAGAGCTGGATCGTGGAGGTCGTCGCGGCGATGTAGCCGAGCAGCGTCGTGGGGGAGGAGGGCACGAAGGGCGGGTTGTGGTGCTCACCCGTGGCGAACACGTCGAGGCCGACGTCTTCCGCGTGCTTCGCGATCGTCAGCATGGCTCTGATCCGCTCGGCCTCGGTCGGGGTGCGACCGGTGGTCGGGTCGGTGGTGACGTCGCCGACGGTGAAGATGCCGAACTGCATGTCAGGTACCTCGTCCTAGTCGATGCGTTTGCATGTACATCGGCCCCAACCGGGACCCTCACCCGGCTATTCCCGGCGACCGAGCGTCAGCCGAGAGCGCGTCCGTCACCACGGGGTCGCGCGTGCCCGAGCCGGCCTCGGCAGGATCGCGAGGACGTGCCGAGGCTCAGTGGGTGATCGCGAGCTTGTCGTAGATCCGGGTCAGGAACTTCGGGGACCACCAGTTCCACCTCCCCAAGAGGGTCATGGTCGCCGGGACGAGCAGGAGTCGCACGAGGCTCGCGTCGATCAGGACGGCCACCGCGAGGGCGAAGCCGACCTCCTTGATCACCAGCATCTTGCCGGCGACGAAGCCGGCGAACACCACGATGATGATGGCCGCCGCCGAGGTGATGATCCGCCCCGAGCGCTGCAGCCCGAGCCGCACGGCGACGTCGTCGGCCACCCCCGCGTCATGCAGCTCCTTGATGCGCGACAGCAGGAACACCTCGTAGTCCATCGCGAGACCGAAGGCGAAGGCGATGACCAGCGCGAGGACGTACGTCTCCACGCCGCCGGTCGAGATGAAGTCGAGCACTCCGGAGAGGTGACCGTCCTGGAAGACCCAGACCAGGACGCCGAGCGCGGCCGACAGCGAGATCGCGTTGGCGAGGAGCGCCTTGAGGGGGATCACGACGGACCCGGTCATGAGGAACAGCAGCACGAAGGTCGCCAGGACCACGATGCCGATGGCCCACGGCGCTCGGTCCACCAGCGCGTGAGTGAAGTCGATCTGCACCGCGGCCTGGCCCGTGACCCAGGTCGGGAACGGGTGCGGGAGGGCGCGGAGCTCGTGGACGACGTCACGCGCGATCGCGCCACCCGGGTCGGTCGTGTCCGCGCGCACGCCGATCACCACGTAGCCACCCTGCGCCGTCGGTGCATCGACCGAGGTGACGTGCGGGACGCCCGAGAGCGTCGTCGACCAGGTCTGTGCCTCGGCGAGCGAGGTCTGCGCGACGATGACGACGGTGGGCGAGGACGAGCTGGGGTACTGGTCCGCCAGCGCAGAGAGGTACGTGCGTTGGGTGCTCCCGGCGGGCAGCAGCTCGGTCATCGAGTTCCGGAGCTGCATCGAGCCGAGCGGCAGCGCGAGGACGGCGAGCACGACGAGCACGCCGCCGAGCACCCACCACGGGCGCCGCTGCACCCGCGTCGCGAGCGCCGAGAACGTGCCCTCCTCGGACTGGACGTCGGCGGTCCGGGCGAGCGCGGTCCGGAGCCCGGGGATCCTGCTGATGAGCCCCGGCTTCGCCAGGCGACGTCCGGTCATCGTGAGGAGCGCCGGGACCAGCGTGAGAGCCGTTGCGACCGCGATCACGATCACCGTCACGCCCGCGGCCCCGAAGGTGCGCAGGAGGTCGGGCCGGAACACCATGAGGCCCGCGATCGCGACCCCGACGGTCACCGCGGAGAACGCGACCGTCCGACCCGCGGTGGACATCGTGCGGACGATCGCCTCGGTGACGGCGCCGTCGCCCCGGTGCCGCCGCGGACGTCGTCCGGTGTCGGCGTCCAGGAGCTTGTGCAGCTCCTCGCGGAAGCGCGAGACGATCAGCAGCCCGTAGTCGATCGACAGACCGAGACCGAGGATCGTGACGATGTTGACGACGGACGCGTCCATGCTGATCAGGTACGAGTAGAACAACAGGCTGCCGAGCCCTCCGGCGATCGACGCGACCGCACCGACCATCGGCATCGAGGCTGCGAGGAAGCCACCGAAGACGAGCACCATGATGACGAGCGCGACGGGAAGCGCGATCGCCTCGCCGGTCCGTAGATCGTCCTCGACCTGGTGGGTGATCGCGGCGGTGATCAGGCTGGACCCGCCGACGATCCCGGTGACTCGGGGCGCCGTGGCGGAGAGCTCACGGGTCACCTGTGCCAGACGCGTCGCAACCGTGCCGAGGGCGGTGGTGTTGGCGTCCTTCGACAGGGCGGGGTCCAGGTAGACCACCACGAGGAAGCCGTCGCCCGAGCGCCCGAGGAGGGGGGCTGCGGCGGCGTTCGTCACCCCGCCCGGGACGACGTACGGGTCGAAGACCGACGTGACTCCGGGAACGGCAGCGAGCTCGGTGTTCATCGTGGCCATCGTCGTCGCGACACCGGGCGACGTCGGGTCCAGACCTCGGACCAGCAGCGAGAGCGACGAGCCCGAGGTCGACGTCCGCGCGAGGATGTCCTCCGCGGTCTGGCTCTCGGACCCGGGGACGCCGGGCGCACCGGTGCTGAGCCGCTCGAACAGCGACTGTCCCTGCACGCCGAACGAGGCGAGCGCGAAGCCGAGCACGGTGATGACCACCCACGCGAGGACGAACCAGCGCGGGTGACGCGCGACGCGGCGACCGAGGGATGCGAACACGCTGGTCAGCATCGCAGGTTGCGGCCACGGTTTCCACGCTGCTCCGATGCGTAGGCTCATCGCATGGACCTGTTCGACTCCGTCACGTCGACGGCGCAGGGCACGGCGGTCGTGGGGCCGAACGCACCGCTCGCCGTCCGGATGCGACCGCGCACGCTGGACGAGGTCGCCGGCCAGGATCACCTGCTGGCCGCCGGCTCTCCGCTTCGTCGGCTGGTCGAACCGGCGGACCAGCGGTCGCGGCGCGCGGCCCCGTCCTCGGTGATCCTGTGGGGACCGCCCGGAACGGGGAAGACGACCCTCGCGTACCTCATCGCGGCGACCTCGGGCCGACGGTTCGTCGAGCTGTCCGCGGTCACCGCGGGGGTCAAGGACGTCCGGCTCGTCATCGACGACGCCCGGCGCCGGCTGGCGACCGCCGGTGGCGAGACGGTGCTGTTCATCGACGAGGTGCACCGCTTCACCAAGGCGCAGCAGGACGCCCTGCTGCCGAGCGTGGAGAACCGCTGGGTGACGCTGGTCGCCGCGACCACCGAGAACCCGAGCTTCTCGGTCAACTCGCCGCTGCTGTCCCGCTCCCTCCTCCTCACGCTGCGCCCGCTGGAGACCGAGCACGTGCGCGAGCTGGTCCGACGCGCCCTGGTGGACGAGCGCGGGCTGGCCGGTGCGGTGACGCTCGACGAGGACGCGGAGGAGCACGTGCTGCGGCTCGCGGGCGGCGACGCGCGCAAGGCCCTGACGATCCTCGAGGCTGCGGCGGGGGCCGCCCTCGACGACGGCCCGCGCGTCCGTGCCGGCGACGCGCCCGACGCGGTCGTGGTCGACCTGGCCACCGTCGAGCATGCGATCGACGTCGCGGCGGTGCGGTACGACCGAGACGGCGACCAGCACTACGACGTCATCAGCGCATTCATCAAGTCGGTGCGCGGCTCCGATGTCGATGCCTCGCTGCACTACCTCGCCCGGATGATCGCGGCGGGGGAGGACCCGCGCTTCATCGCACGGCGCGTCGTGATCTCCGCGGCTGAGGACGTCGGCATGGCGGACCCGAGCGCGCTGCAGACCGCTGTGGCTGCGGCCCACGCGGTCGCCCTGATCGGGATGCCCGAGGCACGGATCATCCTCGCCGAGGCCGTCGTGCACCTGGCGACCGCGCCGAAGTCGAACGCCGCGTACCTCGGGATCGACGCGGCGCTCGCGGATGTCCGCGCCGGGCGCATCGGGACCGTCCCGGCCCACCTGCGCGACGCCCACTACGCCGGCGCGCAGAGCCTGGGGCACGGCGGCGGGTACCAGTACGCGCACGACGCCCCGCATGCCGTCGCCGCGCAGCAGTACCTCCCGGACGAGCTGGTCGGCACGCGGTACTACCGCCCGAACGATCGCGGGTTCGAGCGCGAGGTCGCGGCGCGGCTCGAGCGGATCCAGGCGATCCTGCACCCGCAGGCGTGAGCGGCTCGTGCGCACCAGCGCTCGTCAGCGCTCGCGAGTGCGCACCGCCGCTGTGCCGGTGGGGTAAGATCGACGGGTTCTGAGCGGCCCCGGCCGATCGGAGCCACTCGCACCACGCTCAGCCGCACCACACCCAGCTACACCTGGGGCCTTAGCCGCCAGTCCGGACAGGTACGGACAGGCACCATGGTCGGCCCCACGCCCGCCGGAACGTCTCCGTCAGCGGGTGTGACGTCACCTCAACACGACAGGATGCACTGTGTCTTCAGTTACGCGCTCGCGCCGCCAGGTGCGGCTCTCGCGGGCCCTCGGGCTCGCGCTGACCCCCAAGGCCGTCAAGCACTTCGAGAAGCGCCCCTACCCGCCCGGCGAGCACGGCCGCGCGCGTCGTCGCACCGAGTCCGACTACGCCGTGCGCCTGCGCGAGAAGCAGCGTCTGCGCGCCCAGTACGGACTGCGCGAGAAGCAGATGGCGCGCGCGTTCGAGGAGGCCCGCAAGGACCAGGGCCTGACCGGCGAGGCGCTCGTCGAGCTGCTCGAGAGCCGCCTCGACGCCCTCGTGCTGCGCTCGGGCTTCGCCCGGACCATCCTCCAGGCGCGCCAGACCGTGGTGCACCGCCACGTGCTCGTCGATGGCAAGATCGTCGACCGTCCGTCATTCCGGGTGAAGCCCGGTCAGACCATCCAGATCAAGCCCAAGAGCCAGGCCACCGTGCCGTTCCAGGTCGCGGCCGCTGGCGCGCACCGCGACGTGCTGCCGGCCGTCCCGGGCTACCTAGAGGTCCAGCTCGAGAAGCTCTCGGCGGTGCTCACGCGCCGGCCGAAGCGCGTCGAGGTCCCGGTGACCTGCGAGGTCCAGCTCGTCGTCGAGTTCTACGCCCGCTGATCGTCCGGACCGTCACGGTCCGGCCGAAGGCCCTGCTCGCGCCCCCGGGTGCGAGCAGGGCCTTCGGACGTTCCAGGTAAGGTTCGCGGGAGGACCGCCACCGGCTGCACGCCCACCGCAGGGCGCGATCCACAGGCAACGATCCGCACGGGAGAGGAACGCCATGTCGCTCGGGGATGTCGCAGGACTCATCGGCGCGCTCGCCTTCGTCGCGCTCGTGGCGCTGCTGGCGGTGCCGCTGCTGCGTCTCGGAGGTGTGCTCGACGAGACCCGCGAGTCGGTGCGGCAGCTCACCGAGCACACGGTGCCCGTGCTCGACGAGACCGCGGCCACCGTGGCGTCCGCGAACGCGCAGCTCGCGCGGGTCGACACGATCACGTCGTCCGTCGCCGACGTGACGCAGAACGTGTCGGCCCTGACGTCGCTGTTCGCGGCGACGGTCGGTTCGCCGCTTATCAACGAGGCGGCGTTCTCCTACGGCGCCCGGCGCGCATTGGCGGGGATCTTCCGGAGCGGGCGATGACGGGCGCGGGTTCGGGCCGAGAGCTGCGGCGCGGGCTCTCGTCCCGTCTCGCGGGCGTCCGGTCGGACTTCCTGGTGGCTTTTCACGAGCGGGAGGACCTGCTCCGCCACGAGCTCGTCGGGGATGTCGACATCGCCGCGGTGAAGGCGGACCGCGCGGCCCGGTCGGGGCCCGGAGCACGCCACCCGTCCGCCGGCGGACGAGGAGCACACGTCGATCCTGACGACGACGGGGATCTTCCCTACTCCTTCTTCTGACCCGCTCGACCGGCACGCCGGACCAGCACCCATCATCGACACAGGACGACCGAGGACGACATGCGTACCGCCGAGATCCGCCAGCGTTGGCTCGACTTCTTCTCCGCACGAGGTCACGCCGTCGTCCCCTCTGCCTCCCTGATCTCCCAGGACCCGACCCTCCTGTTCACGGTCGCCGGGATGGTGCCGTTCATCCCGTACATGCTCGGGGAGCAGACGCCTCCGTGGCCGCGTGCGACGAGCGTGCAGAAGTGCGTGCGCACGCTCGACATCGACGAGGTCGGCAAGACCACACGCCACGGCACGTTCTTCCAGATGAACGGGAACTTCTCCTTCGGCGACTACTTCAAGGAGGGGGCGATCACCTACGCGTGGGAGCTGATCACCGGCTCCGTGGCCGAGGGTGGCTACGGGTTCGACCCGGAGACGATCTGGGTCACCGTCTACCACGACGACGACGAGGCCGCGCTGCTCTGGAAGCGGATCGCAGGTCTCCCGGACGAGCGGATCCAGCGCCGTGGGATGAAGGACAACTTCTGGTCCACCGGGCAGCCCGGCCCCGCGGGTCCGTGCTCGGAGATCTACGTCGACCGCGGCCCGCAGTTCGGCGCCGAGGGTGGCCCGATCGTCGACGAGGACCGCTACCTGGAGATCTGGAACCTCGTCTTCATGCAGTACGAGCGCGGCGCGGGCGGCGGCAAGGAGAACTTCCCGCTGCTCGGCGAGCTCAAGCAGAAGAACATCGACACCGGCATGGGCCTCGAGCGGGTCGCGTACCTGCTCCAGGGCAAGGACAACATGTACGAGATCGACGAGGTCTTCCCGGTCATCGAGGCCGCGCAGGAGCTCTCCGGGCGCCGCTACGGCGCGGTGCACGAGGACGACGTGCGGATGCGCGTCGTCGCCGACCACGTGCGCTCCTCGCTGATGCTGATCGGGGATGGTGTCACGCCCTCGAACGAGGGCCGCGGCTACGTGCTGCGGCGGCTGCTGCGACGCAGCGTCCGCGCGATGCGTCTGCTGGGCGTGGACGGGCTCGCGCTCCCGTCCCTCCTGCCGGTGAGCAAGGACGCGATGGCGCCGTCCTACCCGTACCTCGAGGCCGACTTCGAGCGGATCGCGCGCATCGCCTACGCCGAGGAGGAGGCGTTCCGGCGCACGCTGGTCTCCGGGACGACGATCCTCGACACGGCGGTTCGCTTGGCGAAGAGCGCTGCGGAGCGCACGGCGACCGGTGGTGCGCCCGTCATCTCCGGGGACCAGGCGTTCGCGCTGCACGACACGTACGGCTTCCCGATCGACCTCACGCTCGAGATGGCGGCCGAGCAGGGCGTCGACGTCGACGAGACGGCGTTCCGTGCGCTCATGCAGGAGCAGCGGACCCGAGCCCGCGCGGACGCGCTCGCCAAGCGTGCGGGGCACGTCGACACGGGTGTGTACCAGCAGGTGCAGGGTGACCTCGGCGGGCCGGTGCAGTTCCTCGGTTACACCGAGCAGACGGCGCGGGTGCAGGTGGCCGCGCTGCTCGTCGACGGTGTGCCGCAGCCGGCCGCGACGGCCCCCGCCGACGTCGAGGTGATCCTCGACCGGACGCCGTTCTACGCGGAGGCGGGCGGTCAGCTCGCCGACCAGGGCACGATCGTCCTGGAGAACGGTGCGACGATCGAGGTGGACGACGTCCAGGCGCCCATCAAGGGTCTGTCGGTGCACCGCGGACGTCTGGTCGACGGCACGATCACCGTGGGGCAGCCCGGCACCGCGCGCATCGACATGGAGCGACGCAAGGCGATCAGCCGCGCCCACACCGCGACCCACATGGTCCACAAGGCGTTGCGCGAGTCGCTGGGCGAGACGGCTACGCAGGCAGGCTCGGAGAACGCGCCGAGTCGCGTGCGGTTCGACTTCCGGCTCCCGTCTGCCGTGCCGGGCGGTGCCCTCGCGGAGATCGAGGAGCGGGTCAACACGCAGCTCGCCGAGGACCTCGAGGTCACCGAGCAGATCATGCCGATCGACCAGGCGCGCGCGTTGGGTGCGATGGCGCTGTTCGGGGAGAAGTACGGCAACGAGGTGCGCGTGGTCTCGATCGGCGGCGACTGGTCGCGTGAGCTCTGCGCGGGGACGCACGTCAAGCGGTCGGGTCAGCTCGGTCTCGTGACCCTCCTCGGCGAGTCGTCGATCGGGTCGGGCGTGCGACGGGTCGACGCCCTGGTCGGTGGGGGTGCGTTCGGGTTCCAGGCCAAGGAGCACGCACTCGTCGGGCAGCTCACCGGTCTCCTCGGCGCGCGACCGGACGAGCTGCACGACCGGGTCAGCACGCTGGTGTCTCGGCTCCGGGACGCGGAGAAGGAGCTCGCGGCGGTCCGCCAGGCGCAGGTGCTGGCGACGGCGGGCACGCTCGCCTCCGGTGCATCCGACGTCGGCGGTGTGCGCGTCGTCGCGCACGACGCCGGTGAGGTGGCGTCGGCCGATGATCTCCGCGCGCTCGCCCTGGACGTCCGGGGACGCCTCGGTGACGCGGCGCCGACCGTCGTCGCGGTCGGTGGGGTGTCGAAGGACCGGCCCCTCGTCGTGGTGGTCACCAACGCCGGAGCGCGCGAGCGGGGCGTGCGCGCGGGCGCGCTCGTGCGGACGGCCTCGACCGTCCTCGGCGGCGGGGGCGGCGGCAAGGACGAAGAT
>JAKBFW010000235.1 GCA_021833345.1 Pseudomonadota bacterium | reverse complement strand
AGCACCGTCGTCTGGAACCCGGGACGCGAGGGCGCGCGCGCGACGTCGGACCTCGACGACGACGGCTGGTCCACGATGATCTGCGTCGAGGCGAGCAACGTCGGCCCGGCCGCGGTCCACCTCGGGCCCGGCGAGAGCGACACGCTGGTGACCTCGATCGGGGTGAGCAGCGATCCGTACGAGCGCACGGCCGCCGACCCCTCCGCCGTTCCCACCGAGCCTGTCCCCACACGGTCGGGCAGCGCCGCCGACCGTGACAACGCATCCAGCTGGAAGGTCGACGACCGAGCATGAACGAGCAGATCGCACCGGAGTACCTGCGTGGCCGTGTGGTGACGCCGACCGAGGTGATCGTCGACGGCCTCGTCGTGCTGCGCGGCGCGACGATCGCGTGGGTGGGTGAGGCGGCGCGGGCTGTGGCGGCCGGCTGGTCCGGGGTGCCGGACGCGGTCGAGCCGCCGGTCACGGTGCTGCCGGGACTGGTGGACATCCACACCCACGGCGGCGGCGGTGCGAGCTACCCCGACGCCACCACGCCGGAGGATGCGCTCGTCGCGGTGCACGAGCACCGGCGGCACGGGACCACGACTCTCGTCGCGTCCCTGGTCACGGCCGCGCCGGACACGTTGCGTCAGCGGGTCGGGGTGCTGACCGCGCTCGCGGAGGCCGGGGAGATCGCCGGCATCCACCTCGAGGGGCCGTTCGTGTCGACAGCGCGGTGCGGGGCGCAGGACCCGGCATTGATCCAGCGGGCCGACGCCGGGCTCACCCGCGAGCTCGCGGCGCTCGCCCGCGGGCACCTGGTGACGATGACGGTGGCCCCGGAGCTCGCGGGTGTCGCGGGTGACGGCGGCGTCGTCGACGCGCTGATCGACGTCGGGGCGCTGGCGAGCTTCGGGCACACGGATGCGAGCTGGCAGCAGACGACGGACGCGTTGGACGACGCCCGCGCGCGGCTCGCCGCAGCGCCCGGTCGGCGGTCGGGCCGGTCGACCGTGACGCACCTGTTCAACGGCATGAGGCCGATGACGCACCGGGACCCGGGCCCGATCCCGGTCTTCCTTGCCGCGGCGGCCCGGGGCGACGTGGTCGTCGAGCTGATCGGGGACGGCACGCACGTCGCCCCGGAGATGGTGCAGAGCGTGTTCAGCCTGGTCGGCGCAGCGAACGTGGCCCTGGTGACGGATGCGATGGCGGCGGCCGGGATGCCCGACGGCGCGTACCGGCTCGGCTCGCAGGACGTCACGGTCGAGCACGGGGTCGCGCGGCTGACCCACGGTGGGTCCATCGCCGGGGGGACCGCGCACCTGCTGGACATCGTGCGGACGACCGTCGCCGGTGGCGTGCCGCTCGTGGACGTGCTGCGTGCCGCCGCGACCACGCCGGCCACGGTGCTCGGTGACGCGACCATCGGCGCGCTGGAGGCCGGCCGGCGTGCGGACGTGCTGGTGGTCGACGACGACTTCCGGGTGCTGAGCGTCCGGCGCGCGGGCGTCATGGTGGCGCCGTGACCGGCGCACGCACCTGAGCCGCCGGGCGCTCCGCACGTCGGGCGCCTGACATCACGTGGCCGGATCCGGCCGACCGTCGAGAGCCCGTACCAGGAGAGAGGAAACTGACATGGAGGTCGTGATCGCGACAGCCGGAGAGCTCGCCGCGTTGGCAGCCGATGCGATCCAGGGGTTGCTCGCCACGAAGCCCACGGCCGTGCTCGGCCTCGCGACGGGGTCGAGCCCGCTGGGCATCTACGACGAGCTCGCTCGCCGGTACGGTGCGGGCGAGGTGTCGTTCGCGCAGGCGCGCGGGTTCATGCTCGACGAGTACGTCGGTCTGCCGGCCGAGCACCCGGAGCGCTACCGCAACGTGATCGAGACGGAGATCGCCTCGCGCGTGGACTTCGCACCGGGTGCGGTCCAGGGCCCCGACGGCCTCGCGACGGACCTGGTGGCGGCGTGCACGCGCTACGAGGCGGCGATCACCGAGGCGGGCGGCGTCGACCTGCAGATCCTCGGGATCGGCTCCGACGGGCACGTCGGGTTCAACGAGCCCGGTTCGTCCCTCGCCTCACGCACACGCATCAAGACCCTCACCGAGCAGACGCGCGCGGACAACGCGCGCTTCTTCGACGGCGACGTCGACCAGGTGCCGCGCCACTGCCTGACGCAGGGCCTCGCGACGATCATGAGCGCGCGGCACATCGTGCTGATCGCGACCGGACGTGCCAAGGCCGAGGCGATCCACCACCTCGTCGAAGGGTCGGTCAGCGCGATGTGGCCGGCGACGATCCTGCAGCACCACCCGCACGTGAGCGTGCTCGTCGACCCCGCTGCGGCGAGTCGGCTGCAGCTCGCGGACTACTTCCGCAGCACCTACGCCGCCAAGCCGGCGTGGCAGGGGCTATGACCGGGCAGGGTCGTCCGGCGTGAGCTGATCGCGGGCGACCGGGCGACGGTCCCGGGTTGCTCACGGAGGGAGGAGCGGACCCAGCCGCGCTGGGGTGG
>JAKBFW010000081.1 GCA_021833345.1 Pseudomonadota bacterium | reverse complement strand
CCACGCAGGTCGCGAGCATCGCCGCGTGCTTGCCGGAGCAGTTCTGCGTCAGGGCGGACGCAGCATGACCGGACACCTGCCAGGCGAGCGCGGCCGCCGGGTCCAGGGGCAGGTCCGGCGTGTTCTGCAGCGCGTCCTCGCCGAGCCCGGCACCCGAGAGCACCGCGAGCACGCGCGTGAGGTGCGCCGGCTCGGCGTTGTGGCTCGAGCAGGCGATCGCCAGCTCGGGACCGTCGAGCGCGAGCCCGTGCCGCAGCATCGCGACCGCCTGGAGCGGCTTGAGCGAGGACCGGGCCCAGATGGTCACGTCCGGGTCGCCGAACGCGTGCTCGACAGCTCCGTCGGTTCCGTCGGTTCCGGTGCCGGCGGTGCTGCCGTCGGGGCGGGCCGGGCCGACGATCACGAGGTGGCCCGAGTGGACGGACTCGACCAGGTCGCCACGGACCACGCGGGCGAGCGGGACCGCGCGGGTCCCGATGTCGCTGCTGGCCGGCACGCCGGTGCTCACCAACCGCCGCGCGAGGTCGGCCCCCGGCGGCCACCACGACCCGACGGACCCTGGACAGCAGGCCGGACGTCGACGAGGTACACGATCGCGGCGACGGCCGCGATCAACGCGACGAACCCGAGCGCGCCGATGCCGAGCGGTTGCGGCACCGCGACGAACGACACCGCGGTCGAGACCGCGAGCACGCCGACCCAGAAGTTCTTGGTGCGCTTGCCGGCGGACACGAACGCCTGCGGCTTGCGGATGAGGGCGTCGACGAGTCCCCAGACGCTCAACCCGAAGATCGCGACGAACAGGACGAGGTACACGAGGGACTGCAGCGAGGCGAAGATCACCCTGCGGAGCCTACGAGACGTCAGGCCGTCGGGACCACGGTCAGTCCCTCGGCGCGCGCCGCCGCGGCGAGATGCTCGTCCCAGACCGCGACCACGAGGTCCGGCGACGCGACGGCGAGCGCGCTCGCGAGGTGCACCGCATCGGCACCGCGGACGGGGTGCCGCGCGATCAGCCGAGCGGCGGTCTCCATGATCTCCGCCGTGACCTCGACCAGGTACACGCTCGGGGCCAGCCGGTCCCAGATCCGCACCGCTGCGAGGTGGTCCTCGGGCTCGAGCAACCCGGCACGCTGGGCAGCCGCGAGGGTGGCGCGGACCTCGGCGTCACAGAGCCGGGACGTCACCACCGCGTCGGCACCGTCCCACAGGCGCGAGGCGAGAGGAGAGCCGGGCTCGTGCACGCAGAGCTTGAGGACCGCGCTCGCGTCGACGTAGACGAGAGCCATCGTCAGCGCCGGAGCCGACGCACGAGGCCGGTCACGCCCGTCGCGCTGCGTGCACCAGGACGCTCGTCGCCCTCGACCACCGGTCGCGGCGCGTCGGGGGCGGTCAGGAGCCCGTCGTGCAGGAGCCGCGCGAGGAGATCGGTCGAGGCCACCCCGGTGAGACGGGCGACCGGGACGCCCCGCTCGGTGATGACCACGTCCTCACCCCCGCGCGCAACCTCGATCCACTGCTTGAGCTCGGCGCGCAGCGTGCTGACCGGAACGTCCATCTCCAGACGGTACAGCCGATCACCTGACGCGTGTACACCTCAGAGCTCGGGCAGGGCGTCCCGGGCCACGCCCGGGTCCTCACCCGTCGCCTCGAGGAGGTCGACCACGAGCGAGCGGCACAGCAGCACGAGGCTCTGCACGTGCCAGTCGTCCGGGGCGATCACGAACGGGTCGAGCCGCCCCGCGAGCACCAAGAGCTCCTCGCGCGCCCGGACCGGCTCGCGTCCGGCCGCGAGCGCCGTCCCGAGGTCGTCGCACGCGACGGCGAAGCCGTCAGCCACCGCGGCCACGTCCCCGCGGTCGTGGTCGTGGCCGTCCTCGACCGTCGCGAGGGAGCGCCTGACCAGCACGCGGGCGTTGCGCATCGCCCGGTCCACCCGCACGGCCGAGTTCCCGAGGGCGGTCAGCTCGTCGCGGTGCCGACGCCCGGCCGGGGACACGCGCGCGAGGTCCCGCGCGTTCCGTGCACCGTCCCGCCAGTCGTCGAGCGCCGGCTGCGACGCGCGACCGCGGATCAGCGCGTCCTCGACGTCGTGCGCCGAGCCGTTCCGCAGCCCCCGCGCGAGCACGTGGAGCATCCCGGCGAGCTCGCCGATCGCGTTCTTGGCTTGCAGTCGCGGCCGACGGCGCGGGTCGCTCGGGGTGAGCGCCGCGACCGCGAGGGCGACTGCGCCGCCGACGAGCGCATCGGTCCACCGGCCCAGCGGGCCGCCGTTCGCACCCAGCGCCGGCAGGCCCACGATCACCATCGCCTGCACGCCGGCCTGCGTCGCGAGCACGACGCCACGGTCGATGAACCGGGCGAGCAGCACGGAGATCGTCAGCACCAGCGCGACCTGCCACCACCCGCTGCCGATGACGTGCACCACGAGGTCACCCAGACCGACACCGACCGCGACCCCGATCGCGAGCTCCGCGACGCGTCTGACCTGCCGGTCCATCGAGAAGCCGAGCGCGACCCAGGCCGACACCGGCGCGAAGAACGGGTACTCGTGGCCGAGGACGTGCCGCCCGATCGCGTACGCCGCCCCCGCAGCGACCGACGCCTGCAGCACCGGGAACAGCGACGTCCGGACCCGCCCCCAGCCCTGGCGCAGCCGCGCCTCGCCCAGCACCCTCGCCGAGCGACGCCCGAGCAGGTCGGTGGCCGTGCGCCCGACGTCGCGCCCGCGGCGTCGGGCAGCGCCTTCAGGGTCCGCGGTCTCGTTCACAGGCGTGGCGGTTGCCCGAGCCCGCGCGCCACCGGGCCGCGCTGCGGGGGCCGGTCGACGGACACGCCGTCCGCGGCGATCACGACCTCCTGCGCGGCCGAGACCGCCCCGCCGTCGCAGTCGACGACCAGCACCGCGTCCTCGGCGGTGCTCCGCTTGACCAGCGCGAGGGCGACCGGGCCGAGCTCGTGGTGACGCGCCACCGAGCCGATCTCACCGACCACCCGGTCCCCGCCGCCCTGCACCCGCACCGCCGCACCATGGGCCGGGAGCAGGTGGCCGGAACCGTCGAGCAGCAGCATCACGAGCCGACGCGGCGGACGTCCGAGGTTGTGGACCCGCGCGACCGTCTCCTGTCCGCGGTAGCAGCCCTTGTGCAGGTGGACGGCGGTCCGCAGCCAGTCCAGCTCGTGCGGGATCGTCCGGTGGTCGACGTCCAGCGCCAGCCGAGGACGCCACGCCTCGATGCGCATCGCCTCGCTCGCCCATGTCCCGGCAAGGCGCCACCCGCTCGCCTCGCGCGCCGCGACCTCGTCCGCGAGGGAGGCACGCGGCACCAGGACGTGCCGCCACGGCCGGTCCGCACCGGGGTGCTCGCCCTCGGGCCTGCCGTAGCGCGTGCCGCCGGGCGCGACCGTCGGCCACGGGTCGCGCCAGGTGACCGGCTCACCCTCGGCACCCTCGGAGTCGAGCGGCTCGCCGAGCGTCGCCCACTCGTCGGTGAGGTCCGCGACCTCGACCCGGAGCATGAACCGCATCCGGTCGAGCCAGGCCGCGAGCGCCGGGGCGTCGGAGCCCTCGGTGAGGAGCCACGTGCTCTCGCCGTCGTCGACCACCCCGGCCGCGTGCTCGACGTGTCCCTGCGGGCTGAGCACGAGAGTCTCGGTGGACGTCCGCGGAGCGAGCTCGGTGAGGTCCTGCGACGTGATCGAGTTGAGCCAGGAAAGACGGTCCGGTCCGGTCACCCGGACCACCCCGCGGTGGGACAGGTCGACGACCGCACCGCCCTGCGCGAGGGCCCGCTGCTCGGCCGTCGGGTCGCCGTAGTGCCACGCGACACCGTCGTCCGGGCCGGCGGCGGCCACCGCGCCACGGCGCGAGAGCAGCGGGCTCCGGACCCTCGCCGGCGGCCAGACGCGCGGGCCTGCCTCCGAGGCCGCGATCGGTGTCGAACCGGGGTCGGACGTCATCGGGGGCTCACGTGTCCTGTCCGGGCTCGTCGGGGGCGTCGACCCGGCTCAGCCGGGCGGACGCGTAGGACTGCAGCCCGTGTCCGAACGCCGCGAGGTCCCACGCCCACATCAGCTCGCCCTGCACGTGTCCGTACATCCGCGTGGCGGCGGTGACCTCCGCCGCGCTCGCGGTGCGGGCGATCAGGTCGCTGACGAGGTCGACGCGACCGTTCCCGGTGGAGCCCAGGTACAACGACAGGTGGCCCGCCGGGTCGGTCAGCAGGACCTCGAGCGGGTGGCGGTCGACCGGCAGGGCCGGGTCGCGCTCGGGTGAGATGCGCCAGTAGCCGGTCTCGGTGGACCACACCGAGCCAGGCGGGGGCGGGTCGACCGCCCGGATCTGACCGTCCGGTCCCGGCACGAGGGCCGATCCGTCGTCGGGCAGGACCACGGCCCGGAAGGTCGACTCGTACCGGAGGTAGGGCCCGCCGTCATGGTCGAAGACGAGGTCCTGCGTGACGACGGTCTCCTCGATCCCGGGGTAGGCGATGACGCCCTGGCCGTGCCAACGGCCGAGCAGCCAGGCGAGCGGATACACCTCGGGCGCGAGGTCGTCGGGGATCACGAACGCCATGCCAGCACCTCTCTCGACGCGACCCTGCCGGCCGGAGCGCACCCCGAGGTGCACGGGCCCGGCGTGCGCAGGCTCAGCGCTGTCCCTTGTAGAGCCGGTAGACCACGACACCCGCGAACCAGGCGATCGCGAGGACGGCCAGCAGCAGAAGACCGATGACGTAGCCCTCGAGGGTACCCATGGGACGATCCTATCGACGACCGCGAGGCGCACGCGCAGACGCGTGCACGCGTCGCGCGCCCTACCCTGACGAGGTGACCAGCCCCGCACGTCCCCTCGTCGTCAAGACCACAGCCGGCGCGGACCGGCTCGAGGCCTGCAACCAGGCACTCACGGTCGCCGCGACCGCCGTCGCCGCCGGAGCGGACGTGAGCCTGTGGCTCACGGGGGAGGCCAGCTGGCTCGCCCTGCCGGGACGCGCCGAGGAGCTCGCCCTCGAGCACGCCGCGCCGCTCGCCGATCTGCTCGCGGCCGTGCGGGCCGGCGGTCAGGTGACGGTCTGCACGCAGTGCGCCGCACGCCGTGCGATCGGCGTCGACGACGTCCTCCCGGGCATCCGGATCGCCGGTGCCGCGGTGTTCGTCGAGGAGGTGCTCGCGCCGACGGCACAGGCGCTCGTCTACTGACGCGCACCCGTCGGCGCTGACCGGCACCGGCAGGCGGGTCGCCCGTCCGAACGGTTCCGACCCGGCGGTCGCGCCGTCGCGCGCGCCGTCAGGTGCCGCCGTCATCCGATGCTGCGGCTCCGCAGACGCAGACCGAGCAGGTACATCTCGCACCCGAGGCACAACCCGAACGCCGAGTTGAGGAGTGCCGCGACGAGCGCGAGCGCGGCAGCCGTCGGGATGGCCGCCGTCACTCCCGCAGCGCCGAGCAGCGCACCGACCCCGGTGATCACGAGGCCGACCCCCTGTGCGAAGCGCGGTGGCCGTGGGTCCTCGAGCTCGGTCGGTGGGGCGAGGCGCGGTTGCACGAGTGCGCGGAAGATCCGGCCCTGGACCGATCCCTGGGCGCCGCGCACGGTTCCGACGAGGAACAGCGCAGCGATCACGGCCAGCAGTGCGAGCGCGGCACCACCCGTGCCGAGGAGCAGCGTGACCGCCAGGAGGACCGCGGTGATCCCGGCGCCGACCCGCGGCCCGCGGGGGTCGATCCCGGCAGGACCGCGACCCGCGGGGGTTCGGCCGGCGGGGAACCGGTCAGCTGGTGCGCGCCCGGCGGAGGTCGGGCCGTCCGGCGTGCGGTCGTCGCCGCCGGTCGTGCTGCTCTGGTCAGGCATGGGTGTCTCCGGTCTCGTTCGAGGGGTCGAGCAGTGCCGGGGCCGGTGTCCGCGCTCAGCTCGCGCGGGCACCGCCAGGACACTGGCCGAGCGACTCGAGCGAGGCGATGGCGTGGTGGTGACTGACCGCGCCGCTCATGCGCCCGCAGACGGTCCCGTCCGGTCCGAGCACCAGGACGGTCGGAGTGCGCAGCACGTGGAAGCGGCGCACGAGCTCGAGATGCTGCTCGACGTCGAGCTCGACGTGGACGATGCCCGGGTGGTCCGCGGCGATGGCCGACAGCACCACGGCAGTCCGGCGGCACGGTGCGCACACCTCGGAGGAGAGCTGGACGAACGTCGCGCGGGCTCCCGGCTCCACGCCGAGCTCCTGGGGGCTCAGCTGCGGCTTCACCGTGGAAGCGGTCGGGACGGGCGAGTCGTCCGTCTCGTGCGCAACCGCGGCGACGCGGTCGGAGACAGCCGTGAAGCGCCCGTTCCGCCGCGACCACCACCAGCCGAGCAGCCCGGCCACGATCAGCACGCCGAGCAGCAGCTCGATCCGCGTCTGCATCGGTCAGCCCACCAGGACCCGGCCGACGACGTACACGAGGATGCCCGTGATCGTCACCGGCAGCACGAGTGCGGCCAGGGCGGCCGGTCGCTTCCTGAGCGCCTTGAGGCGGTCGAACAGCACGTGAAGCGACGCGACCAGCACCCCGACCGCGAGGCCGAGCAGCGCCCCGGCGACGGCATCCACGCCCGGGACGAGCGCCCCCGCCCCGGCTCCGGCCCCGGCCGCCGCACCGACGGTGACGAACGCGCCGCCCCAGCCCGAGATCGGCAGGACGGCGACGGCGGACCCGACCGCGAGGGCGAGCGCGCCGGTGATCACCAGACCGGTGCCGCCCGACGTCCGACCGGCGGCGATCCACCCCGCCGCCGAGGTCACCACGAGCGTGCCCGCCACGACCCCCGAGACCGACTCCATCAGCCGCTCGCGCCCGTCGGTACGTAGCAGCTCGTTGACGAACGCGAGCAGGATCGACAGCGCGACGACCGAGGGCAGCTCGCGCAGGAACGGCTGACCCCGGGTGAAGGCGATGGCCGCGACGGCTCCCACGCCCCCGATCCCGATGACGACGGAGGCGCCCGGCCGGCTCGACAGCCCGAGGAGCACCGGCCAGCCGAACGCCACGACGACGGCCAGCAGCGCGCACAGCACCGCCAACGGTCTCTCGCCGAGGTAGGCCGCGACCGCGACGAGCGTCGCGACGACGGCCGTCCAGACCGCGCGCGTCGTCAGGCTCACCGCCACCACCGAACGCCCACGGTCGCAGCGGCACCGTGACGACCGCGCGGAACGCGTCCGGACGGGCGCGCGACGACGCGAGCGGGGGTGGGCATGCGGACGATTGTCGCAGATCCGCCGGCAGCGACCACCGTGACCGTCCGGCGGTCGCGATGGAACGGCGCATGGGCGGGAGCACGCCCGTTGTAGCGTGTCCCCCACGGCAAGCAAGGAGGTTCCTCCGGTGGCAGACCTGCTGCTGCTCACGCCCTCGTCCGGTGGCCCGGCCCAGGTGCTCCCCGCGCTCGGTCTCCTGTCCCACCGGATCCGGGTGCTGCCCGTCGAGCCGTCGGCGCTCCTGGAGGCCCCCGAGGCGGACGTCGTGCTGATGGATGCGCGACGTGAGCTCGCCACCGCGCGCACCACCTGCCGCATGCTGCGCGCGACCGGTCTCACCGTCCCGGTCATCCTGATCCTCACCGAGGGCGGGCTCACGGTCGTCACCGCCGAGTGGGGCGTCGACGACCTCATCCTCTCGAACGCGGGCCCGGCCGAGGTCGAGACCCGGATCCGGCTCGTCATCGAGCGCTTCGCGACCCCGACGGTCGACTCGGCACCCGAGGAGATCTCTGCCGGCGAGCTCACGATCGACGCGAGCGGGTACTCCGCGCGCCTGCGTGGACGCCACCTCGACCTCACCTACAAGGAGTTCGAGCTGCTCAAGTACCTCGTGCAGCACCCGGGGCGGGTGTTCACCCGGGCGCAGCTGCTGCAGGAGGTCTGGGGCTACGACTACTACGGAGGCACCCGGACGGTCGACGTCCATGTCCGACGCCTCCGCGCGAAGCTCGGTCCGGAGCACGAGCAGCTCATCGGCACCGTGCGGAACGTCGGGTACCGCTTCGACATGCCGAAGGACCGCCGGTCGACGCTCGACAGCAGCCACGTCCCCGTCGGGGACACGTCTCCCGTGGTCGACGCGCCGACCACGACCGGGGACTCCGGCACGCCCCGGGAGACCGTCGCCCGGTGACCACCCGTGTGGGTCGCACCCGATGCCGCCCGCGCATCGTGCGAGCGCGGAACGGGGTAGGTTCGCCCGCGTGAGCGTCGACTCGACCACCGTCCTGATCGAGGGCCCGTGGCGGCACCAGTTCGTCCCGGCCAACGGGGCACGATTCCACGTCGCCGTCGCAGGTCCGGACGACCGCGACGTCCCTCTGGTCGTCCTGCTGCACGGGTTCCCCGAGTTCTGGTGGGCGTGGCGCCACCAGATCGTGACCTTGGCGGACGCCGGCTACCGCGTCGCTGCGATGGACCTGCGTGGGACGGGCGCCTCGGACAAGCCGCCGATCGGCTACGACGTCCCGACGCTGTGTCGCGACGTCGCCGGTCTCGTGCGCTCGCTCGGGGTGGATCGCGCCGTCGTCGTCGGGCACGGCGTCGGCGGGTCCGTGGCATGGGCGATGCCCTCGCTCGAACCGATGGTCACGGCCGCCGTCGGGTCGATCGCGATGCCGCACCCCGTGCACGCCCGCGCGCTCGGCCGCGCGGCACTGACGCCGACCGCGCTGCGCCACCTCATGTACTTCCAGCTCCCGACGCTTCCGGAGCGGTCGATGACGCGCACCGACCTCGTCCCGCGCCTGCTGCGGGAATGGGGTGCGGACGGCTGGCTGACGGCCGACGACGCCGAGACCTACCGGGTCGCCGCACAGGTGCCGTTCGCTGCGCACAGCGCGATGGAGCGGCTCCGGTGGCTCGTCCGGTCGACCCCACGCACCGACGGACGGCGGTACCTGGCGCGCTTGCGCACCCCGGTCCCGGTGCCCGTGCTCCAGGTGCACGGCGCCGAGGACCGCTGCCGGCCGGCCGCGACCGCGTCGGCCCCGGCGTCGCTCGCGGGCTCCGGGTACCGGTTCGAGCTCGTGCCGGGCGCCGGGCACTTCGTCCCCGAGGAGGCGGCGGACGCCGTCGGCGCGATCCTGCTCGACTGGCTCGCCGACGTGGCACCGCTCACCGCCTGACCGCACCCGACGTCCCGACCGCCGGCGACCTCGCGGGCCGGGTGAGTCAGTCCTTGACGAGAGCCGCGGACCGCACCGGGTCCACCTCGCCGATCCCGAACGCGGGGCAGTCGGCGGCGACCACGCACGCGCCGCAGGCCGGGCGGCGTGCGAAGCACACCCGGCGCCCGTGGAAGATCAGCCGGTGCGACAGCGGGGTCCACTCCCGCTTCTCGATCAGCGCCGCGATGTCCTGCTCGACCCGAACCGGGTCCTCGTTCGCGGTCCAGCCGAGCCGCCGGGCCAGGCGTCCGACGTGCGTGTCGACCGTGATCCCCGGCGTCTCGAACGCGTTGCCCAGGACGACGTTGGCCGTCTTGCGCCCGACCCCGGGGAGCGTCACGAGGTCGTCCAGGCGGCCGGGCACACGCCCGTCGAACCGCTCGACCAGGTCCCGACCGATGCCCATGAGCGACTCGGCCTTGGCGCGGAAGAACCCCGTGGACCGGATCAGGTCCTGCAGCTCGGCACGATCCGCCGCCGCGTACGCCCAGGCGTCCGGGTAGCGGTCGAACAGCTCCGGGGTCACCATGTTCACGCGCTTGTCCGTGCACTGCGCCGAGAGCACGGTCGCGACCAGCAGCTCGAGGGGAGAGGTGAAGTCGAGCTCGCACGCGGCCTCCGGGTACCGGACCGCAAGAGCCCGGTTGATCCGCCGCGCCCGCCGGACGAGCGCGAGGTGGGACTCCCTGGCGGCAGGCGGCGCAGTGGTCGAGGTCACACCGGAAGCGTACGTCTGATGCGTCATGCCTGGTCCGCACGGGTGATCCTGGCGCCACCTGCCCCCGCGAGGCTCAAGTGCGCTCGAGATCGGGTCGAGAAGTGGTGGACGGAATCGACGTGGCGAGCACGGCGAGCAGGAGCACGACGAGGGGGCACGGTGGAGCCCAGAGCGGCGGTGGCACCGGATCGCGTCGCGCGTGGGCCGGAACCCAGCCTGCGGACGCTTCGGCACTCGCGCCGCGATCTCCGGGTCGAGCTCCTCCGGGTCAACAGGTGGCGCCTGCTGGTGCGGTCGCGCATCGAGGTCGCCGTCGCCGCGGCGACCCTGCCCGAGCCACTCGGCCAGGACCCGCTTCCCTATCTGGGGGTCGACGTCCAGAACGTCCTGCCGATGCAGACGGACCTCGAGACCGCGCTGCGCAGCGGGTTGCCGATCGGTGAGCTCGACCGGTTGGATCTGCTGCGCGACTTCGACCGGCGCCTGGGCACGTACCAGGAGTGCCTGGCGGCCGCTCTCGAGAGCGCGACCGAGGACCTCATCGCGCGCCTGTCGCTCCATCCGGCAGACGCCCTTGACCTGCCCGAGCTGCAGAGCGCTCGCGTGACGGCCTGATGCGGCAGACTGGGCCCCGATCCCAGACGTCGCGCACGAGGCAGAGAAGGTCGGTGAAGGACATCGTGGACGACACCGTCGTGCTCTCTGCTCCCCTGTTCTCCCACATGGAGCCCGAGGCGTCGCGCGCCCTTCTCGACTCCATGACCCCCCTCGAGTTCCCGCGCGGCACGGCGATCTTCCACGAGGGTGACCCTGGCGACCGGCTCTACGTGATCGCGAGCGGGAAGATCAAGCTCGGGCGACGTTCGACCGACGGCCGCGAGAACCTCCTCGCCGTGATCGGCCCGGGGGAGATGTTCGGCGAGCTCTCCCTGTTCGACCCGGGTCCGCGAACCGCGTCCGCCACGGTCGTCGCGGATGCGGTCGTGCTCGAGCTCGACCACGCCGAGCTGAACGCGTGGCTCGCCGACCACCCGAAGGTCGCGATCCACCTGCTCCAGGCTCTCGGTCATCGCCTCCGTCGCACCAACGAGACCCTTGCCGACCTCGTCTTCTCCGACGTCCCGGGCCGCGTCGCGAAGGCGCTCCTCGACCTCTCGACCCGCTTCGGCGAGCAGGTCGACGACGGCCTCCGGGTCGCGCACGACCTCACGCAGGAGGAGCTCGCGCAGCTCGTCGGCGCGTCCCGTGAGACGGTCAACAAGGCCCTCGCGGACTTCGCCGCCCGTGGCTGGGTTCGCCGCGAGGGCCGCGCCGTCGTCCTCCTCGACCTCCCCCGTCTGGAACGCCGAGCCCGCTGACCCCACGCTCCCCCGCGCGCCGGACCATCACGTTCTCGCGGGGTGCGGCCGGAGCCGGCTCAGGAGCGGGTGATCTCGACGACGAGCTCGATCTCCACAGGCGAGTCGAGGGGCAGGACGGCGACGCCGACCGCGCTCCGGGCGTGCACACCCGCCTCGCCCATGAGTTCGCCGAGGAGCTCGCTCGCACCGTTCACCACGCCCGGCTGGCCGGTGAAGTCGGGCGCGCTCGCCACGAAACCGACCACCTTGACCACGCGCAGACGCGCGTCGTCGTCCACGACCGACAGGACCGCCGCGAGCGCGTTCAGGACCGCGGTGCGGGCAAGGTCCTTCGCCACGGCGGGCTCCACGAGTCCGGTGCCGGTGCCGACCTTGCCGACCGTCGCCAGCTCACCGGCGACGAACGGGAGCTGTCCGGAGGTGTGCACGTGGTCACCGGACCGCACCGCGGGGACGTACGCCGCGACCGGTGCGGCCACGGGGGGCAGCGTGAGGCCGAGCTCGGCCAGCCGCGCGACCAGCGCGGCGCGATTCATCGTGAACCCTCGACCCGGCCGGAGGACGGACGCTTGAGGTACGCGACGAGCCCGGCGTCGGGGCCCTGCACGACCTGCACGAGCTCCCAGCCGTCGGCGCCCCACTGGTCGAGGATCGCCTTGGTGGCGTGGATGATCAACGGGACGGTCGCGTACTCCCAGGTGGTGGCCATGGGCTCAGCCTAGCGACGGCCTCCCGCGTGCACGTCGAGGAGGGCGTCGGGCG
>JAKBFW010000080.1 GCA_021833345.1 Pseudomonadota bacterium | reverse complement strand
TGACGCTGACGCAGGGTGCGCTCGGCCGGTCGATCTCGTGGGGACGCGCCGGCGGGACGCTCGGCTTCTCGTTCGTCGGGAACATGCTCGGCGCCTTCGTGTTCGCTGCGATGGTCAACGCGAGCGGCGTCATCGCACCCGGGACCCCGGGCGGGAAGATGATCGCCTCGCTGCTCGAGCACAAGGCGGCCGAGACCGACACCCAGCTGTTCTGGCGCGGCGTCCTCTGCAACATGCTCGTCTGCCTCGCCATCTGGGCGGCCGCCCGCCTGAAGAGCGAGGGCGCGAAGCTCGCCGTCATCTTCTGGTGCCTGCTCGCGTTCATCACCTCGGGCTTCGAGCACGTGGTCGCGAACATGACGACGTTCGGGCTGGGGCTCCTCGGCGGGCTCCCGCAGACCAGCTGGGCCCAGTTCGGCCGGAACATGCTCGTGGTCGGGACCGGCAACCTGGTCGGCGGCGCGATCTTCGTCGGGGTTGCGTTCGCGGTGGCCGCCGGCTGGTTCACGAGCGCGCCGACCCCGACCGGCGCGGCACCCTCCGACCGCGCCGTCGGTGCGGACGACGACCGGGTCCGCGCGACCGTCGCCTAGCGCCGACACCAGCTCACGACCTCCGGGACGGCAGCACCGTCCCGTGCGGGCGTCCGAGCTCGCCACCGAGGCGCCGCCGGCACGCGCCCGGCGTGTCGGCGCATGCGCGTGCACCCCTCCAGGGCCCTACGGTGGAGCGAGCGGCCGCGCTCGACCGCGGCGGCTGCCGTCGCACCGCCCACCAGAGGAGCCCCGATGAGCACCGACGACCAGGCCGTCCCCGGCCCCGCCGACCCTGCCCTCACCACCCCGCCGGTCGTCACCCCGCCGGGCGCCACGCTCGGCGCCGAGACGCGCGCCGCGCGGGCAGCCCATGTGGCCGACCGCGCGCGGCCGACCCCCCCGGAGCCTGCCGCGTGGAACCAGAGCCCCCGCCCGGCCCCGACCGACCCGGACGGGCCGTCCGTGCCCGTCGCCCCCCTCCGGCACGACGTCGTCGGCGGCGTGACGGGAGCCGGGTCGGCACCCCTGTGGACGCCCGCGCCGACACCTGACCCGACCTCCGCCCCGCCCACGTCCGACGCCGCGGACGCCCCGGCGGAGGACGTCTTCCCGGCCGTCGTGCCACCACGTCGCGTCGGCGTCGGTGGGCATCTCCTCGGGATCCTCGTCGGGCTGGTCCTCGGTCCCGTCGCGGTGCTCGTGGCCGGTCTCGGCGAGTCGCGGATCACCCTCGCGTACGCACCGCCGCAGACCGCGTGGATCGACGCCCTCGGGACGACGCTCGTGGCGCTGGGCGCGCTCCTGCTGATCGGCGTCGTCGTGCTGGGTGTCTGGACCGCGGCCGTGCCGATCACCGCCGGCCTGCTCGTCACCGCGGCCGGGCTCACGTTCCTCGTCGTCCCCGAGCGCGCGTACACCGAGGTCCTGCGCATCTTCCGGACCGACGCGAACGCGCTCACGGTCGGCCAGCTCGACCTCCAGGGCGTGAGCGGGGTGGTCCTGCTCCTCGGCGTCCTGCTCCTCGCGGCCGGGGTCGCGATCGCCGTCGCACGTCGGACGGGTCGTCGGTACGGACGACTCGCGGCAGCAGCGACGTCTCCCACGGCCTGATCCCGCCCCCGCGGATCCCGATCGGGATCCCGATCCGGCACCAGGCACCGCGATCACGCGACTAGAGTGCACGAAGGACCTTCGTCCTACACGTCTCGCCCCATTCGCATCGTCGTCGCTGCGCCGGAGGTATCTGTGACCGAAGAGTCGTCCCGAGACCTGGAGAACCTGCTCACGGAGGAGCGGCGTTTCCCGCCGTCCGCCGAGTTCGCAGCCCAGGCCAACGTCCACGCCGATGTCTACCAGCGGGCGGCCGCCGACCGCCTCGGGTTCTGGGCCGAGCAGGCCCGGAACCTCGTCTCGTGGTCGACGCCGTTCACCGAGGTCCTGGACTGGTCGAACGCGCCGGTCGCCCGGTGGTTCGCCGACGGCCGGCTCAACGCCTGCTACAACGCCGTCGACCGGCACGTCGAGGCAGGTCTCGGCGACCGCGTCGCGATCCACTTCGAGGGAGAGCCCGGAGACACCCGGACGCTCACCTACGCCGACCTGCAGCGCGAGGTCTCGCGCGCGGCGAACGCGCTCCTCGCCCTCGGGGTCCGGACGGGAGACCGCGTCGCGATCTACCTGCCGATGATCCCCGAGGCCGTCATCGCGATGCTCGCGTGCGCACGCATCGGCGCGCCGCACTCGGTCGTCTTCGGCGGCTTCTCCGCCGAGGCGCTCAACTCCCGGATCGTCGACGCCCAGGCCACGACGGTGATCACCGCCGACGGCGGCTACCGCCGCGGCGCACCGAGCGCGCTCAAGCCTGCCGTGGACGAGGCGCTCACCAAGGAGGCCGGCTCGATCGTCAGGTCGGTGCTCGTCGTGCGCCGGACCGGCCAGGACGTCGCGTGGCAGGAGGGCCGCGACGTCTGGTGGCACGAGGCGCTGGAGGCCGCGAGCGACCAGCACACGCCGGTGGACGTCGAGGCCGAGCACCCGCTCTTCATCCTCTACACGTCGGGGACCACGGGGAAGCCGAAGGGCATCTTCCACACGACCGGCGGGTACCTGACCCAGACGGCGTTCACGCACCTGAACGTCTTCGACCTCAAGCCCGAGACCGACGTCTACTGGTGCACGGCCGACGTCGGCTGGGTCACCGGGCACTCGTACATCGTGTACGGACCGCTGGTCAACGGCGCGACGCAGGTCATCTACGAGGGGACCCCGGACACCCCGCACCGTGGTCGGTGGTGGGAGATCATCGCCAAGTACGGGGTCTCGATCCTGTACACCGCCCCGACGGCGATCCGGACCTGCATGAAGTGGGGCGAGGAGTACCCCGCCGCCCACGACCTCTCGTCGCTGCGGGTCCTCGGCAGCGTCGGCGAGCCGATCAACCCGGAGGC
The DNA here is from genome assembly GCA_021833345.1 of Pseudomonadota bacterium. GTDB lineage: Bacteria > Actinomycetota > Actinomycetes > Actinomycetales > Cellulomonadaceae > JAJDFX01. Next base: position 9,140 of record JAKBFW010000080.1, on the reverse strand, counting down.
CTGGATCTGGTACCGCCGCGTGATCGGCGGTGACCGCACCCCCGTCGTCGACACGTGGTGGCAGACGGAGACCGGGGCGATCATGATCACCCCGCTCCCCGGCATCACCACGGCCAAGCCCGGATCGGCGCAGACCGCGCTCCCCGGCATCGGCGCCGACGTGGTCGACGACGAGGCCCACTCGGTCCCCGACGGCCACGGCGGCTACCTCGTGCTCACCGAGCCCTGGCCGGCCATGCTGCGCGGCATCTGGGGCGACCCCGAGCGGTTCCGGGACACGTACTGGTCACGGTTCCCCGGCCTGTACTTCGCGGGCGACGGCGCCAAGAAGGACGACGACGGCGACGTCTGGCTGCTGGGACGTGTCGACGACGTCATGAACGTGTCGGGGCACCGGTTGTCCACCACGGAGATCGAGTCCGCGCTGGTCTCGCACCCGTCCGTCGCCGAGGCGGCCGTGGTCGGCGCGACGGACGAGACGACCGGGCAGGCCGTCGTGGCGTTCGTGATCCTCCGGGCGGACGCGACAGCCGAGGGCAAGTCGGCCGAGGAGGTCTCGACGGAGCTCCGCGCGCACGTCGCCAAGGAGATCGGCCCGATCGCGAAGCCGCGCACGATCCTCGTCGTCGCGGAGCTGCCCAAGACGCGCTCGGGCAAGATCATGCGGCGCCTGCTGCGGGACGTCGCCGAGAACCGGGCGGTGGGCGACGCGACGACGCTCGCCGACTCCTCGGTGATGGACCTGATCGCGGCCGGGCTCCGGGCTCCGGGCGAGGGGTGACCACACCCGACCGGGACAGCGCCACCGGTCGCGTCGGCTGACGCGACGCGACGACGGCCTGGCCGCACCCCACGGGGTGCGGTCAGGCCGTCGCTCGTTGACCGGGGCTCCCGGCGAGCACCACGCACCCGACGAGGGCGACGACGACGGCAGCGGCGGCCGGTGCGACCCAGCCGGACCGGACGCCGTCTCCGAGCACCAGCAGCCCGACCGCGCCGGGCACCACGACCTCGATCACCGAGACGAGCGCCATCGCCGGGCCGACCGCTCCCGTCTCGAGGGACCGCACGAACGCCAGGGCACCGGCGACCCCGAACAGCGCGATCGCGAGCGCGAGCGGCTGGAGCAGCAGCTGCCACCCGGTCGTGCCGCCGTGCGCACCCCTGGCGGCAAGAGCAGCGCCCGAGTAGCCGAGACCACCGAGCGTCGCGAGCAGCACGGCACCGCCCGCCCGGTGCGCCACGGCGACCCCGACCGCCAGCACGACCGCGGCGCCGAGGACGATCCCGGTGAAGCCGCCGGGCGGAGCGGTGGCGGGCTGCTCCCCTGCCGCGAGGGCGAGCACCGTGAGCGCGACGACGACCGCGACGACGGCGACCCGGTCCGCGGTCCGCAGCCGGACGCCCAGCACCACCCGCGCGAGCACGACCGTCACGACGAGCGACCCCGCGAGCAGGCTCTGGACCGCGAAGAGCGGCAGGCTGCGCAGCGCGACCAGCGAGAGCAGCCACCCGATCAGGTCCAGCGCGAGACCGGTCAGGTAGAGCGGCTGCAGGAGCACGCGCAACCCGCTGCCGTGCCGGGTCGCCGCGGCCTGCAGCACCGAGCCCGACCCGTAGCCGACAGCCGCCGCGACCGCCGCGAGGAGCCCGAGGGTCACGTCGTCCGGCCGAGGAAGCGCCCGACGACCGGCAGCTCGGTGACGCCCTCGGCGTCGACCAGGACGAGCCCCTGGGCGGCGGCGAACTCGACCGAGTCCATCACGATGTACCGCGGGACCCACGTCGGGTCGTACTTGGCGTTGAAGCGCCACAACGACACGATCTGCATGCGGTCCGAGAGTCGGCTCAGCGCGGCACGGGAGGCTCGCGCGAGCGGTGAGGTGTCCTCGCCCGCGACGACCCCCCGCAGCACGGCGAAGTTCAGGCTCAGGCTGCGCCCGCCGGTGGCGGCGACGTGCCGGATCGTCTCGATGATCGCGAAGTCGGTGAGACCGTTCGGCAGGTCCGCGCCGTGGTGGTGCCGCATCACGTCCAGCGACCAGCCCTGCACCGCTGTCGCAGGCGCCCACTGCAGGAACGCCTGCGGCACCCCGGCGCGGTCGCGCACGATCGTCACCATGATCTCGACGTCGGCCGGGTCGAGGATCCGCGAGAGGGTCATCGAGAACCCCCGCTCGACCTCGCCCCGCCGGCTCGACGCCGCGATCTCCTCGAGCACGGCGCGGGTGGCCGGGTCGATGCCGCGGACACCGACGAACTCGGCGGTGAAGCCGGCGCGCTGGACCCGCCCGTACGCGCCGCGCAGGCTCTTGCGGGCCCGACCCTCGAGGCTGAAGGCGGTGCAGTCGACCACCGCCTCGTCCCCGAGGTACAGCGACCGCAGGCCGGTGGACTCGTAGACCGGCAGCCAGTCCTCCGCGGCGCCCACCACCGCGACGGACCAGCCGTTGCGCTCGACGTACCCCATGAAGTCGGCCCAGACCTCCTCACGCTCGGCCTCCGGGCCGATCGGGTCGGGCGACACCAGGCAGACCCCGCGGCGGACCGAGTGGGCGACCATGCTGTGCTCGGAGAAGAACCAGTCCTTGTCGTCGCGCAGCGCGAAGTAGTCGAGGGTGCGGCCGGGGGTGATCGCGAGCAGGGCGCGCGCACGCTCACGCTCGGCGAGATGGGCCGCCCCGGTCAGGTGACGTCCGGCGCGCGGCGAGAGCAGCACCCACAGGACCGTCCAGACCAGGCCGATCCCGGTCGCGATGAGCATCGGGGTCACGAACCGCCCGACCCCGGGGAGCGGGAGCGTGCTCCCTCCCCCGAGCCGGTCGGCGACGGCCCGGAGCGACTCGCCCACCTTCGGGTGGTGCCTCCGGTCGAACGTGTAGGTGAGCACCGTCCCGATCAGCAGCGCGCCGACGCCGCCGCCGAGACCGACGATCACCGTCGTCCGCACCGCCGCGCGCGTCGGCAGCACCGGGAACGCGTCACGATGCCGCAGCAGCCACAGCGCCATCCCCGTCGTGAGCAGGGCCTCCTCGAGGTCGAGGCCCTTGACCACGTGCAGGACGGCCGTGACGACGAGCAGCACCATCGTCGCGGCCCAGGCGAGCTGCTGACCGCGGCGCAGCCCGCGCGCGGTGAGCACGAGCCCGAACGAGCCGAGCACGAGCGTGGTGGCCGCGACGCGCGCGACATGGAACGGCAGGAAGTCCAGCACCGCGACGAGCCGGTCGCGGATCGGTGGCGAGATCGCCGAGAGGATCCCGAGCACCCCGATCGCCGCGACCCCCCACGCGGAGATGGTCCGTACGCGGTCGCGGCGTCGCCAGTGCTCGGGCGCGGTCGACCTGGCGGCGGTCGCCCGCCGCCACGCCTCCCGGACCCCGTGCGTCACCGATCTCACGTCGCGTACCGTCTCACGTCGCGCACTGTCTCACGTCGGGCGCCGTGTCATGCGCGGACCGGGGGAGCGCAGGTACGGCGCGAGCAGCTCGGTGACCCGGCGACGCACCTCCACCACGTCCGTCCCGGCCTCGATCATCCGGGATCCCGTCATGACCAGGGCGTTGACCAGGTCCGCGGTGGCCTCCGGGTCGACGGCACCGTGCGCCCGGAGCGCATCGACGACCGGGGTCCGGAGCTGGGCGTGCATCACCCGGCTGCGTTCGAGGATCACGTCGCCCGGGGCGGCGGCGGCGAGCGCGCGCGCGACGGCGTGCTCGCCGTCGGCGACGAGCTGGAGGTTCTCCTCCACGTACGCCAGGACCTGCTCGCCGGGGCTGCCCGCACCGTCCATCGCAGCGGTGATGCGGTCCGACCACCGCGGGAAGGTGTCCTCGACGACGGCGGCCAGCAGGTCCTGACGCGAGCGGAAGTACTGGTAGATGCTCGGCCTGGCGAGCTCCGCCCGCGCGGCGATCGCGGCGAGCGAGGGGACGTCACCCGTCTCGGCGAGGAGCGCGCGGGCGGCGTCGAGCAGGACCCGACGCTGGGCCGCACGGTGCTCGACGACGGTGGCTGCCTTGATCCGCGGCACGGCCCCTCCCCCACGTCGGCTCTCTCAGGTGTCCTGCGGGGACAGTCTCCCATCCACCATCTCCACCACGCGGTCGCAGTGGTGCAGCACGTCGTGGTCGTGGGTGACCATGACGGTCGCGACACCGGACCGCGCGGTCTCCCGGGCGAGCAGCGCGACGACCTCCTGGCTGCGGGCCCGGTCGAGCGCCGCGGTCGGCTCGTCGACGAGCAGGAGCGTCGGAGACGTCATGAGCGCGCGGGCGATGCCGACGCGCTGGCGCTCCCCCCCGGAGAGCTCGTGCGGGCGTCGGCGCGCCTTGTCCGCCATGCCGACCTCCGCGAGCAGCTCGAGCGGGTCGCGGGTGCCCAGGCCTCGGCCGGCGATGTCGACCGCGAGACGCAGCTGGTCCAGCGCGGTGAGCGCCGGGATCAGGTTGCCCGACTGGAAGACGAAGCCGATCCGGGAGCGGCGGAACCGCGCCTGGGCGGCTCGGCCGAGGGTTCCGATCGGGACGTCGTCGACGACGACGCTGCCCTCGTCGGGCGTCGTGAGAGCGCCGGCGACAGCGAGCAGGCTCGACTTGCCCGCCCCGGACGGGCCGACGACGGCGACCAGCTCGCCGGGTCGGACGCGGAGGTCGACGGCGTCGAGCGCGGTGACGATGCTGTCACCGTCTCCGAGCCGCAGGGTGACCCCGGACAGGGTGAGGCCGGCAGCGACCACGACGGGAGCGGTCATCGTTGGCCTCCGAGGGCGACGAGGGGGTCGATCCGGGTGACGCGGACGACTGCGGCGCCGGCGCCGATCATCCCGAGCACGACGAGCAGGGCGCCACCGAGCGTGATCGCGGGGGCGGAGAGGGCGAACGGCATGCTCGTGCCGCTGAGCAGGCCCCCGCCGGCGACACCGATGCCGAGCCCGACGAGCGTCGAGGCGACGAGCACCACGAACGCCTGGGTGAGACCGTCGCGCAGCAGGTAGCGGGTCGAGGCGCCCATCGCCCGCATGACGGCGAGCTCGTGGCCGCGCTGGATGGTCCACACGGTGAAGAACGCCCCGACGACGAGGGCGGAGATCGCGTAGAGGAACACCTGGATGAGGGTCAGGGTCGACGTCTCCGCGGTGTACCCGGGCGAGGCGGCGAACGACGCGTCACGCGTCATGCTCGTGGTGCCCGCGGCGGCGTCGCCCGCGGCGAGGTCGATCGTGCGACCGGGGGCGGCACGCAGCGCGACGGCCGTCGCCTCCTGGTAGGCCTCCGGTCGGACGGCGTCGCCGGGTCCGGCACCGGCGTGCACCTGCTGCCAGGTCCGGAGCGGCACGTACGCGACGTCGACGTGACCGAACGTGTGCTGGTCCGCCAGCACGCCGATCACGGTCAGCCTCGTGCCGATGCGGTCGAGCGTGACGACGTCCCCGATCGCGAGCCCGGCGGCCCGCAGGGTCGGGCTGATGACGATGCCGTCGGCGGTGGTGCCGAGCGCGGCCCCCGAGGCGACCGTGGGCGCGAGGAACGAGTCGGGCTCGACGCCGAAGAGCGCGAGGTCGACGGGCAGACCGCGGCCCGTCTTGCCGTTGACGAGCTGGTTGCCGAACGGTGCCGCGTCGGCGACGCCGGCCCGCGTGCGCCAGGCGGTGACCTGCGACTGGTCGATCACGCTGCGGGAGAACGCGGAGTCGGTCTTGGTGCCTCCGGCGAACGCGAACGCCGTGACGGGCAGACGCTGCAGTCCGGAGACGCCGTCGTTCACGAGACCGGTGGACAGCCCGCTGAGCAGGACGACCAGGACGGCGATCAGCGCCACGACACCTCCCATCAGGACGAACCGTGAGCGCGCGAAGCGGAGCTCGCGCCAGGCCAGGAACATGGAGGTCCTCTCGTCCGCGCCGTTTCCCGACGCACTGTCGGTAAAGATACCAACAGTGCGTCCGAAAGCCAATCGGCGCGCGCGGACGGCGCGACGCCCCGGGTCGGCCCTACAGGCCGAGCAGCCGCCGCAGGTTGCGCACGGCCTCACGGCCGGCCCGGTTGGCGCCGACCGTCGATGCGCTCGGCCCGTAGCCGACGAGCTGGAGGCGCGGGTCGGCCACCACCTCGGTGCCGTCCATCACGATCCCGCCGCCGTGCGCGCGCAGGTGCAGCGGCGCGAGGTGGTCGAGCGCCGCCCGGAACCCCGTCGCCCACAGGATGACGTCGGCCGTCAGGCGCTCCTCCCCCGGCCCCGCGCGTCCCGCGTCCCACACCACCCCGTCGGGCACGATCCGGTCGAACATCGGACGCGGCACGAGCACCCCGGCGTCGATGCCGGCCTGGTACTCGGGGGTCAGCGGCAGGCCCGTCTCCGCGACGACGCTGAGCGGGACCAGGCCGGCCCGGGTCCTCGCGTCCACGCGCGCGACGACGTCCCGACCCCACTCGGGGTCGAACGGCCGACGCGTCCACTGCGGCGGGCGCCGTGCGACCCAGGTCGTCGTCGCCACCTCGGCGATCTGCAGCAGGAGCTGCACGGCCGACGTACCCGCACCGACGACGACGACGCGCGCGCCGGCGAGGTCGGCGGCCGCGTGGAAGTCGTGCGTGTGGAGCTGGCGACCGCGGAACGACGACCGGCCGGGGTAGGCCGGCCAGAACGGCTTCTGCCAGGTCCCGGTCGCGTTGACCACCGCGCGCGTGAGCCACTCGCCGTCGTCCGTCTCGACGGCGAGCAGACCGTCGTGACCGCCCACGTCCTGCACGGCGCGGACCCGCACCGGGCGTCGCACGTCCAGCCCGAACGCGGCCTCGTGCTCGGCGAAGTACCGGGCCACGCCGACCGACGCCGGCTCGTCGGGGTCGCTCGCGTACCGGGGCAGCCCGGGCAGGTCGTGGATCGCGTGCGCGTGCGCCATGGTCAGGCTCGGCCAGCGATGCTGCCAAGCGCCACCCGGACCCGGGTTGTCGTCGAGGATCACGAACCGTCCGGTGGCGGTCGGCACGCCGGGGGGTCGCAGGCCGATCCGCTGCAGGTGGTAGCCGGTGGACAGCCCGGCCTGACCGGCACCGATGACGACCACGTCGACCCGGCGCTGCTCCATGCCTCACCCTACGTCGGGGGGTGTCTCGCCGGCGGGGACACCGACGGTGCCGATCGCGGCCCGGCACCGGGGTCGGCCGGGCGTGGCGGGGCTTCACGAGGCGCGAACGGACGCGACGGGAGGCGGTCGAGCGGCGGCGGGGGATGATCGGGGCATGCCGACACCCGCCCGTACGCCGGGACCGCTGACCCCGACGACCGTCGCCGCGATCCGCACCCTCGCCGACGGCGCCGCCGAGCGTGACGGCGTCGCCCCGCTCTCCGAGCAGCCGCTGCTGTGGCTCACCGACCCGTCGTCGTCCGTCGTGCACCTGCTGGTCGGCGGCGCGACGGCGGACCACCCGCTGCTGGGCTACGCGCAGGTCGACCTCGCGGTCCCCGGCACGGCCGCCGCCGAGCTCGTGGTCGCTCCCGCGGCACGCCGACGCGGGATCGGGACCGCGCTGCTCGACGCGGTCGTGCGCGCGGCCGAGGAGCACGCGCACGACGGCCACGCTCCCGACGCACCGGACCGACCGCTGCCCTCGACCACCGCACCCCACCGAACCGTGCAGGTCTGGGCGCACGGGGACCTCCCCGCCGCCCGCGCGCTCGCGGCCAGGGCGGGGATGACCGTGGTCCGCGAGCTCTGGCAGATGCGCCTCGACCCGACCGCCGGCTCTGCGCTCACGGAGCCCGAGCTCCCGGCGGGGGTGACCGTCCGCACCTTCGTGCCCGGCGCGGACGAGGACGCATGGTGCCGCGTCAACGCCCGTGCGTTCGCCTCCCACCCCGAGCAGGGCCGGCTGACCCCGGCCGACGTCGACGCACGCGAGCGCGAGCCGTGGTTCGACCCCGCGGGTCTCCTGCTGGCCGAGCGCGACGGGGTGCTCGTCGGCTCGGCGTGGACCAAGGTGCACCCGGCAGGGGCGCTCGGCGCGGCGCCGGTCGGCGAGCTGTACGCGCTGGGCATCGACCCGGGCGCCCAGGGGCAGGGCCTCGGCGGCACGCTCACGGCCCTCGCTCTCGCGCACCTGCGCGCCCGCGGGCTGCGCGACGTCGTCCTGTACACCGAGGCCGACAACACCGCCGCGGTGCGCACCTATCGCCGCGCCGGGTTCACGCGATCCGCCGTGGACGTGATGTACGGGTCCTTCTCCACCGGCGCACCGTCAGGTGACACCATGGGCGGATGACCACCGCACCGTCGTCGAGGCCCCCCCTTGCCCGGGAGCTCGCCCAGCGCATCGCCGAGCACATCGCGGCCGAGGAGCAGGACCCCCCGTTCACGGAGTCCGCCCAGCCGAGCGCGCCGCTGCCCGCGGGGCGGTTCCTCGACCGGGAGCTGAGCTGGTTGGCGTTCAACCAGCGCGTGCTCGAGCTCGCCGAGGACGACACCCAGCCGCTGCTCGAACGACTGCGGTACCTGGCGATCTTCGCGTCCAACCTGGACGAGTTCTTCATGGTGCGCGTCGCCGGGCTCAAGCGGCGCATCGCGACCGGTCTCGCCGTCACGTCCGCATCGGGTCGCAGCCCGCGCCAGGTGCTCGAGGCCATCAGCGAGCGGGCCCACGAGCTCACGGCCCGGCACGCCGACGTGTTCGCCGACCAGGTGAAGCCCGCCCTGGCGGCCGAGGGCATCACGCTGGTGCGCTGGGACGACCTCGGCCCCGACGAGCAGGAGCGGCTGCACAAGTACTTCCGTCGCCGCATCTTCCCCGTGCTGACGCCCCTCGCCGTCGACCCGGCGCACCCCTTCCCCTACATCTCCGGGCTCTCGCTGAACCTGGCCGTCGTGGTGATGAACCCGGCCACCGGCAAGGAGCACTTCGCGCGGGTCAAGGTGCCGCCCCTGCTGCCCCGGTTCATCGCCGTCGACGCGACGGGCAAGCCGAGCGCCCCCGGCGCCCCGTCCCGCGACGCCGGCCCGATGTCGTTCGTCCCCCTCGAGGACGTCATCTCCGAGCACCTCGACCACCTCTTCCCCGGGATGGACGTCCTCGAGCACCACACGTTCCGGGTCACCCGCAACGAGGACGTCGAGGTCGAGGAGGACGACGCCGAGAACCTCC
>JAKBFW010000234.1 GCA_021833345.1 Pseudomonadota bacterium | reverse complement strand
GTACTGCAGGATCCCGCCGTTGCGGTAGTAGTCGGCCTCTCCCGGGGTGTCGATGCGGACGACCGCGTCGAAGGTCACCGTCGAGCCGTCGGCCCGGGTCGCCGTGACCGCCACCGTCGACGGCGTCGTGCCGTCGTTGAGCACCGTGACCCCGGTGATGTCGAAGGTCTCGGTCCCGTCGAGCCCGAGGCTCGCCGCCGACTCACCCGCGGGGAACTGCAGCGGCAGCACGCCCATGCCGATGAGGTTCGACCGGTGGATCCGCTCGAAGCTCTCGGTGATCACGGCCTTCACGCCGAGCAGAGCCGTGCCCTTCGCCGCCCAGTCCCGCGACGACCCGGAGCCGTACTCCTTGCCGCCGAGGATCACCAGCGGCGTCCCCGCGGCGGCGTAGTCCTGCGCCGCGTCGTAGATGGTGTCCTGGGCGCCCGTGACGAAGTTGTACGTGAAGCCGCCCTCGACGTCGTCCAGGAGCTGGTTGCGCAGGCGGATGTTGGCGAACGTGCCACGGATCATGACCTCGTGGTTCCCGCGGCGTGACCCGTAGGAGTTGAAGTCGCGCCGCTCGACGCCGTGCTCGGAGAGGTACCGACCGGCAGGGCTGTCGGCCTTGATCGCGCCGGCCGGGCTGATGTGGTCGGTCGTCACCGAGTCGCCGAGCGTGGCGAGCACCCGGGCGCCCACGATGTCGGTCACCGGGTCCGGCGTCATCGTCATGCCGTCGAAGTACGGAGGCTTGCGGACGTACGTCGACCCGCCGTCCCAGTCGAAGGTGCTCCCCTCCGGGGTCGGGAGGGCCCGCCACTGGTCGTCACCGGCGAACACGTCGGCGTAGTCGGTGGTGAACATCGCCCGGTTGATCGCCCCGTCGATGGTCGACTGCACCTCGTCCGCGCTCGGCCAGATGTCGCGCAGGAAGATCGGGCTCCCGGCCTCGTCGCGCCCCAGCGGCTCGTGCTCGAAGTCGAACTCCATCGTGCCGGCCAGCGCGTAGGCGATGACCAGCGGCGGCGAGGCGAGGTAGTTCATCTTGATGTCCGGGTTGATGCGCCCCTCGAAGTTCCGGTTCCCGGAGAGCACCGACACGACCGCGAGGTCGTGCTCGTTGACCGCGGCCGACACCTCGTCCGCCAGCGGACCCGAGTTGCCGATGCACGTGGTGCAGCCGTAGCCGACGAGGTGGAAGCCGAGCTTCTCGAGGTAGGGCCAGAGCTGTGCTTTCTCGTAGTAGTCCGTCACGACCTTGGACCCCGGTGCCATCGACGTCTTCACCCACGGCTTGGCCGTGAGGCCCTTCTCGACGGCCTTCTTCGCGAGCAGACCGGCCGCGAGCATGACGGAGGGGTTCGACGTGTTGGTGCAGGATGTGATCGACGCGATGGCCACCGCGCCGTGGAACAGCTCGTAGCTGCCCCCGTCAGGCGTGGTGACCGTCACCGTCCGCCGGTGGTGCGACGAGACCGCGGGCGAGTCGGAGGCCGGGAACGACTCCTGCTCGGACTCGTCCACCCCGTTGCGTACCTCCGGTGCGTAGGTCGGCAGGTCGCGCTGGAACGCCGACTTCGCGTGCGTGAGCTCGATGCGGTCCTGCGGTCGCTTCGGTCCGGCGATGGACGGCACGACGCTCGACAGGTCGAGCTCGAGGTACTCGGAGAAGACCGGCTCGATGTACCCGGGGTCGGCCGGGTCGAGCCACATGCCCTGCTCCTTGGCGTACGCCTCCACGAGAGCGACCTGCTCCGCGCTCCGACCGGTCAGGCGCAGGTACTCGAGCGTGACGGCATCGATCGGGAAGATCGCGGCGGTCGAGCCGAACTCCGGGCTCATGTTGCCGATCGTGGCGCGGTTGGCGAGCGGCACCGCCGCAACCCCGTCGCCGTAGAACTCGACGAACTTGCCGACCACGCCGTGCTGGCGCAGCTGTTGCGTGATCGTGAGGACGACGTCGGTCGCGGTGACACCCGACGGGATCTGTCCGGTGAGCCGGAAGCCCACCACCCGCGGGATCAGCATCGACACGGGCTGGCCGAGCATGGCGGCCTCGGCCTCGATGCCTCCGACGCCCCAGCCGAGCACTCCGAGACCGTTCACCATCGTCGTGTGCGAGTCGGTGCCGACGCAGGTGTCGGGGTAGGCGCGCAGGACGGTCGCCCCGTCGGCCGGGACCTCGCGCGTCATGACGACACGTGCGAGGTACTCGATGTTGACCTGGTGCACGATCCCGGTCCCCGGGGGGACGACCTTGAAGTCGTCGAACGCCGTCTGTCCCCAGCGCAGGAACTGGTACCGCTCACGGTTGCGCTCGTACTCGAGCTCGACGTTGCGGCGGAACGCATCGGCACGTCCCGCGACGTCGATCTGAACGGAGTGGTCGATCACGAGCTCGGCGGGCGCCAGGGGATTGATCCTCGACGGGTCACCGCCGAGGTCGACGACGGCTTCGCGCATGGTGGCGAGGTCGACGACGCACGGGACACCGGTGAAGTCCTGCATGATGACGCGCGCGGGCGTGAACTGGATCTCGGTGTCCGGCTGGG
>JAKBFW010000002.1:12527-49196 GCA_021833345.1 Pseudomonadota bacterium | reverse complement strand
CCCCATGACGCGGCGCGCACCCCCCTTCCAGGAATGAGTCCTTCATGTCTGTGCCTGCCGCCAAGCGCGTGCGCTCCGACCTGCGCAACGTCGCGATCGTCGCCCACGTCGACCACGGCAAGACCACGCTCGTCGACGCGATGCTCTGGCAGTCCGGGGCGTTCGGTGCGCACGCGCACGTCGACGAGCGCGCCATGGACTCGGGAGACCTCGAGCGCGAGAAGGGCATCACGATCCTCGCGAAGAACACCGCCGTGCACTACTCGGGCCCGGCGGCCGCGGAGTTCGGTCACCCCGAGGGCATCACGATCAACGTGATCGACACCCCGGGCCACGCCGACTTCGGCGGCGAGGTCGAGCGCGGTCTGTCGATGGTCGACGGCGTCGTCCTGCTCGTCGACGCGAGCGAGGGCCCGCTCCCGCAGACGCGGTTCGTGCTGCGCAAGGCTCTCGTCGCCAAGCTGCCGGTGATCCTCGTGGTCAACAAGGTGGACCGTCCTGACTCGCGCATCACCGAGGTCGTCCACGAGTCGACCGACCTGCTCCTCGGGCTTGCGAGCGACCTGCACGAGGACGTGCCGGACCTCGACCTCGACGCGATCCTCGACGTGCCCGTCGTGTACGCGGCAGCGAAGGCCGGTCGTGCCTCGATGAACCAGCCGGCCGACGGCGGGCTGCCGGACAGCGAGACCCTCGAGCCGCTGTTCCGGACGATCCTCGAGAAGATCCCCGCCCCGACGTACGAGGAGGGCGCACCGCTGCAGGCGCACGTGACGAACCTCGACGCGTCGCCGTTCCTCGGTCGCCTCGCCCTGCTGCGGGTCTTCAACGGGGAGATCCGCAAGGGCCAGATGGTCGCGTGGTGCCGTCACGACGGGACGACGCAGACGGTCAAGATCACCGAGCTGCTCGAGACCCGCGCCCTCGACCGCGTGCCGACTGAGTCCGCCGGACCCGGCGACATCGTCGCCGTCGCCGGTATCGCCGACATCACGATCGGCGAGACGCTGACCGACCCGGACGACCCGCGGCCGCTGCCGCTCATCACGGTCGACGACCCGGCGATCTCGATGACCATCGGCATCAACACCTCGCCGCTCGCCGGCCGGGGTGGCAAGAACCACAAGGTGACCGCCCGTCAGGTGAAGGACCGCCTCGACAAGGAGCTCGTCGGCAACGTGTCGCTCAAGGTTCTCCCGACCGAGCGCCCCGACGCGTGGGAGGTCCAGGGCCGTGGTGAGCTCGCGCTGGCGATCCTGGTCGAGCAGATGCGCCGCGAGGGCTTCGAGCTGACGGTCGGCAAGCCGCAGGTCGTCACCAAGCTCGTCAACGGCAAGGTGCACGAGCCGATGGAGCGCATGACGATCGACGTCCCCGAGGAGTACCTCGGTTCGGTCACGCAGCTGCTCGCGCAGCGCAAGGGCCGCATGGAGACGATGGCGAACCACGGCACCGGCTGGGTCCGCATGGAGTTCATGGTCCCGGCCCGCGGGCTGATCGGCTTCCGCACGCAGTTCCTCACCGACACCCGTGGCACGGGCATCGCGTCGTCGATCGCCGAGGGGCACGAGCCGTGGGCCGGGCCGATCGAGACCCGCGTCAACGGCTCGCTCGTGGCGGACCGTGCGGGTGTGGTGACGCCGTTCGCGATGATCAACCTGCAGGAGCGTGGATCGTTCTTCGTCGACCCCACGCAGGAGGTCTACGAGGGCATGATCGTCGGTGAGAACGCGCGCAACGAGGACATGGACGTCAACATCACCAAGGAGAAGAAGCTGACGAACATGCGGTCCTCGACCGCCGACAACTTCGAGAACCTCGTGCCCCCGCGGCACCTGACCCTCGAGGAGTCGCTCGAGTTCGCCCGTGAGGACGAGTGCGTCGAGGTGACCCCGGAGCGCATTCGCATCCGCAAGGTGATCCTCGACCAGTCTGACCGTGCCCGCGCGTTCGCGCGGTCCAAGCGCGCCTGAGCACGTGACCGGCGGGCTGCTCGCCGTCCACGCGCACCCGGACGACGAGACCCTCGCCACCGGCGCGTTGATCGCAACCTGGGCGGCGGCCGGCCTGCCGGTGACGGTCGTGACCTGCACGCGCGGCGAGCGTGGCGAGGTCATCCCGCCGGAGCTCGCCCATCTCGAGGGCGACGGTCTCCGCCTCGCGGCGCATCGCGAGGCGGAGCTCGGCTCGGCGTTGGGGGCACTCGGCGCCGACGGGGTGCTCCTCGATCGGGTCCCGATCGAGGGCGGTGCGCTCGCCGCCGGTGCGTCGGAGCGCGGTGCGGGGCCGACCCGGCGATATGTGGACTCCGGCATGGCATGGACGGCTGCCGGGCAGGCCGGACGAGCCGCGTCTCTCGGCCCGGACGCCCTCGTGGCTGCGCCGATCGACGAGCAGGCGGAGCGCCTCGCGGCGGTCATCCGCGAACGGCGGCCCGACGTCGTCGTGACGTACGAGCCCGGCGGTGGGTACGGCCACCCGGACCACGTCAGGGCGCACGACGTGACGATGCGTGCGCTGCTGCTCGCCGCCGACGGGGACGGGGGCGGTTCAGGCGCGCAACCCCACGCCGTCAAGGCCGTCCTGTGGACCGCGATCGGCGCCGAGACCCTGCGGGGCGCCTGGCGCGAGCTCGCCACGACGCGCGTCGTCGCGGACCTGCCCGACCGCGCCGCGCTCGTGCTGCCCGATCCCGACGGCCCGCTTCCCTCGGTCGCCGTGCCGGAGACGTCCGTCGCGCTGCAGGTCGACGTCGCACCGGTGCTCGGCCGCGTCGTCGAGGCGCTCCGGGCGCACCGGACGCAGGTCCAGGCACTCGGGATCGAGCCTGAGCCCAGCGCGGGGTCGGCGGTCCTCGGCTGCTACGCGCTGAGCAACGGCGTGCTCGCGCCCGTGCTCCGTCGCGAGTCCTACCGGTTCGCCCCGGGGTGGGCGAACGACCTCGCGTGGTGGCCTGCCGGTGTGACGCGGGTAGCCTGACGCACGTGCTGAGACTCTCCGCCGCGGTGGTGCCCCGCATCGTCGGCTCTCTCGTCCTCGGAGCCGTGGTCGGTGCCCTGGGCACCGTCGAGCACCGGTCCGTCCCGCCGTGGGGGTTGGTGCTCGTGCTGCTCCTCGTGCTCGCGGGAGCCGTGACGGTGCGCGCCTGGGGCGGACTCGTCGCCCTGCTGGCGTACGCGGTGGCCTGGGGCGCCGTCGTCTTCGTCCTGAGCCTGCGAGGCCCGGGAGGCGACGTCCTGATCCCGGGCGGGACGGCGAGCTGGACGATCCTCGGTCAGATCTGGATCCTCGGCGCGTGGGTGCCGATCGCCGCCTCGGCGTTCCTGCCGTCCCGTTGGTTCCAGGACGTACCGCGGCAGCGGACCGGGGTCGGCGCGGTGATGGTGGCCGGGGCGGAGGCGGACGGGGATGACGCCGACGCCTGACGAGTTCCGCTCCGCGGTGTCGCGGCTGCCGGACGGCGTCGTCGTGATCAGCGCCCACCACCAGGGTCTCGATCACGCGATGACGGCCAGCACGCTGACGTCCGTGTCGCTCGACCCGCCCTTGCTGCTCTTCTGCGTCCACGTCGAGTCACGGTTCCGCGACGTGCTCGACGAGGTCGATCGATGGGCCGTCTCGGTGCTCTCGGACGCGGGTGCGCCGGTGGCGGACTGGTTCGCGTCGCCCGGCAGGCCCGTCGTCGGGCAGCTGGCCCACGTCCCGTTCCGGGTGGGAGCGCTGTCGGGCGCGGCGCTCCTCGACGGGGCATCCGCCTGGTTCGAGTGCCGGACCTCCGCGATCCACCGCGCGGGTGACCACGACATCGTGGTCGGTGACGTCCTGTCCGCAGCGGTCGGCGACCTCGGTGCCGGCGGGCTCGTCCACCTCCGCGGTCGACTCCGACCCGTGCCCTGACCGGCGCGGCACCGGGCCGGTCGCGGGCGACCTGACCCTAGACTCGCGCCGTGCGAGGGCGCCTCGTGCGAGACGGGCGGGAGGACGACGCCATGGGCACGGACGGCACGCACGACGACGGGCCCGAGGCCGGAGAAGGCCCGGTCGACCCGGTGCCCGGCACGACGTCGCCCCTGGCCGTCTTCGAGCCGGAGCAGCCCCGGCGGAGCGCCCGTCGGGTCGCGCTCGTCACCCTCGCGACCGTCGTCGTGCTCGCGGGTGCCTACGTCGGTGCGTGCTGGGCGTTCGCGGAGAGGGTCCCACGCGGGACGACCGTCGCCGGGGTGGCGATCGGCGGGAAGACGGCCTCGGCCGCCCTGACGGCGCTGGACGCGACGTTGGCGAGCGTGGCGGCCGAGCCGATCCCGGTCGAGCTCGGGGCCAAGAGCACGACGCTCGACCCGGCCACGTCGGGGCTCCGTCTCGACACGCGTGCCACGGTCGACTCGCTGACGGGCTTCGACCTGCACCCGGCGGGACTGTGGAAGCAGATCTTCGGCGCAGGCGCCGCCGCACCGGTGACCGTCGTGGACCAGGCGACGTTCACGGCCGCGTTGGCCGGCCTCGCGGATGCCGTCGCGACGCCGCCGGTCGACGGGACGATCGTGTTCGTCGACGGGGCGCCGCACGCGACCGCACCGGTCGTCGGGACCGCGCTCGACGTCGCGAGGACGGCCGACCTCCTGCGGACCCGATGGCTCACCGCGGCCCGCCCGGTCGTGCTGCCGGCGACGTCCGTCGACCCCGCGATCGGGCAGACCGAGCTCGACACGGCGATGGCGACGCTCGCCTCGCCCCTCGTCGCGGCGCCGGTCGCGGTGGCCGTGGCGGACCAGGTCGCGCAGCTCCCCGTCTCGGTGCTGACCGATGCCGCCTCGTTCGTCCCGGGACGTTCCGGGCTCGAGCTTGACCTCGACGGCGGCACGCTCGCCGCGGCAGTCGTCTCGCGGACGACCCACCTGCTCACGTCCGCCGCGAACGCCTCGTTCGCCTTCGTCAACGATGCGCCGGTCGTGGTGCCGGGCACGGCGGGCACCACGCTGGACCCGATCGCGCTCGCCGAGGCGGTGAGCGCGGCGAGCAGGTCGACGGATCGGACCGCCCGGGTGGCCCTCGCCGTCACCCAGCCTGCCGAGACCACCGAGGCGCTCCAGAAGCTCGGCATCACGGAGATCGTCTCCGAGTTCGCCACCGACCTCACGGCCGACCCCGTCCGGACGCAGAACCTGGTGCGAGGCTCCGAGAAGGTCAACGGAAGCCTCGTCCTGCCGGGTGGGACGTTCTCGATCAACACGGTGCTCGCGCCGGTCACGGAGGCCGGCGGCTACGTCCCCGGGGGCCAGATCGAGAACGGGTTCTTCACGACCGGCGTCGGCGGCGGGCTGTCGCAGATGGGGACGACGGTCTACAACGCCGCGTACTTCGCGGGCTTCGAGGACGTGGAGCACCGGCCGCACAGCTACTACTTCTCGCGCTACCCGGAGGGCCGCGAGGCGACGGTGTTCCAGGGGCAGATCGATGTGCGCTTCAAGAACAACACCCCCTACGGTGCGCTGCTCCAGGCGTGGGTCGCGGACAACCAGGTGCACGTGCGGGTCTGGAGCACGACGTACTGGACCGTGGGGTCGACCACGAGTCCACGCTCGAACATCGTGATCCCGACGACGGTGCACTCGACAGCGGCCGGGTGCACCCCGTCGAGCGCGGGCAACCCCGGCTTCACGGTCACGGTGA
The DNA here is from genome assembly GCA_021833345.1 of Pseudomonadota bacterium. Classification (GTDB taxonomy): domain Bacteria; phylum Actinomycetota; class Actinomycetes; order Actinomycetales; family Cellulomonadaceae; genus JAJDFX01. The sequence continues at coordinate 43,526 of JAKBFW010000002.1, read as the reverse complement.
CCCGGACGGTGTCGCTCGACGGCGTCGTGACGTCGGTCGAGCCGAAGACCTGGCGGTACGACCCGCAGAACGCGGTGACCTGCGGCTGACGTCGCGCGTTCAGTCGCGCCGCGGCCGGGGCGGGACGATCTTCCCGATGGCGATGTCCTCGGCGCGGACGTCCACGTCGCCGTGGCGGCTGCGGACCGTCACACCCGCTGGGCCGGAGCCGACGAGCTCGCCCAGGACGTCGGAGTATCCGCCCTCGGGCAGGCGGCGCCTGACCACGACGCGCACGCCGAGCGGCCAGTCGTGCCAGGGCGGGGCGGGTGCGGGCGTCATGTGGACGACGCGGCTCGGGGTGCTGTCACCTGAGAGATACTAGGCCGGGGCGCCCGGCAGGGCGTCGCCTCGACAGGCCAGTGGAGGTCGACAGTGACGTATGTGATCGCTCAGCCGTGCGTGGATGTCAAGGACAAGGCGTGCATCGAGGAGTGCCCCGTGGACTGCATCTACGAGGGGGAACGGTCCTTGTACATCCACCCGGACGAGTGCGTGGACTGCGGGGCCTGCGAGCCGGTGTGCCCGGTCGAGGCGATCTACTACGAGGACGACGTCCCGGAGCAGTGGAGCGAGTACTACCGCGCGAACGTCGAGTTCTTCGACGACCTCGGCTCCCCGGGCGGTGCCGCGAAGATGGGCGTGATCCCCAAGGACCACCCGATCATCGCGACCCTGCCGCTGCAGGTCGTCGGCGACTGAACCGCCGTGGGCCTGATCACCGGGACGCTGCCTGACTTTCCCTGGGACACCCTCGAGCCGTACGCGCGGATCGCCCGGGCGCATCCTCGAGGCATCGTGGACCTGTCCGTCGGGACGCCGGTGGACGCGACACCGGACCTGGTCCGTGCGGCGCTGGCGGCGGCCTCCGATGCGCACGGCTACCCCACCACGCACGGCACGCCGGAGCTGCGTGACGCGGTGGTCGCCTGGTTCGCGCGTCGGCGCGGGGTCGTCGACCTCGACCCGGAGGCGGTGCTCCCGACGATCGGTTCCAAGGAGATCGTCGCGTGGTTGCCCTCCCTGCTCGGTCTCGGCGCGGGCGACGTCGTGGTGCACCCGGCGACCGCGTACCCGACCTACGACGTCGGCGCGCGGCTCGCGGGTGCTGCTCCGCTGCCGGCGGACGACATCGCGGACTGGGACGGCGCCGTCCGGCTCGTCTGGGTCAACTCGCCCGGCAACCCGGACGGAACGGTCCGCTCGGTCGAGGAGCTGCGCGGCGTCGTCGAGGCCGCGCGGGCGATCGGCGCGGTCGTCGTGGCGGACGAGTGCTACGCGGAGCTCGCCTGGGAGGAGCCCTGGGCGTCGACCGGCGTGCCGAGCATCCTGGACCCCCGGGTGACCGGCGGCGATCCCACGGGTGTGCTGGCGCTCTACTCGCTGTCGAAGCAGTCGAACCTCGCGGGTTACCGCGCGGCCTTCGCGGCCGGTGACCCGGTCCTCGTCTCGCACCTGCTCGAGATCCGCAAGCACGCGGGCATGATCGTCCCCGGCCCGGTCCAGGCGGCCATGACGGCGGCGCTCGGTGACGACGCCCACGTCACCGCCCAGCGCGAGGTGTACCGGCGTCGTCGGGCCGTCCTGCTGGCAGGCCTGGCCGACGCCGGCCTCGCCGTCGACGGGTCCGAGGCGGGGCTGTATCTCTGGGCGCGCCCGGAGTCCGGGTCCCAGGACTGCTGGACGACGGTCTCGGACCTGGCCGAGCACGGCATACTGGTCGCCCCGGGCTCGTTCTACGGTTCCGCGGGCAGGGAGCACGTGCGGATCGCACTCACCGCGTCGGACGAGAGGGTCGGGGAGGCTGCCGCGCGCCTGACCGGCGCATGACTGTGACGTGAGTCACTCGGGATGAAGGACCTTCAGGCCCGCAACGATGAGTCATGGCCTGGTATGCGAAGATACGGTCGGTCAAGGCCAACGAGGGCTGACAGCCGGTTGTCGACGTCGACATCGCAGCGAGAGACGCGTCATCCGCGCAGCGTGCGCGGTCACCGACGCCAGGAGAGGATCCGCATGTCCGAGCCCACCCAGGCAGTCGTTCAGCTCGTGGTGGACGGGCGGTCCCACGACCTTCCCGTCGTCCCGGCAACCGAGGGCAACAGCGGCATCGTCGTGTCGTCGCTCCTCAAGGAGACAGGTCTCGTCACCGTCGACCCGGGGTACACGAACACCGCGTCGTGCGAGTCGAAGATCACGTACATCGACGGTGACGCCGGAATCCTGCGCTACCGCGGCTACCCGATCGAGCAGCTCGCCGAGAAGTCGTCCTTCCTCGAGGTCGCGTACCTGCTCATCAACGGCGAGCTGCCGAGCCCGAGCGAGCTCGACGCGTTCGTGGAACGGGTCAACCGCCACACGCTCGTGCACGAGGACTTCCGGACCTTCATGGGGACCTTCCCGCGCAACGCGCACCCGATGGCCGTGATGTCCTCGGCGCTCAACGCGCTCGCGACGTTCTACCCGGAGTCGCTCGACCCGTTCGACCCGGAGACCGTCGAGCTCGCGACCGTGCTCATCCTGGCGAAGACCCGCACCGTGACGTCCTACCTGCACCGCACCCGCCGTGGGGAGCCGCTGCTGTACCCGGACTACTCCCGCGGCTACGTGGACGACTTCCTCCGGATGACCTTCGCGGTCCCGTACCAGCAGTACGAGCCGGACCCCGTCGTCGTGGACGCGCTCGACCAGCTGCTGATCCTGCACGCGGACCACGAGCAGAACTGCTCGACCTCGACGGTGCGGATGGTCGGCTCGAGCCACGCCAACATCTACGCGTCGGTCGCCGCGGGAGTGAACGCCCTCTCGGGCCCGCTCCACGGGGGGGCGAACGAGTCGGTGCTCAAGATGCTCACCGAGATCAAGGCCAACGGCGGCGACGCCACGGAGTTCATGACCCGGGTCAAGAACAAGGAGGCGGGTGTCCGCCTGATGGGGTTCGGGCACCGCGTCTACAAGAACTACGACCCGCGTGCCGCGATCGTGAAGAAGAGCACCCATGCCGTGCTCTCGTCGCTCGGGAAGAACGACGAGCTCCTCGACATCGCGCTGCGCCTCGAGGAGATCGCGTTGCACGACGACTACTTCATCGAGCGGAAGCTCTACCCGAACGTCGACTTCTACACCGGGCTGATCTACAAGGCGATGGGCTTCTCGGAGGCGATGTTCACCCCGCTGTTCGTGCTCGGTCGGATGCCGGGCTGGATCGCCCAGTGGCGCGAGATGATGCTCGACCCGCAGACCAAGATCGGCCGGCCGCGCCAGGTCTACACGGGCGCCGTCGAGCGGGACTACGTGGCGGTCGACGAACGCTGACGGGCGACTCAGCCGACGGCGAGCGTCACGTGGACCTCGCCGGTCGGCACCGTCGTTCCTGACGCCTGCCACGTCCCGCGGGCGCGGGTCCACTCCTGGTCCGCGACGGTGACCACGGTCACCTGCTCGGCCTGGGCGATGGCCACGACGCCCTCGGCCGTGGACCACGCCTGACGGGCGCGCGCGTCCGCCGGCACGCCGGTCGCGGTCGTCACGACGATCGGCAGACCGGCCGGGGTGGCCGACCCGGGCGTGACCGCGAGCGGACCGAGGTCGCGGCGGACATGCGTGGCGAACGACTCAGCGCCGCCGGCTGCGTCAGGGGCACGCAGGTGGCACGTCACAGCGCTGGTCGAGAATCCCGTGAGGGCCGACGCCCACGCGCGCGCCTGGGCCTCGTGCTGCGCGTAGGCCTCGGGAAAGGCGGACCGCTGGACCGCCTGGGCCGCGGCGGTGACCGCCATCGTCGCGTAGCCCGGCACGGCGATGAGGGCGTCGTAGAACGCGTTCGTGGCATGGACCGGGTCGACGACCTGCGCGGCGGTTCCCCAGCCCTGGGACGGCCGTTGCTGGAACAGGCCGAGCGAGTCGCGATCGCCGTGCGTCACGTTGACGAGCTTGGACTCCTGCATGGCCGTCGCGATCGCGATCGTCGCCGCGTGCGCCGGGAGCCCGCGCTGCATCGAGATCCCCGCGATCAGCGCCGCGTTGTCGGCCTGCTCCGGGGTGAGGTACCAGCTGGTCCCGTCCGACGTCGCGGCGCACCGCACCTGCGCCAGGGGAAGCACCTGTGTCCGGTCCAGGACGAGCACGACGGCGACGACGGTGGCGACGAGCAGCGCCGACAGCCAGACGAGGGTCCGGGCGAACCGCGTCCGTCGTCGCCTGGGCCGGGTCGTCACAGCCGCCATGGTGACATCAGGTACCGCTCGCAGGGTCGCCCCGACACGGTCCGACCGTGATCAGTTGGCGTGCAGCGCGGCATTCAGCTCGATCCCGGTCCCGGCGCGCGTGACCGCCTCGACCCCGCCCGTCAGCGAGTTGCGACGGAAGAGGACGTTGTCGACCCGCGCGAGCTCGCGTGCCTTGACGACCGAGCCGCTGAGGTCCGCGCCGGCGGCGTCCGTGAACCCGACGAGGGTGACCTTGGTCCCCGCCGTCACGTACAGGCCGGACTCCACGACGCAGTCGTCGCCGAGCGGGATGCCCAGGCCGGCGTTGGCTCCGAGCAGCGACCGGCGCCCGATCGAGACGACCTCCTTGCCGCCGCCCGACAGCGTCCCCATGATCGAGGCGCCGCCGCCGATGTCGCTCCCGTCCCCGACCACGACCCCCGAGGAGATGCGGCCCTCGACCATCGAGACGCCCAGCGTCCCGGCGTTGTAGTTGACGAAGCCCTCGTGCATGACCGTCGTCCCGGGGGCGAGGTGGGCGCCGAGGCGCACACGATCGGCATCGGCGATCCGCACCCCGGTCGGGACGACGTAGTCGACCATGCGCGGGAACTTGTCGATCCCGAGCACCGTCACCGGCGTCCCCGTCGCGGCGCGCAACCGGAGGCGGGTGTCTTCGAACCCGTCGACCGAGCACGGGCCCCGGTCGGTCCAGACCACGTTCGACAGCACCCCGAAGATGCCGTCCAGGTTCTGGCCGTGCGGCACGACGAGCCGGTGCGAGAGCAGGTGCAGGCGCAGGTACGCGTCGGCGGCGTCGACCGGCGGGCCGTCGAGGTCGATCTCGGTGCGCACGACGACCGTGCTCACCCTCCGGAGGTCGTCGCGCCCGGCGAGCGTGAGGAGCTCGCTCGGCATGCTCGGGTCGGTCGGCGCGGCGCCGAGCGCGGGGTGCGGGTACCAGACCTCGAGGGTCGTGCCGTCGTCGGTCACGGTGGCCAGCCCGAAGCCCCAGGCGTTCCGCGCGGTCGTCACGTCAGTCATGGGCACGACCATAACCGCCGTCCCGGTGCGTTGCCGCATGCGTCTGCGGGCTCGGGCCGACGCACCGATCGGTAGGGTCGGGGCGTGACCGCGACCTCAGCACCGCTCGTCCTCGATCTCTCCGCAGCCCTCGTCGACCTGACCCGTGCCCTGTGCGACGTCCCCTCGGTGAGCGGTGAGGAGCAGGCTCTGGCCGATGCCGTCGAGACCGCGCTCCGTGCGTGCGCGCACCTCGAGGTGCTGCGCGACGGGGACACCGTCGTCGCGCGGACCCGGCTGGGCCGCCTCAGCCGGGTCGTGATCGCGGGACATCTCGACACGGTGCCGATCGCGGGCAACCTCCCGTCCCGGCTGCAGCACGCCGAGAGCGGCGTCGCCGGGGACGACGAGCTCTGGGGCCGGGGAACCGTCGACATGAAGGGCGGCGTCGCGGTGGCCCTGTCCCTCGCCTCCCGGCTCGTCGCGCCCGCACGGGACGTGACGTGGGTCTTCTACGACAACGAGGAGGTCGAGGCCTCGCGCAACGGTCTGGGCCGGGTCCTGCGGAACCACCCCGAGTGGCTCGCCGGCGACTTCGCGGTGCTCGGTGAGCCGACCGTGGCCGGGATCGAGGGGGGGTGCAACGGCACGCTGCGGGTCGAGGTCCGGGTGCCGGGCGTGGCCGCCCACTCGGCGCGTGCGTGGACGGGCGTCAACGCGATCCACGGCGCCGGTGAGGTGCTGCGGAGGCTGACGGCTTACACCCCGCAGGAGCGCGAGGTGGATGCGCTGACCTATCGGGAGGGCATGAACGCCGTCGGCATCCGTGGCGGCATCGCCGGCAACGTGATCCCCGACGAGTGCGTCGTCACGGTCAACTTCCGGTTCGCGCCGGACCGGTCGATCGCCCAGGCCGAGGCGCACGTCCGCGAGTTCTTCGCCGGCTTCGAGCTCACCGTCGTCGACGCGGCTGCCGGGGCCCGACCGGGGCTCGACGCACCGATCGCCGCGGATTTCGTCGCAGCCGTGGCGTCGCTCACCGGGCGTGCGCCGGCGCCGAAGTACGGCTGGACCGACGTCGCCCGGTTCAGCGAGCTCGGCGTCCCTGCGGTGAACTTCGGACCCGGAGACCCGCTGCTGGCCCACAAGGACGACGAGCGATGCCCCGTCTGGCACCTGGACGTGTGCCACGAGGCGCTGCTGACCTGGCTCACGGCCGAGAGCCCGACCGGCTCACTGCATACAGTTTGACCATGACGAGCGACGAGGGAGTGCCCCAGCCCGGTCGGGGGTACCGCAAGGGGCCCGTGCTGCTGCGCGGCAAGATGATCCCCACCAAGACCACGGACCAGCGGCTCCTCGAGTCGGGTGGCGAGTCGGACTGGCTGCACGGGGACCCGTGGCGGGTGATGCGCATCCAGAGCGAGTTCGTCGAGGGCTTCGGCGCACTCGCGGACATCGGTCCCGCGGTCAGCGTGTTCGGGTCGGCACGAGTGGCGCGTGAGCATCCCGACTACGAGATCGGCGTGCAGGTCGGCCGTGGTCTCGTCGAGGCGGGCTACGCCGTGATGACCGGCGGTGGCCCCGGCATCATGGAGTCCGCGAACCGGGGCGCCCGGGAGGCAGGCGGGCTGTCCGTCGGGCTCGGCATCGAGCTGCCCTTCGAGCAGGGCATGAACGAGTGGGTCGACCTCGGGGTCAACTTCCGCTACTTCTTCGCCCGCAAGACGATGTTCGTCAAGTACGCGCAGGGCTTCATCGTGCTGCCGGGCGGCTTCGGCACGTTCGACGAGCTCTTCGAGGCGCTCACGCTCGTCCAGACGCACAAGGTCACGGGCTTCCCGATCGTGCTCATCGGCTCGGCCTACTGGTCCGGGCTGATGGACTGGATCCGCGGCCCCGTCGTCGATCGCGGCATGATCAACCCGGCCGACGTCGAGCTCCTCACCGTGGTCGACGACGCGGCCGAGGCGGTCGCCGTGGTGCGCGAGCGCGACGGGCAGCTCCGCGCCCAGGAGGAGGCGGAGGCCGCGGCGCTCCGCGCGGCGTACGGGGACACCGCGCCCGACGGCACCACGCCCGGCCCGGCCGCGCCCGCCGCGCGATGAGGCGCGCATGAGGAGGGTCGTGCGTCCCCCGCGGTGGGAGCCGTGACGGGGCCGGGCGTCGGTGGCGTCGTCCCGGCCGCTGGTGCGGTCCTCAGGCTTCGGGGCCGCGCGTTCGGTCCGGAGCACCCAGTCGTCATGGCGGTCGTGAACAGGACGACGGACTCCTTCTACGCCGCCGCGCGGTACGGCGAGCAGGAGGCGTTCGACGCCGCGGTGCGCGCGGTGCACGACGGGGCGGACATCGTCGACCTCGGCGGGGTCCGTGCAGGGCGCGGTGCCGAGGTCGATGCCGCTGAGGAGCTGCGACGGGTGGTCCCGCTCGTCGAGCGTCTCCGTTCCGAGGTGCCGGACGTGCTGATCAGCGTCGACACGTGGCGCTCCGAGGTCGCCAGGGTGGCGACGCAGGCCGGTGCGGACCTCGTCAACGACACCTGGGCGGGGCACGACCCAGCCCTGGTCGAGGTCGCGGCGGAGGCAGGGGTCGGCATCGTGTGCTCGCACACCGGGGGGGCGGTGCCGCGCACGGACCCGTTGCGCGTCGCGTACCCGGCGCGCCCCGGTTCCGCGGACCCGCGAGACGGTGTCGTGGACGACGTGCTCGCGACACTCACGGCTGCGGCTGCGCGCGCGGTCGCGCTCGGGATCGACCCGGCATCCGTGATCGTCGACCCGACGCACGACTTCGGCAAGAACACGTGGCACTCGCTGCACCTGGTTCGACGGACCGCTGCCCTCACCTCCCTCGGGCACCCGGTGCTGATGGCGCTCTCGCGCAAGGACTTCATCGGGGAGACCCTCGGCCTGCCGGCGGACGATCGGCTCGAGGGCACCCTGGCGGCGACCGCGGTCGCGGCGTGGCTCGGTGCCCGGGTGTTCCGCACCCACGACGTCCTGGCTACCCGTCGCACCGTCGACATGGTCGCGGCGATCCGCGGCGACCTGGCGCCTCGGGCCGCGGTGCGGGGGCTCGTGTGAACGGGCTCGTGGCCGCTCCCGCCCCCGGCCGGTCGGCCGCCGTGGCCCGGGCCTGGGCGCGGCTGCCCTGGTGGGGCACGGTGCTGGTGGTCTTTGCCGGAGCCCGGCTGTGGAGCGCCGTCGTGCTCATCGCCGTCGCGCGTCACCAGGTGGCGACGCTGTGGACCGGCGCCGACCCGTCGTACCTGCAGTACACCGGCGTCATGTGGGACGCGAGCTGGTACCGGCAGATCGCGGAGCACGGCTACCCGGCGACCCTGCCGGTCGGCGCCGGCGGGCTCGTGCAGCAGAACGCGTGGGCGTTCTTCCCGCTGTTCCCGTTCCTGGTCCGTGGCGTCATGGCGGTCACGACGGGTCCGTGGTACGTCGTCGCACCGGTCGTCGCGACGCTGCTCGGTGCGGCGGCGATGCTCGTGATCCACCGGCTCGTGGTCCACGGTGCGCCCCGAGCCGTTGCTGCTCATCCCGGACTTCCGCTGGCGACCGTCCTGCTGGTATCGGTCTTCCCGTCCTCGGTCGTGCTGCAGACCGGCTACACCGAGTCGCTCGCGCTGCTGCTGATCGCCGGTTCCCTCACGGCGCTCGTCCTGCGCCGGTACTGGCTCACGGCCGGCCTGGTCCTGGCGCTCGGGTTCACGCGCGCCGTCGCGCTGCCGATGGCCCTCGTCGTGGTGGTGCACGCCGCGACGCGCTGGCGGAGCTCCCGGCACGGCGACGACCGGCTCCGCCGCGCGGATGTCGTCGGGCTGGGTGGTCTCGCCGTCGCGGCCGCTGTCTCGGGCCTGGCCTGGCCCGCGATCTGCGGTTGGGTGACCGGCGTCCCTGACGCGTACCTGCAGACGCAGGGCGCATGGCGCGGTGACCGGCACGTCGCCCCCTTCGTGCCCTGGGGCTACGCGGCGCGGTTCTGGTTCGGTGGATGGGCGCCCGTGGTGCTGGTGGTCGTCGCGGCGACCGTCGTCGCGCTCGTGCTCTCCCGGTCCTCGCGGCGCCTCGGACCGGAGCTGATGTCCTGGTCACCGGCCTACCTGGGCTATCTCGCTGCCGTGATCGAACCCGGCACGAGCCTCTTCCGCTTCGCGCTGCTCGCGTTCCCGATGGCGACGATCACGGCTGGTCTGCCGCCCGCGCGATGGCGACGTCCGCTGCTGTTCGGGGTCGTGGTCGTGATGGCCGGGCTGCAGCTTCTCTGGGCCTACCAGCTCTGGCGCCTGGTGCCGCCATCGGGTTGGCCGCCGTGAGCGTCGCGGTCGTGCCGAGGCGGGCCGGGCGGGGCGGCCGGGGTGCCGGGGACGGATGAACCGTGGGTGCGGCGGTGCGCCGTGACCTAGAATGGCCGAGGACATCCGCCCCCTCGACGCCACCGCGTGCCTCGCTCGAGGTCCGTGCGGCCCGGGCCCGGTACGCACGAACGAACGAAGGAGAGCCCCCCATGGCCGCGATGAAGCCGAGGACCGGTGACGGCCCCCTCGAGGTGACCAAGGAAGGTCGCGGGATCGTCATGCGCGTACCGCTCGAGGGCGGTGGGCGACTCGTCGTCGAGCTCAACGCCGTCGAGGCGAAGGAGCTCGGCGAGGCGCTGAGCTCGGTCGTCAGCTGACTGCGTTGGTATCTCGGCAGGCTGCGCGCCGGGCGGACGGGCGTCGTCCGCTCCCCATGGTGACCTTCGCGCAGGGGGACGTCGCCGGGTGGGCCTCTCTGGTCGACTCGCAGGTCGACGCCCTCGCCGTCCCGGTCGCCCCGGCGGCCGACGGCGACGACGACGTCCAGCCGCGGACCGGTACCGCAGACGCCGCGGCCCGCTACGGGATCGACCTCGCCAGGCTCGCGGACAGCGCGGGCCTCGACGGCGCGGCGGGCGAGACCTACACGTTCCACCTTCCGCGGGCGCTCGTCGCGCGCGACCCGATGCCGTGGGAGGGGCTGCCGGAGCGGCTCGTCCTGGTCGGCGTCGGGACCGGCTCCGCGCGTGACCTCCGCCGGGCCGGCGCGGCCCTCGCACGTGCGACGACCGGTCTGGCGCGGGTCGTCACGACCGTCGCCTCCGAGCCCGGACGGAGCGCCGCGGAGGCCGCACGCAGCTTTGTCGAGGGGTTCCTGCTCGGCGCCTACACCAGTCCGACGTTCGGCGGTGCGACGTCCGGCTCGCGCCCGGCGTCGTCCGAGGCCGCGCCGGCTGCGCCCGAGCTCGTCCTTCTCGGCAAGCACGAGGAGCTCGTCGCCGCGACGGCGGTCCGGGCGACCGCCTCGGCGCGGGCGACCTGGCTCGTGCGCGATCTTGCGGCGACGCCCTCGAACGTCAAGAACCCGCAGTGGGTGGCGGAGCGGGCGGCCGACCTCTCGCGCGCGACGGGTCTGCGGGTGACCGTTCTCGACGGTGATGCTCTCGAGGCCGGCGGCTTCGGTGGGATCCTCGCGGTCGGCTCCGGCTCCGCCACGCCGCCGAGGCTCGTGACGGTCGGCTACGAGCCGAGCGTGGAGCGCGTGACGCAGGCCTCACAGCACGTGGTCGTCGTCGGCAAGGGGATCACCTACGACACCGGCGGGCTCTCGATCAAGCCACGCGAGAGCATGCTCCCGATGAAGACGGACATGGCAGGTGCTGCGGTCGCGCTCGCGACGGTCCTGGCCGCGGCCGAGCTCGGCATCGGCCACCGCGTGACCGCCGTGCTCGCGCTCGCCGAGAACGCCTTCGGCGGTGCGTCCTACCGTCCGGCCGACGTGCTCCGGACGTACTCGGGCACGACCGTCGAGATCCTCAACACGGACGCCGAGGGTCGGATCGTCCTGGCGGACGCCCTCGCGTACGCCGATGCGACGCTCGAGCCGGACATCCTGATCGACGTCGCCACGCTGACCGGCGCCGCGACGGTCGGGCTCGGCCGCACCCACGCGGCGCTGTTCAGCGAGGACGGTGCTCTCGTCGAGGCCCTGGAGGCGGCGGGCGAGGCGACGGGCGAGCGAGTCTGGCGCCTGCCGTTGGTGCCCGAGTACCGCAGCGCGCTCGACTCGTCGGTCGCCGACATCCGCCACGTCGCGGCCGACTCGTCGACCGGGGGCGGCTCGATCACCGCGGCGCTGTTCCTCCAGGCCTTCGTCGGTGGCCGACGCTGGGCGCACCTCGACATCGCCGGTGCGGCGCGATCGACCGCCGCCGCCCATGAGGTCCCGGTCGGACCGACCGGCTTCGGTGCTCGTCTGCTCGTGCGATTTCTGGAGAGCCTGGACTGACAGACCGCTGCTCGACGTCAGCGGCGCACCGCCACCAGGAGGCCGTCACCGGACGGCAGCAGCGCCGGGACGAGGCGGTCGTCCTCACGGACGGAGCGACCGATCTCTCGCAGGATCGTCGTGGCCTCGTCGCGGCGCGCAGGGTCGGCGACGCGGTCGTGCCAGAGCGCGTTGTCCACGACGAGAACGCCTCCACGGCGCAGCAGGCGCAACGCCTGCGCGACGTAGTACGCCGCAGACTCCTTGTCCGCGTCGACCAGCACCATGTCGTAGCCGCCGTCGGTGAGCCGCGGGAGCACGTCCGACGCGCGCCCGGAGATCGTGCGCGTGCGGGTGGGTCGGATCGACGCCTCGGCGAACGCCAGCTTGGCCGCCCGCTGGTGCTCGGCCTCGACGTCGATGGTCGTGAGGACGCCGTCCTCGGGCATCCCCTCGAGAAGGTAGAGGGCGCTGACCCCTGCGCCGGTCCCGATCTCGACGACGGCCCGTGGCTGCACCGCGGCCGCCAGCACGCGCAGGACGGCCCCGGCCCCGGGGAGGACGGGCGTGCACCCGAGCTGGGCGGCGCGATCCCGCGCGCGCAGCACCACGTCGCTCTCAGGCAGGTACTCCTCGCTGTAGGCCCAGCTGAGTGCCTTGTCGGTCGGGATGGGAGCCTCCGTGGATCGTCGTGACGTCGCGCCGAGCCTACCGCCGCGGGTCAGGGCTGTCCCTCGGGTCCGCGAGCGTCCGCACGTCCGCGGGACTGCGAACGTCCGTGCTGCGAAGATGGATCTGACGGGACCGATGGGCCCGCGGGTGAGCCGCATCGACGAGGAGATCGAGAAGACATGGACGTGACCACCGAGGAGCAGTGGGTCGCTCCGTCGTGGGAGGAGATCGTCCGCGAGCACTCGGCCCGGGTCTACCGCCTGGCCTACCGCCTGACAGGCAACCAGCACGACGCGGAGGACCTCACGCAGGAGGTGTTCGTCCGGGTCTTCCGGTCCCTGTCGACCTACGCCCCCGGGACGTTCGAGGGGTGGCTGCACCGGATCACGACCAACCTCTTCCTGGACCAGGTGCGCCGGAGGCAGCGCGTCCGCATCGACCCGATCGGCGAGGACACGTCGCGCATCGCGACGGCCGAGGGGCGAGGTACGCCCGAACGTGGCTACGAGCACGCCAACCTCGACCACGACGTCCAGCGCGCCCTGGACGCGCTCGCACCCGAGTACCGCGCCGCGGTGGTCCTGTGCGACATCGAAGGCCTCTCGTACGAGGAGATCGCCGTCACGCTGGGGATCAAGCTGGGGACGGTGCGCTCCCGGATCCATCGGGCCCGCGCGCAGCTCAGGTCCGCGCTGGGCCATCGCGCGCCGGGTACGGCTCCGGGTTCGCCTCGCGATCACGTCGAGGTGTTCCCATGACACACCTCGGCTCTCTGACGAGCGCACTCGTCGACGGGCAGCTCGATCCGGCTGCCGCCGAGCGCGCTCTCGCCCATGCGGCGGCGTGCGCGCCGTGCGCGGCCGAGCTCGCCGCGGCACGCGCGTCCCAGCACGTCCTCAGCGCGATCGACGACGTCGCCCCTGCGCCCGACCTGACGGCGCGACTGCTCGCCCTCGGCGCGGGGGGGTGCGGGCCCGGTGCGCCGGATGGCTCCGGGACCACGTCGGGACCGCGCCGTCCGACGGCGAGCCTGCTCGCGCCGGCGCAGCCGTTCCCCTCCGGGGGGATGCGCGGCGACGTCGCCGGCCGCCATGGAGCGCGCCGGTGGGTGGCGAGCTCGGCGGTCGGGATCGGGGCGGCTGCGCTCGCGCTGTTCGTGATCGGGGACGCACACGTCGTCGCACCGTCCGAGCGCCCGGCCCAGGCCATGGCTCTCCTGGCGCACGTCGAGGATGCCGCCGGTCCTGCCTCCGTCGTGTCGCGGGACGCCGGCGCGGCCGCGGCGAGCGCGGTCGGCGGCCTGAACCTCGACGGCGGGCAGGGCGCGGTGCTCGCATGGATGCACGCGAACGGCTGGCCGTGCCCCGAGGAGCTCCCCACCGGTGCCACGGTCACCGCTGTGCGGCTGACCGCCGACGAGGTGCTCGAGGTCGACGTCGAGACCCCTCGTGGGCAGCTCGTCCTCACCGAGCAGCGCGGGATCCTGGACACGTCGACCATGGCGGGCGCCGACCGGGTCGACGTCGGAGGAGCGAGCGCGTACGTGCTCTCGCGATCGCCGTGGCATCTCGCGTGGCAGTCCCAGGACACCGTCGTGGAGCTCGTCTCCGACGCGGGCCGTGACCAGGTCCAGCAGGTGGCGCGCACGATCCCGGCCGAGGCGTTCAGCGACGCACCTCCGGCACGGATCGTGCGTGGTTGGCAGATCGTGACGGGGGCCATCGCCGGACCGTGAGTGCCGACGACCGGCAGGCCGTCCTCGGCGCGGAGCGCTTGCCGGATCCCGCGCGGGTAGCCTGAGCCCGTGTTCGACATCAACGGCGGCGAGGCGCTGGTCCTCCTGGTGGTGGCGATCGTGGTCATCGGACCCGAGCGTCTGCCGCACTATGCCGAAGAGCTCGGCAGGTGGGTTCGGCAGCTCCGGGTGTTCATGCAGGACGCGCGGCGCAGGGTCGACGAGGAGCTCGGTGTCGACACGACCGACGTCGACTGGCAGGCGCTCGACCCGCGTCGGTACGACCCCCGTCGCATCGTGCGTGACGCGCTGCTCGACGACCTGAACGACCTCGGGGCGACCCTGAGGTCGACACCCACCGGCCGGACCTACACGAGCGGTTCCGCGGGGGCCGTCGACGCCGTCGGCGCCGTCGTCGCGGGGGCTGCCGGGGACGTCGCCGAACGGGTCGGGTCGGTTCCGACGGCGCCGTTCGACGACGAGGCGACCTGAGGGCGACCGAGGCGCGACGGCCCCGACCATGTTCTGATCTCGGTCGCGGACCTGCCAGAATGGCCCGATGGTCACCGCTGAACATGGCTCCGTCGGAGCGGCGCGGGCACGCATCTTCTCGGGGATGCAACCCACCTCCGACTCTCTCCATCTCGGCAACTACCTCGGTGCGCTGACGCACTGGGTGTCGCTGCAGGACGACTACGACCCGCTCTACTGCGTCGTCGACCTGCACGCGCTGACGGTGGGCCCCGAGCCGGCGAAGCTGCGGGAGCGCACCCGGCGGACCGCCGCGCAGTACCTCGCGGCGGGCGTCGACCCGGAGCGTTCGATCCTGTTCGTCCAGTCGCACGTCGCCGAGCACGCCGAGCTCGCCTGGCTGCTGGGCTGCGTGACGGGATTCGGTGAGGCCGGCCGGATGACGCAGTTCAAGGACAAGTCGGGTCGCTACGGCTCGGAGGGCACGACCGTCGGGCTGTTCACCTATCCGGTCCTGATGGCGGCGGACATCCTGCTGTACGACGCCGCCCTCGTCCCGGTGGGCGAGGACCAGCGGCAGCACCTGGAACTCTCCCGCGACCTCGCCGGGCGCCTCAACAGCCGGTTCGGCGAGGGGACCGCCGTCGTCCCGGAGCCGCACATCGTCACGGCGACCGCGAAGATCTTCGACCTTCAGGACCCCGCCTCGAAGATGAGCAAGTCGGCGGCCAGCCCGAACGGCATCATCGAGCTGTTCGACGACCCGGCGGTGATCGCGAAGCGGGTCCGGTCCGCGGTCACGGACACCGAGCGCGAGATCCGGTACGACCCGGAGCTCAAGCCGGGCGTCTCGAACCTGCTGTCGATCTACTCGGCCCTGACCGGACGGTCGATCCCGAGCCTTGAGGTCGACTATGCGGGCAAGGGGTACGGCGACCTCAAGCAGGACCTGGCCGAGGTGGTCGTCGAGTTCGTCCGACCGTTCCAGGAACGCGCTAACGCCTACCTGTCCGACCCCGCCGCCCTGGACGCCGTCCTCGCCGACGGTGCGGAGAAGGCGCGCGCCATCGCGCGCGGCACGTTGGCTCGTATCTACGACACCGTGGGGCTGCTCCCGGCGCGGGGGAGCCGGGCGTGAGGCTCCCGGAGCGGGGTGACGACCAGATCCGGATCGGGGTCGCCCTGACCGTCCCGGAACCGTACGGGTCAGCCCTGCAAGAGGCGCGTGCGTCGTTCGGGGACCCGCTCGCGACGTTCATCCCGCCGCACATCACCCTGCTGGGGCCGACGGTCGTCGCCGAGAACGAGCTGGACGCCCTCGGCGCGCACCTCGCCGCGATCGCGTCGCAGTTCAGCCCGTTCGTGCTGCACCTCCGGGGCACCGGGAGCTTCCGCCCGGTGTCACCGGTGGTGTTCGTCCAGGTCGTCGAGGGCATCTCGAGCTGCGAGGACCTTGAGCGGGCCGTCCGGTCGGGGCCGCTGGAGCAGGAGCTCCGGTTCAACTACCACCCGCACGTGACGGTCGCTCACGAGGTCGACGAGGACGCCCTGGAGCGCGCCTTCGACGGTCTCGCGGGGTTCGAGGCGTCGTTCGTCGTGGATGGTTTTCAGTCGTACCACCACGGTGACGACGGCGTGTGGCGCCCGGTGATGACCTACCCGTTCGCCGGTCACCCCTCGCTCGTCGCAGATGCCGCCCGGGGGATCGCCTCGTAGGGTCGACGCATGCCCCGCTCTCCCGGCCCGGTGCCTCCCGCATCGTCTGCCCGACGGGTCGTCGAGGCCGTGAGGCAGGCGCTGGCCCGACTGCAGCGGACACGGATCGGTCGCGCGAACGCCCGGTTCGGTGCGGCCGGTGGTGGCGTCCTCACCGGTGGTATCGCGTACAGCGCCGTGTTCTCGGTCTTCGCGACCCTGACGATCGGGTTCACGGTCTTCAGCGCGGTCCTCGGCGGCGACCATGCGCTCCGGTCACGTGTCGTGTCGACGGTGTCGTCCTCGCTTCCCGGGCTCATCGACACCGGTGATGGTCGCGGAGCGATCTCGCCGGAGTCGCTGACCCTGACGACCGGGTTCAACGTCGCCGGCGGCGTCGCGGTGGTCGTGCTCGTGCTGAGTGCCATCTCGTGGATGGCGGCGCTCCGGACCGGGCTCCGGGCGGTGCTCGGTCTGCCCCCGGGAGGTGCGAACGCGTTCGTCGGGAAGCTCAGGGAGCTGGCGGGCCTCGCGGCGCTGTCCGCCGGGGTGCTGGTCTCCGCGGCCCTGAGCCTCGTCCTCGCCAGCGCGGTGCACTGGATCCGGGGCGCGATCGGTCTGGGGGCCGGTGCCGCATGGGCCGTCGTGGTGGTCGGTGCCTTGATCTCTCTCGTCGTCGATGCCCTCGCCTTCGCGCTGCTCGTCGTGGTGCTCGCAGGAGCCCATCCGCCGCGACGCGATCTGCTCGCCGGCTCGCTTCTCGCCGGCGTCGGTCTCGGTGTCGTCCGTCAGCTGGGGACGTCGGTCGTCGCGGGCGCGGTCGGACGCAACGCCCTGCTCGCGTCGTTCGCGGCGATCGTCACGCTCCTTGTCTGGGTCAACCTCGTCGCGCGCATCGTCCTGGTGTCGGCAGCCTGGGTCGCGACGCCCCCGCACCCGGACTCCGCCGCTCCCGGGGCGCGGTCCCGGGAGCCGTGAGCTGACCCCAGCGGCCGGAGGGTCGAGTGCCGTTCACCTGCGGCGGGTCCGGGTCGGCGGCGCCGGGCTCATCGGACTTGTCTCGTCGCATGGCCGCAGCTCCGGAGCACGCTCACCGTCCCGGTGCACCGGCTGCGATGCCGTGGATCCTGGGGACCCCGCACCTCGAGGTGCACGGCCGCAGCCGGGTGGAGACGGACGGCCGGGAGGCGGTCGCGGCGGCGCACGGGGTGGGGGCACGTCCCGGGGACCGGACCGCCGATCCCGATGCGCGCATCGCGGCGACGGCGCTCCGGCTCACCTCCGGCTGCGTGGTCGGGGGCTGGGCGGCCGCTCGGCTGCACGAGCGCGCAGCGGTGCCCGACGACGACCTGGCGGTGTTCACGGGCGACGCATGGTGCGGGCAGGCCGCGCAAGGCCGGCGGGTCGAGGTCGGGTCCACCTCCGCCCGGGTCCTGGTCTGCGCCCCGCGCTCGGCACGGCTGCGGCCGGGCGACGACGCACGGATCTTCCGCAGCGTGGTGCCCCCGACGGACCGGACGGCCGTCGACGGCGTCCCCGTCACGACAGCGGTGCGCACGGCGTTCGACCTGGCGCGGCTGTGGCGGCAGCCTGCCGCGGTCGCCGCGCTGGACCGGCTGCTCCACCTCGGTGTGGTGGACCTCGCGGAGGTGCGGGCGATGGCGCTCGCGCGCCCTGGCTGGCGGGGCAGGCCGTCCGCGCTCCGGGTCCTGGAGACCGTGGACGCCGGGGCGGGCTCACCTCAGGAGAGCGCGCTCCGCCTGCTCTGGCTCGACGCCGGGCTACCGCGTCCGCGGTGCCACCCGGTGATCCGCGACGCGCGTGGCGAGCTCGTCGCGCGGGTCGACCTGCTCGACCCCGACGTCGGCGTGGTCGGTGAGTACGACGGTGCGACGCACTCCGATGCGGAGCACCGCGCGGGCGAGGCACGCCGAGCGCGTTCGCTCGAGGCGCTCGGTCTCGTCGTCGTGCGCGCGACCGCGGCGGACGTCGCGACGGAACAGGCGTCGACGGCGTGGCAGCGACGCCTCCGGCGGGTGTACCGCCTCCGGCGCACGAGGGGCAGCCGCGCGCACCCGTGGCAGGTGACGGTCGACTGAGCGCCGCACCGGCGAGCGCAGCACGCGGGTGCGAGCTCGACGACGCACCGGGCCGGACGCCGGGTCGCGCCCACCGTGCGCTCGCGCAGCCCGTAACCTGGCGCTATGTCGTCCTCGATCCCCGGCTTCCGTGCCGTCATCCCGGCCGGTGGCGCCGGGACGCGCCTGTGGCCCCTGTCACGCGCCGGCCATCCCAAGTTCCTGCACGACCTCACCGGCTCCGGGCGCACGCTGCTCCAGCAGACCGTGGATCGGCTGGTGCCGCTGACCGGTGCCGGTGGCGTGATGGTCGTGACCGGCGAGCGGCACGTCGACGCGGTGCGGGCGCAGGTCCCGGAGGTCGCCGCGGCCGACGTGCTCGCCGAGCCGTCACCTCGTGACTCGATGGCGGCGATCGGGCTCGCGGCGGCTGTCCTCGTGCATCGCCATGGTGACGTCGTGCTCGGCTCGTTCGCGGCCGACCACGTCATCGACGGCGCGGACGCCTTCGAGGGAGCGGTCCGCGAGGGCGTCGCAGCCGCGCGGGCGGGTTACGTCGTGACGATCGGCATCGCGGCGACGGAGCCGTCGACCGCGTTCGGTTACGTCCGCAGCGGTGCCCTCCTGGGGATCGAGGGCGGTCCAGGGGTCCGGCTCGCCGCGGGTTTCACCGAGAAGCCGGACGCCGAGAGCGCGGCCGAGTACCTCGCGACGGGCGAGTACCGGTGGAACGCGGGCATGTTCCTCGTGCGCGCCGAGGTGCTTCTCGACCACCTGGCCACCCAGCTCCCGACCCTGCACGACGGCCTGCGGGCGATCGCCGCGGCATGGGACACCCCCGACCGGGCGGCGGTCCTGGCCGACCGATGGCCGTCGCTCCCGAAGATCGCGATCGACCACGCCATCGCCGAGCCGGTCGCGGCCGCCGGTGGGGTCGCCGTGGTTCCGGGAGACTTCAGCTGGGACGACGTCGGGGACTTCGCGTCGCTGGCCGCACTCCTGCCCGGCACCGCCGAGGGAGCGCGCATCCTCGGGCCCGCGACCCTCGCGTCGCTCGTCGACTCCGCGCGCGCGCTCGTGATCCCCGCCGCGGGTCGGCAGGTCGCGGTCCTGGGCATCCCGGACGTCGTCGTCGTGGACACCCCCGACGCCCTGCTCGTCACGACGCTCGCGCACGCCCAGCAGGTCAAGACCGTCGTCGACCGCCTGCGGGCCGACGGCCGGGTCGAGCTCCTGTGATGCGCGGGGTCGGCGAGTCGGCACCGGTACCGGGAGACGACGCGGCCCTCCTGGCGCGACTGGTCGCATCGGCGGCGGGACTCCGTCAGGAGCTCATCGAGACCCGACGCGACCTCCACGCGCACCCGGAGCTGGCGCGAACCGAGCTGCGGACCACTCAGGTCGTCGCGGACCGGCTGCGGCGAGCGGGGCTCGCGCCGCGCCTGCTCCCGGGGAGCGGGCTCGTGTGCGACATCGGCCCCGGCTCGACCGACTCCGGACGGCTCCGCGTCGCGCTCCGGGCGGACCTCGACGCGCTGCCTCTGCTGGAGACGTCCGGCGTGCCGTGGTCTTCGACGCACCCGGGCGTCGCGCACGCGTGCGGCCACGACGTCCACACGACTGCCGTGCTCGGGGCGGGCCTCGTCCTCGCCGATCTCGCGGCGGACGGGCTGCTGACGACGGGCGTGCGGCTGATCTTCCAGCCGGCAGAGGAGGTCCAACCCGGTGGGTCTCTCGACGTGATCGCGGCCGGTGGGCTCGACGGGGTGGGCCAGGTGTACGCGTTGCACTGCGACCCGAAGGTCGACGTCGGGCAGGTCGGTACGAGGATCGGCCCGATCACCTCGGCGTCGGACGAGGTCGCGGTCACCGTGACCAGCGCAGGGGGCCACACGTCCCGCCCGCACCTGACGGGCGACGTCGTGTTCGCCCTCGGTCAGGTGATCACCCAGGTCCCGGCGGTCCTCGGGCGGCGCCTGGACCCGAGGTCCGGGGTGAACCTCACCTGGGGTGCCGTGCAGTCCGGCACGGCGCACAACGCGATCCCGACGACGGGCACGGTGCGGGGGACGCTGCGATGCCTGGACGTGCGGGCGTGGGAGCGCGCGTCGCAGGTCTTCCACGCCGCGGTCGAGCAGGTCGTCGCACCGTACGACGTCGAGGTCGAGGTGCGTCACCACCGCGGCGTGCCACCGGTCGAGAACGACGAGCACGCCACGGCTGTGCTCGAGGCAGCCGCACGGGACGTCCTCGGTCCCGGATCGGTGCTGCTCACGGAGCAGTCGCTCGGCGGTGAGGACTTCGCCTGGTACCTCACCCGGGTCCCCGGCGCGTTGGCGCGACTCGGGACGCGAACGCCCGGCGGGCGGACCTTCGACATCCATCAGGGCAACCTGGAGGTCGACGAGCGAGCGATCGAGCTCGCGGTCCTGCTGCTGGTCAGGAGCGCGCTCCTCGCGGGCGCCGTCCCGATCACCGGGACGGCCCGTCCCAGTGGTCGGTCGAACATTCCGACTGCATAACGAACAGCGCGCGAACCGCCCCTGCGTCACACACGGGACACACAGGGATCGCTACTGTTCGGTGCATGCGAGCCGGGACGACGCCGCAGGTCGCAGGGGATGTGTTTGCTCCGTTCGCGGCTCGCGTCCGCCCCTCGGCCGACCATCGATGAACCAGGAGTTCTACGTGAAGAACATCATTCGCACGGCGGCTTTCGCCGGGATCGCGGCGCTCGCACTCGCGGCCTGCGGCAGCGCGCCGAGCACGACCACCCCGACCGGGTCGACCGGCAGCAGCCCGAGCGTGGCCGCCGTGAAGTACAAGGCGTGCATGGTCTCGGACGCCGGTGGATTCCAGGACAAGTCGTTCAACCAGTCGGGTGCTGAGGGCCTCGACAAGGCCAAGGCCGACCTCGGCATCACCGAGGTCAAGGTCGAGTCCACCGCGTCGACGGACTTCACGCCGAACATCGACAACCTCGTCTCGCAGAACTGCGACCTGATCATCGGCGTCGGCTTCAACCTGGCCGGTGCGATCCAGACCGCCGCGAACGCGAACCCGAAGATCAACTTCGCGCTCGTCGACAGCGCGTTCTCGGACGCGAACTTCAAGCCCGTGACGCTGACGAACGGCAAGCCGCTGCTCTTCAACACGCAGGAGGCCTCCTTCCTCGCGGGCTACGTCGCCGCCGGTATGACCAAGACCGGGAAGGTCGCGACCTTCGGTGGCATGCAGCTCCCGTCCGTCACGATCTTCATGGACGGCTTCGCCGACGGCGTCGCGCAGTACAACACCGACAACAGCAAGTCCGTGCAGGTCCTCGGCTGGACCAAGGCGACGCAGAAGGGCTCGTTCACCGGCGACTTCGACAACCAGGCCAACGGCCAGAACCTGGCGAAGGGCTTCATCGACCAGGGCGCCGACATCATCATGCCGGTCGCCGGTCCCGTCGGGCTGGGCGCCGCGGCGGCCGCGAAGGCGGCCGGCAACGTCGAGATCATCGGCGTCGACCAGGACTGGTACCTGTCGGCCCCTGAGTACAAGGACATCATCCTGACCTCGGTCATCAAGGAGATCGGTCAGTCGGTCTACGACACCGTCAAGCAGGGCCTGGACGGCAAGTACACGTCGACGCCCTACGTCGGCACGCTGGCGAACGGCGGCATCGACATCGCGCCGTTCCACAGCTTCGACTCGCAGGTCCCGGCCGCGCTCAAGACCAAGGTCGCGGACCTGAAGAAGGCGATCATCGACGGCAGCCTCAAGGTCACGTCGACGAGCTCGAACTGACCCCCGGCATCCCGCCTGACACGCCCGCTGATCAGCAGCCGACCGGCGGCTGAACGGCATCGCGCGAACCGATGGCCCAGACAGGTCACCTGCCTGGGCCATCGGTTCGTGGGGCGCGGCATCCGGGGCACCCCGCCCGGCTAGGGTGCAGCCACGGACCACCACGAAGGAGCAGTGCCGCGTGAAGCTCGAGCTGCGGGGTATCACCAAGCGCTTCGGCAGTCTTGTCGCGAACGACCACATCGACCTGGTGGTCGAGCCCGGAGAGATCCACGCCCTCCTCGGCGAGAACGGTGCCGGGAAGAGCACGTTGATGAACGTGCTCTACGGGCTATACGACCCGGACGAGGGTCAGGTGCTCATCGACGACGCACCGGTCACGTTCGCCGGGCCGGGCGATGCCATGGCGGCCGGGATCGGGATGGTGCACCAGCACTTCATGCTCGTCCCCGTGTTCACGGTCGCCGAGAACGTCGTGCTCGGCCACGAGCCGGTCCGAGGTGCCCGGATGATCGACCTTCCCCGCGCCAGGCGCCTGGTCCGCGAGATCTCGGACCGCTTCGGTTTCGACGTCGACCCCGACGCGCTCATCGAGAACCTTCCGGTCGGCGCCCAGCAGCGCGTCGAGATCATCAAGGCGCTCTCGCGTGACGCCAACGTGCTCATCCTCGACGAGCCGACCGCGGTGCTCACCCCCCAGGAGACCGACGAGCTGATCGGCATCATGCGCCAGCTCAAGGCCGCCGGGACGTCGATCGTCTTCATCACCCACAAGCTCCGCGAGGTCCGCGCCGTCGCGGACGTGATCACCGTGATCCGCCGCGGCAAGGTCGTCGGCAGCGCACCACCGAGCGCACCGGAGACGGAGCTCGCCTCGCTCATGGTCGGGCGTTCCGTCGACCTCGGCGTCACCAAGAAGCCCGCCGAGCCCGGCGAGCCAGCGCTCCGCGTGGCGGGCTTGTCGGTGATCGACCATGCCGGTGTCCTGCAGCTCGACGACGTCACCTTCGAGGTCGCGCGGGGGGAGATCCTGGCCGTCGCGGGCGTCCAGGGCAACGGGCAGACGGAGCTCGCGGGGGCGATCCTCGGGCTTCAGAAGCCGGTGGCCGGCTCGGTCCTGCTCGACGGGACCGAGCTCGTCGGTGCGGGGGTGCGGGACACGCTCCGCGCAGGGGTGGGCTACATTCCCGAGGACCGGTCCGACGACGGCATCATCGCGTCGTTCTCGGTCGCCGAGAACCTCATCCTCGACGTGCACGACCGTCCGCCGTTCGCCCGGGGGATCTCGCTCGACCCGGCCACCGTCGAGGCGAGCGCGACGCAGCGCGTCGACGAGTACGACGTCCGGCTCACCTCGGTCCAGGACCCGATCAGCACGCTCTCGGGCGGGAACCAGCAGAAGGTCGTGCTCGCGCGGGAGATGTCCCGCCCGCTGCGGCTGCTCATCGCGTCACAGCCGACCCGCGGGCTGGACGTCGGGTCGATCGAGTTCGTCCACCGGCGCATCATCGCCGAGCGGGACGTCGGCACGCCGGTGCTGCTCATCTCGACCGAGCTCGACGAGGTGCTCGCCGTCGCCGACCGGATCCTCGTGCTGTATCGCGGCCGCATCGTCGGCATCGTGCCGCAGAAGACCGACCGCGACGTGCTGGGACTCATGCTCGCCGGCGTCCCGCTCGAGGAGGCCCAGGTCCAGGCGGCCGAGCACCACACCGCGCTGGGCGCCGCCGACATCATCGCCACCCAGGAGGAGCGCTCGTGAGCGACAACGCACCGGCACCTGCGGCCGCACCGGTACCGGCCGTGCCGCCGAGCGCGGAGCCGCCCGAGCCGTCCCGCGGCGAGACGCTCCTGCGGGAGATGCTCTCGAGCAGCTGGGTCGTCACGACGCTCGCGATCGTCCTCGCCCTGGTGATCTCCGGCGTCCTGATCGCTGCGGCCGACAGCACGGTGCAGAGCACCGCCACCTACCTGTTCGCGCGACCGAGCGACTTCTTCTCCGCGGCCTGGCACGCGGTCACGAGCGCGTACGTCGCCCTGTTCCAGGGGTCGATCCTCGACACCGGCGCGCCGACCTTCGTGCGCGCGATCAAACCGCTGACGGAGACGATGACGGTTTCGGTGCCGATCATCCTGGCCGGGCTCGGACTCGGGATCGGCTTCCGCGCGGGGATGTTCAACATCGGCGCCCAGGGCCAGATCATCCTCGGCGCGGTGTTCGGCGGCTACATCGGGTTCGCCTTCGACCTGCCGGTGGGGCTGCACGTGCTCCTCGCGGCGATCGGCGCGGCGATCGGTGGCGGGCTCTGGGCCGGCATCGCCGGGTTCCTCAAGGCCCGCACCGGCGCCAACGAGGTGATCGTCACGATCATGCTCAACAACATCGCGGTCTACCTCATCGGCTACCTGCTGACGACGTCCGCCTTCCAGCGGCCGGGGAGCAACAACCCGATCTCCCCGCCCATCAAGGCGACCGCGCTGTACCCGCACCTTCTGGGCAGCCAGTTCCGGCTGCACGCCGGATTCCTGGTGGCCATCGCGGCCACGGTGTTCGTGTGGTGGCTCATGGACCGCTCGACGATCGGGTTCCGCTTCCGGGCGGTGGGAGCCAACTCGAAGGCGGCTCGCACGGCCGGCATCTCGGTGAACACGAACTACATCTGGGTGATGGTGATCGCCGGTGCGCTGGCCGGGCTCGCCGGCTCGGCGCAGGTGCTCGGCACCGAGAAGGTCCTCTCGATCGACGTCGCGGCGAGCTTCGGCTTCGACGCGATCACCGTCGCGCTGCTCGGACGGTCCAAGCCGCTCGGGACGTTCCTGGCGGGGCTGCTCTTCGGTGCGTTGCGCGCGGGAGGGTTCGCCATGCAGGCGCGCACCGGTACGCCCATCGACATCGTGCTCGTCGTGCAGTCACTGATCGTGCTGTTCATCGCGGCACCCCCGCTCGTCCGGTCGGTGTTCCGCCTGTCGTCCGGCTCGTCCCGTCGATCGACCCGTTCCGTGAAGGAGGCCGCCGCGTGAGCATCGTGACCGCGCCACCGCAGGGCGCCGCAGCCGACCCGTCGACGCTGCGCACCTCTCCGCTCGCGCCGATCAGCTGGCGTGCACCGATCATCTACGGGGTGCTCGCGCTCCTCACGTTCGTCGCGTTCGGCGTGCTCCCCGCCGGCGGGAGGTTCACCACCTTCACGTTCTCGACCGGCACGGACCTCTTCGCGATCGCGCCGGTGCGGGTCCCGTCGAAGTCCGCGGCGATCGCCCTGACGCTGATCGCGCTGGCCGTCGCCGTCCTCTCGTTCGTGACGACCCGGCTGCGTCGGCGGATCGGGCCGTGGCTCCCGGCGCTCTTCGGGGTCGTCGAGGTGGCGGCCCTGCTCACCTGGGCCGTCGCGGGCAAGTCGAACCCCCTGCCGGTGACGGGGCTGCTCGCGGGGTCGCTGTTCCTCGCGACGCCGCTGGTCTTCGGCTCGCTCTCGGGTCTCCTCTGCGAGCGCTCCGGGATCATCAACATCGCGATCGAGGGTCAGCTGCTCGCCGGTGCGTTCCTGGCCGCGGTCGTGGGCACGCTCACCCAGAACGCCTACGTCGGGCTGATCGCGGCGCCGATCGCCGGCGTGCTCGTGGCGCTCCTGCTCATCCTGTTCTCGATCCGGTACCGCGTCGACCAGATCATCGTCGGCGTCGTCCTGAACGTGCTGGTCGTCGGGGTGACGAGCTACCTGTTCTCGACCGTCATGAAGGACAACGCGGCGACCTGGAACTCGCCGCCTCGGCTCGCGACCCTGTCGATCCCGATCCTCGCGAAGATCCCGATCCTCGGACCGGTGCTCTTCCAGCAG
The DNA here is from genome assembly GCA_021833345.1 of Pseudomonadota bacterium. Classification (GTDB taxonomy): domain Bacteria; phylum Actinomycetota; class Actinomycetes; order Actinomycetales; family Cellulomonadaceae; genus JAJDFX01. The sequence goes on along the minus strand of JAKBFW010000002.1, from coordinate 17,681 downwards.
AACGTCCTCGTGTATCTCATGTACGTCGTCGTCGCCGTGCTGCAGATCATGCTGTTCCGGAGCCGGTGGGGGTTGCGGATGCGCTCGGTCGGAGAGCACCCGCTGGCCGCGGACACGGTCGGGATCAAGGTCAACCGGACCCGGATCCGGAACACGATGCTCGGCGGGGCGGTCGCAGGGCTCGGTGGGGCCTTCTTCACCGTCGCGGCGGGCCTCGCCTTCGGCAAGGAGATGACCGGTGGCAAGGGCTACATCGCCCTCGCGGCGATGATCCTCGGACGCTGGAGCCCCAAGGGCGCGCTCGCCGCGGCGCTGCTGTTCGGCTTCTCCGACAACCTGCAGGTCGTGCTCGGGATCATCGGGACCCCGATCCCGAGCCAGATCATGTTGATGACCCCGTACGCGGTGACGATCTTCGCCGTCGCCGGCCTCGTCGGCCGGGTGCGCGCACCCGCGTCCGAGGGCATCCCGTACGTCAAGTGAGAGGGACCGACGCCGCCATGACCGACATCTCGGGCATCGACTGGAGCGTCCTGCGCGCCGCTGCGCAGGAGGTGATGACGCGCGCCTACGTGCCGTACTCGCACTTCCCGGTCGGCGCCGCCGCGCTGGTCGACGACGGACGCGTGATCGTCGGGTGCAACGTGGAGAACGCCTCCTACGGTCTGACGCTGTGCGCCGAGTGCGCGCTGGTGTCGGGCCTGCACGTCTCCGGCGGTGGGCGCCTGGTCGCCTTCACCTGCGTCGACGGCCAGGGGAACGCGCTCATGCCGTGCGGGCGCTGCCGTCAGCTGTTGTGGGAGCACGGGGGCGCCGACCTGCTCGTCGACTCGGTGAGCGGGATCAGGCCGATGAGCGAGGTGCTGCCGGACGCCTTCGGACCGGACGACCTGCGCGACCGGTCGTGAGCCGGTCGTCAGCTGTCCAGCCGCACCCAGCCGCACCCAGCCGCACCCAGCAGCAGCAAGGAGCACAGATGAGCCACGAGGCCTTCGACGCGGTCGACGTCATCGTCACCAAGCGTGACGGGCGGCGACTGAGCGACCAGCAGATCGACTGGGTGATCGACGCGTACACGCGAGGCGTCGTCGCCGAGGAGCAGATGTCCGCCCTCAACATGGCGATCCTGCTGAACGGGATGGATCGAGCCGAGATCGCGCGCTGGACCGCCGCGATGATCGCGTCGGGTGAGCGCATGGACTTCTCGCAGCTCTCGCGGCCGACCGCCGACAAGCACTCGACGGGTGGTGTCGGCGACAAGATCACGTTGCCGCTCGCGCCGCTCGTCGCGGTCTTCGGGGTGGCTGTCCCTCAGCTCTCCGGTCGCGGGCTCGGCCACACCGGCGGCACGCTCGACAAGCTCGAGTCGATCCCGGGCTGGCGCGCCGCGCTGAGCAACGAGGAGATGGTCGCGCAGCTCGAGCACGTGGGTGCGGTGATCTGCCAGGCGGGCTCCGGGCTCGCTCCCGCCGACCGCAAGCTGTACGCGCTGCGCGACGTGACCGGCACGGTCGAGGCCATCCCGCTGATCGCCAGCTCGATCATGAGCAAGAAGATCGCCGAGGGGACAGGCTCGCTCGTGCTCGACGTCAAGGTCGGCTCGGGCGCGTTCATGAAGGACGAGGCGCGTGCGCGCGAGCTCGCGCGGACGATGGTCGAGCTCGGGACCGATGCCGGGGTGCGCACCGTTGCGCTCCTCACCGACATGTCCACGCCGCTCGGGCTGACGGCCGGCAACGCGCTCGAGGTCCGCGAGTCGGTCGAGGTGCTCGCCGGTGGTGGCCCGCCCGACGTGGTCGAGCTGACGATCGCGCTCGCGCGGGAGATGCTCGCCGGGGCCGGTCGGCCGGACGTGGACCCTGCTGCCGCGTTGGCCGACGGTCGCGCGATGGACGTCTGGCGCGCGATGATCTCGGCGCAGGGTGGCGACCCGGACGCGCGCCTCCCGTCCGCACGCGAGTCGGAGCAGGTGCTCGCGCCGGCGGACGGCGTCCTCGTGGGGCTCGACGCGTATGCGGTCGGGATCGCCGCCTGGCGGCTCGGCGCCGGCCGCGCCCGCAAGGAGGACCCGGTGCAGGCCGGTGCGGGCGTCGAGATGCACGTCAAGCCGGGGGCGCTCGTGCGTGCCGGAGACGTGGTCATGACGTTGCACACCGACACCCCGGAGCGGTTCGAGCGCGCACGGGAGGCCGCCGTCGCGGCGATCACGATCGCCCCGGGCGGGTCGCGTCCGGCACGGTCCCCGCTGGTCATCGACCGGATCGCCGTCGGATGACGCTGGCGTTGCAGCTCACCTCGCTGCTGCGGGGCGTCGGCTTCGGCGGTGCCGTCTCGAGGTGGGACGGACGCACCGGGCGCGCAGCGGCGGTGCCAGGTGCGGTGGCACCGCCCGTCGACGTCGAGACCGTGGTGCGACGCGCGCGGTCGGCCGGTGCGCCACCCGCGGCCTGTGCCGAGCTGCGTGCGCGGTGGCCGTCACTCGATGCCCGGACCCGGGCGCAGGTGGGGGAGCCGTTGCGGCCGGATCCCGGCAGCACCGTGCTGAGGTGGGGGACGGCGGCCGCGCGTCAGACCGACCGGACGACGTGCGGATCGGCCGTGCTCGTCATGCTCGCGGCGGCGGGGGACCCGCTGCTCGCGCTGTGGCTGGCGGCCGGGGCGACGTGCGGCGGCCATCGCCCGCCCGAGCTCGAGGGCGTCGACCCGGCGCTCGACGCGTCACCCGGCAGCGATCCTGACGCCACGGCGGCTGCGCGGTTCGGTGCGGTCCAGCAGGCCGTGAAGGCTCGGAGCACCCGCGGCGCGGTGCTCGGGCTCCCGTGGCCGTCGGGCCTCGGCACACCTCCGTGGGGTGCGGCCGCGGTCGCACGCCGGTCCGGGGTCGTCTACCGCTCGCTCCTCGTGGACGACTCCCGGGCCGGCGAGGTCGCGGCCGTGCTCGCTCGCGCGACGCGTGCGCTCGACCGCGGGATCCCGGTCCCTCTCTACGTCGGCGGCGACCTGGCGTCGGGGATCGCGACGGCGCTCCCGCGGCACGTCGTGCTGCTCACGCGGCACGAGCGCGATCGGGTGGGGCTGTACGAGCCGTCCGAGGGTCGGGTGCACGAGGTCGCGGTCGAGAACCTCGCGGACCCGCACGGGCCGAGTCCCGCGCTCGGCGGCTGGTCCCACGTCGACTGGGCGCTGCTGCCGGTCCGACCCCCGGCTACGGTGGGCGCATGACCGCCGACCTCGCTGACTCCGCCGGCACGGATGACGCGGACGAGACGGCCGCGCGCTGGATCGCCGCGCTTCCCACGGTTCTGCTGCACGACCACCTCGATGGTGGTCTGCGCCCGACGACGATCGTCGAGCTCGCGGAGCAGACGGGTCTGTCGTTGCCGACGCACGACCCCGCCGAGCTCGCGCGTTGGTTCACCCACGAGGCCGGCGCGGAGGTCGTCGACGGGGTCGGCACCGGTTCGCTCGAGAAGTACCTCCGCACGTTCGAGGTGACGCTCGCAGTGATGCAGACCGCCGACGGGCTTCGGCGCGTCGCCCGGGAGGCGATCGTCGACCTCGCCGCCGACGGTGTCGTGCACGTCGAGGAGCGGTTCGCTCCCGAGCTCCACACGACGCGAGGCCTCGATCTGCAGGACGTCCTCGACGCCGTGCAGCAGGGGTTCGCGGACGGGATCGCCGAGGCCGCAGCAGCAGGCCGCTCGATCACCGTGGGGACGCTCGTCACCGCCATGCGCCAGCTCGACCGGTGGGACGAGGTGGCCGACCTCGCGCTCGCGAACCGGGACCGCGGCGTGGTCGGGTTCGACATCGCCGGGCCGGAGCGCGGGTTCCCCGCGACGCGGCACCTGTCGGCCTTCCAGCGTCTGCGGGAGGCGAGCTTCCCGGTCACCGTCCATGCGGGCGAGGCCGACGGTCTCGGGTCGGTCGCCGCCGCGTTGCACCAGGCGGGATCGAGCCGGCTGGGTCACGGCGTCCGGATCGTCGACGACATCGAGATCGGTGCCCCGGCGGGCGCCTCGATCCGCGAGCAGGCGGAGAGTGCGCGGCTCGGGTACCTCGCGCACTGGGTGCGGGACCACCAGGTCGCGCTCGAGGTGTGCCCGACGTCGAACATGCAGACGGGCGCGGCACGTTCGCTGGTCGACCACCCGATCACCCTGCTCAAGCACCTGGGCTTCGCCGTGACGGTGAACACCGACAACCGGCTCCAGTCCGGCACGTCGATGCCGCGCGAGCTGGCGCGCCTCGTCGAGGACGCGGGGTGGTCGCCCGGCGACCTGCGGGACGTCGCGCTCACCGCGGCCCGGAGCAGCTTCCTGCACCACGACGACCGGCAGGCCCTCGTCGACCGGATCGACGGCTCGTCCCCCCGGTCGACCGGACGGCACAGCGCGTCACCAGGCCGCCGCTCCTGAGGACACGGAGCCGCAGCACCGAGACCACCCGCAGCACCACGACGAACGGAGACCCCAGTGAGCAGCACCAGCAGCCTCGATCGGACCGACCTTGCTCGGCTCGTCGACCACACGCTCCTCAAGCCCGAGGCGACCCCCGCGGACGTCGCGGCGCTGATCGCCGAGGCTGTCGCGCTCGGGACGTACTCGGTGTGCGTCTCGCCGTCAGTGCTCCCGGTCGACGTGCCCGCGGGCTCCGACCTGCGGATCGCCACCGTCTGCGGCTTCCCCTCGGGCAAGCACCACAGCGCGATCAAGGCAGCCGAGGCGTCGCTTGCCGTGCGGGACGGCGCGCACGAGGTCGACATGGTCATCGACCTCGGTGCGGCCAGGGCGGGAGACTTCGCGTCGGTGCAGGCGGACGTCGCGGCCGTGCGGGACGCGGTCCCTCACCCCACGGTGCTCAAGGTGATCATCGAGTCCGCTGCGCTGTCGGACGACGAGATCGTCGGGACCTGCCGCGCGGCCGAGGCTGCTGGTGCGGACTTCGTCAAGACCTCGACGGGTTTCCACCCTGCCGGTGGCGCGAGCGTCCATGCCGTGTCGCTGATGGCGGCGACCGTCGGTGGCCGGCTCGGCGTCAAGGCGTCCGGCGGCATCCGGACCGCACACGCGGCCCTCGAGATGGTGGCGGCCGGGGCGACCCGCCTCGGGCTCTCCGGCACCGCGACTGTGCTCGACGGGCTCGACGGGCTCG
>JAKBFW010000002.1:0-12427 GCA_021833345.1 Pseudomonadota bacterium | reverse complement strand
GCAGGCCGAGTGGTCCTACAGGCCGAGGAGGGCAGCGAGCTCCGTCTTGAGGCCGTCCAGCCGATGACGGGCACCCGCCCGGGCGGCACCGACGGCCTCGTCCGAGGCGTCACGTGCGAGCGGTTCGATCACCTCGAGATAGCACTTCACCTTCGGCTCGGTGCCGCTCGGCCGGATGACGACGCGCGTGTCGTCAGCCATCTCGAACCTCAGCCCGTCGGTCGCCGGCAGCCCGTCGACCCCGGTCGACAGGTCGACGAGGCTGGTCACGGGTGACCCGCCGAGTGACGTCGGCGGCGACTGGCGGATCCTCGCGACGGTCGCCGGGATCTGCTCGAGCTCGGCGAACCGTGCGGCGAGCTGATCGGTGAGGTGGAGGTCGTGCCGACGCGCGAGGTCGTCCAGGACATCGAGGAGGGTGCGACCCTCGGTCTTGAGGCGCGCCGCGAGCTGGGCGATCAGGAGGGCGGCGCTGATGCCGTCCTTGTCGCGGACGAGCTCGGGCGCGACGCAGTAGCCGAGGGCCTCCTCGTAGCCGAACGTCATGCCCTCCACACGGGAGATCCACTTGAAGCCCGTGAGCGTGGCCGCATGCCGCAGCCCGTGGTCGGCGGCGATCCGGGCCAGCAACCGGGACGACACGATCGAGCTCGCGAGAACGGGTCGGTCGCTCGTCGTGACAGGATCGGGACTTCCGGCAGGCGCGAGCCGAGAGGCGACGAGCTCGCCCAGGAGTGCGCCGACCTCGTCCCCGTGCAGCATGCGCCATCCCTCGGCGCGAGCGCCGTCGGCCCCGTGATACGTCCGGGCGCGCGGGTCACGGACCGCGACCGCGCACCGATCGGCATCGGGGTCGTTCGCGAGGACGATGTCGGCGTTGGTCGCGTACGCGAGCGCCAGGGCGAGGTCGATCGCGCCGGGTTCCTCGGGGTTCGGGAACTGCACCGTCGGGAAGTCCGGGTCCGGGTCCGCCTGCTCCGGGACGAGCATGACGTCGGTGAAGCCCGCGCGGCGCAGCACGGTCGAGGCCACCCGGCCGCCGACACCGTGCAGCGGGGTCAGGATGATCCGCAGGGTCCGCGGACCCGCGTCGGCCAGGGCGACGACGGCCGCGATGTACTCCTCGACCAGGTCGTTCCCGAGCACGGTCCAGCCGGCGGTCGCCCGAGGGACAGACGCGACCGAGTGCACCCGCGCGATCTCGGCGGCGATGGCGGCGTCGTACGGCGGGACGATCTGCGCCCCCTGCCCCGCGTCCGTCACGACACGGCCGCCGAGGTACACCTTGTAGCCGTTGTCCTGAGCCGGGTTGTGGCTCGCGGTGACCATCACCCCGGCGTCGGCGTCGAGGTGCCGGACCGCATGGGCGAGCACCGGTGTCGGCAGTGGTGAGGGGAGGATGAGCGCCTCGATCCCGACCGCGGCCATGACCGCCGCGGTGTCCTCGGCGAAGCGTGCCGAGTGGTGGCGTGCGTCGTAGCCGATGACGATGCGGGGTCGGCGCTCGGCACCGGCGAGGACGCCGTTGAGGAACGCGGCGATCCCTGCCGCCGCGCGGATCACCACGGCGCGGTTCATCCGGTGCGGTCCGCCGCCCATGGCCCCGCGCAGCCCCGCGGTCCCGAACTCGAGGAGCCCGCTGAAGCGCTCGGCCAGGTCGGCGCGGGCCTCCGCGACCCGGGCGCGCTGCCGCGCCGCGTGCGGGTCGTCGGTCGTTGCCGGCGCCTGCACGGCGACGTCGAGGAGGGCGGCGAGCTCGTCGGCGGTGGACGGGTCGGGGTCGTCGACGACCCAGGCCCGGACGTCGTCGGCCAGCCGCAGCCAGTTGTCTGCTGCGTCGGTGCTGGTCATGGTCAGATCCTCCGGACGATGGCGGCGAGCAGTGAGCTGATGCGGGGGCCCGCGGCGGCCCCTGCCTCGATGACCTCGGCGTGCGACAGGGGTGCCGCGCTGATCCCGGCAGCGAGGTTGGTGACCAAGGAGATCCCGAGGACCTCGAGCCCTACGTGACGCGCTGCGATCGCCTCGAGCGTGGTCGACATGCCGACGAGGTCACCGCCGAGCACCCCCGCCATGCGGACCTCCGCCGGCGTCTCGTAGTGCGGGCCCCGGAACTGGACGTACACGCCCTCGGCGAGGCCGGGCTCGACCTCGTGGGCGACGGACCGCAGCCGTGTCGAGTACAGGTCGGTGAGGTCGACGAACGTCGCGCCCTCGAGCGGGGAGGTGGCCGTGAGATTGATGTGGTCGCTGATCAGGACGGGGGTTCCCGGTCCCCACGATGAGTTCAACCCACCGCAGCCGTTCGTCAGGACGACGGCTCGTGCTCCGGTGGCGGCCGCGGTCCGCACGCCGTGGACGACGCGTCGGACGCCCCTCCCCTCGTACAGGTGGGTGCGCGAACCGAGCACGAGAGCATGCGTCACGTCGCCGGAACGGTGGTCGGTGATCCGTACCGACCGGATCGTGCCGACGTGCCCGTCGACGGCAGGCGCAGAGAACCCCGGCACCTCGGAGCTGACCACCTCCGCGACGGTCTCGCCGAGGAGATCCGCCGCCCCGCCCCAGCCCGAGCCGAGGACGAGGGCGATGTCGTGGCGCGGGACGCCGGTGGCGTCGGAGAGGTAGGCCGCGGCCTCGCGCGCCACCTCGAACGGGTCGGTCCCCACGAGGTCGATGTCGGGGGAGGGAGTCACATCCATGTGCCCGAGGCTAGCCCGCGCGCGGCGCGCACACCTGCGCAGACGCGACGGTCGACCGGGGCGCGTCCGCTCGGAGCGCCGGTGCGGACGGCAGAATGGGGCACGTGACCACTCCTTCCTCCGCACCGGTGCCCGGCACCCCGGCGGCCGGCCCGCAGCCGGCACGCGTCGTGATCGTCGGCGGAGGCCCTGGCGGGTACGAGGCCGCTCTGGTGGCGCGCCGTCTCGGTGCCGAGGTGACGATCGTCGAGCAGGCGGGGTGGGGTGGCGCCGCGGTGCTGACCGACGTGGTCCCGTCGAAGACCCTCATCGCGACGGCCGAGTGGATGACGCTCGCGGACCGGGCCGGCGACCTCGGGATCGCCGTGACGTCAGGCGCCGCAGCAGGGCCCGGGCCGTGGGTCGACCTCGCCGCGGTCAACGACCGGGTGCTCGCGCTCGCTGCGGCGCAGTCCGCGGACATCCGCGGTCGCCTCGAGCGCGAGGGTGTCCGGACGATCCACGGCACGGCCCGCCTGGACGGGTCGCGTGCGGTGGTCGTCGGGGCGCGTGGTGCCGCGGCGGGCTCCGAGGAGGTGCTCCCGGCCGACGTCGTGCTGATCGCCACCGGAGCGACGCCGCGTGTGCTCCCGACGGCGGTCCCGGACGGCGAGCGGATCCTCACCTGGACCCAGGTCTACAACCTCCGCTCGATGCCGGAGCGGCTGATCGTCGTCGGCTCGGGCGTCACGGGCGCCGAGTTCGCCGGCGCCTACCGTGCCCTCGGCTCGGAGGTCGTCCTGGTGTCGAGCCGCGATCACGTGCTGCCCGGGGAGGACGCCGATGCGGCTGCGCTGCTCGAGGAGGTCTTCACCGCGCGGGGGATGACCGTGATGGCGCGCTCGCGGGCCGAGTCGGCGGTCCGGACCGCCGACGGCGTCGAGGTCACGCTCGCCGACGGACGGGTGGTGCGCGGCTCGCACGTCCTGATGGCCGTCGGCTCGGTGCCCAGCACGTCAGGTCTCGGCCTCGAGAAGGCCGGGGTGCGCCTGCGGCCGTCCGGTCACGTCGAGGTCGACCGGGTCTCGCGTACGAGCGTGCGTGGCATCTACGCAGCCGGCGACTGCACCGGGGTCCTCCCGCTGGCCTCGGTGGCCGCGATGCAGGGCCGCACGGCGATGTCGCACGCCCTCGGCGATGCCGTGGCGCCGATGGTGCTGCGCGACGTCGCCGCGAACATCTTCACGGCGCCCGAGATCGCGACCGTCGGGTACAGCGAGGTCGATCTGCTCGACCAGGGCCTGCCGTACGTCACGACGATGCTGCCGCTCGCGCGCAATCCGCGGGCCAAGATGCTCGGCTTGCGGGAGGGGTTCGTGAAGCTGTTCGCCCACCCGCTCTCGGGCGTCGTGCTCGGCGGTGTCGTGGTGGCGCCCCAGGCGAGCGAGCTCGTGTTCCCGATCACGCTCGCGGTCTCCCACCGGATGACCGTCGACGACATCGCGGCGGCGTTCACGGTGTACCCGTCGCTCTCGGGGTCGATCGCCGAGGTGGCGCGCATGCTGCACCGCGTCGACGAGTCCTGATCGGCGCTGGACCGAGGGCCGGGGGCCGTCGTTCCGATCAGGGCGCTGCCGTCACGGTCGCAACGACCGGGAGGTGGTCGGAGGTGCGCGGGTCGGTCAGGACCGTCGCATGGGTGAAGGTGACCTGCTGCCCGAGGATCCAGTCGATCCGGGTGACAGGTGCGCCGCTCGGCGACGTCCGCGCGGCCGACCCGGCGGGCCCTCCCGCGACGTCGAGGGCGCTCGACCACCCCGCTCCGGTGAGGGCCCCGATCTCGACCGACCCGGGCTCGGCGTTCAGGTCGCCGCCGATCACCCGCGCGGTGGTGCTCGGTTGGGCCGCGAGAAGTGCCGTGATCTCGGTGAGGCGTGTCGCGGTGTTCCCCGCGCGGTGCTGGAGGTGCACGGACGTGACCCGCAGCGGTGTCCCGCCGTGGAGCGTCACCGTCGCCGAGACCGCCGACCTCTGCTGGGGACCTTCCCCGTACGGGAGCGTCGTGGTCGTGACGTCGGACAGGCCCGACCGGGACAGGATGACGTTCCCGAACTGGCGATCGGCCGCCGGGACGAACACCATCTGCATGCCCAGCCGATGGGACAACCAGGTGCCCATGTCGGCGCCACCCCCCATGACCCAGCCGCGCGAGACCTCTTGAAGCGTGACGACGTCCGGGTGCTGCGCCTCGATCGTCCGGGCGATCAGGTCGAGGTCCACCGACGTGTCGGGTGAGACCCCGTAGTGCAGGTTCCAGTCGAGGAGCCGGACCGACGTGCCCGCAGTCGTGGCCGGCACGGCCTCGGTGGGTGCGCAGACCCACAGGCCGGTCACCGCCAGCGCGACCGCCGGGAGCACCAGGAGGCGTAGCGGGTTGATGGTGACCGGGACCCGTTCCGGTCTGATCGTGCCGGAGCCGGAGGGCGCCCCCGCCGGCCCGGTCGCGAGACCGCCGGGCGGCGCTGGGGTGCGCAGCCGGAGCCCGGCACCGGCGACGGTGACCGCGGCGACGACGACCACCCAGGAGTTCGGGAAGCCGAGCGGGACGTCGTAGTCGAGCTGGTACCCGAGGAGCGGGAGGATCGTCCCGAGACCGATCACGCCGCTCACCGTCGCGGTGCGGGAGAGCGTCGGTGGTGCCGAGCGGCGGCTCCCCAGAGCGGTCGCGAGGGTGACCGCCGCGGCGGCTTGGGCGATCGCCAAGCAGAGGAGCACGACGGGGCCGTGCGACCAGAAGGACCCGGCGATCGCGATCGGAAGGAGGACCGAGCTCGCCGCGCGGAACCCTGCGGTGAGCCGGTTCGGCGAGAGCAGGAGGAGGAACCCGACCGCGGCCATGACGACCAGGGCGCCGCCGGCCCAGGGGAGCCGGGTGCCGTCCTGGGACGACGCGAACGCGGGGTTCGCCAGGATCATCGTCGCGAGGGCGAGGTACGGACCGAGCACCCACAACCGCCGCGGCCGACCGCCGACGGTCTCGGTGCTGACCAGGCGTGCGAGCAGGACCGCGGCGACCACGAGGATCGCCGTCACCGTCCACCCGAGTGGGGTGTGACGCCAGTAGGCATCCCACGTCCCGAGCGCCAGCTGGAGACCGACGCTCGTCCCGATGCCGAGCGTCAGGCCGAGGGCAGCCTGGTGCCCGCCGTTGGGGCGTGCTGCGACGAAGGCCACCGTGAGAGTCAGGACGGCGACCGCGAGCGCGGCGGCGGTCAGCCCGAGCCCGAACCTGGGCGCTCCGTCGAGCGACTGGACCACGAGCCGCAGCACGCCGAGAGAGCCGGTGCCGGCGAGCACGACGCGACCGGACGGGAACCCGGACGTCCGGCCCGTCACGGACCGCGACCCGGCGACGACGAGGAGAAGGGTCGCCAGGAGCCCAGCCGCCACGTAGGTCACGACCGCGGTCGACGCCGCGGGCAGCGCCCCCGCCGCGAAGGCCCGGTCGAGCAGGACGCCGCTGGAACGCACGAGCTCGAGGGTCAGCGTCGTGACGACCGCTACGAGAGCGAGACGCGTCGCGACGCCACGGTCCGGCGGGCTCGTCAGGTCGATCGCGTCAGTGCTCACGGCCGTCACGCTACCGCTCAGCCGTGCAGTCCCTCGCCGATGAACGCGCGGTCGGGGCCGGCGAGATGGGCGTCGTGCGGTACCGCTCGCGGCACGGCCGACAGCCCCGAGCCGGCTCCACCGGACGGCGGCCGGGCCGAGCGTGATCCGATTCTTCGCCTCGGTCCACCGCGCTCCGTCGAGCGGGTGCTGGAGGTCCGTCCGGAGGTGACGTGCCGTGCTGCCCGTCCAGACGATCGTCCAGGTGACCAGGGCGACGGTGGCGATCGAGAGGATCCCGACGACGAGGGCGACCTCCGGGCCTTCGTGCAGGCCGATGAGGTGGTCGGCGAACAGGCGGCGAGGGTGCGTCGGGCGAAGCCGATCACCCGCGCAGCGCTCAGCGGGCGGGGTCGCTGAGCTCCTGAAGGCGCCCGGTGTCGTGTCCCGTCGTGTCGAGCCTCTCGAGAAGTCCGGGCCACGCGGCCGCGAACGCCGGGAGCAGGGGCAGGCTGGCCACGCCGTCTCGACCGATCCAGGCGGTCTCGAGGCTCTCCGCATCCGTCGGTCGCGGCGTCACGGCACCGGCGACCTCGGCGAGCACCGTCGTGTAGCTCCAGGCGCCGTGGTCGAGCACGTGCTCACCGAGCACCCGGACGGCAGCAGCGTCGATTCCCGCCTCCTCGGCGGCCTCGCGCAGCGCGGCCTGGAGCACGGTCTCGGCGGGACCGCGCGCACCACCCGGGATGCCCCACGTCCCACCCTGGTCGCTCCACAGGGCCCGGTGCTGAAGCACCACGGCTTCGACTGCCCCTGCGGCGTTGCGCCGCGCGAGAAGCAGGCCGGCGGCACCGTGGAGGCCCCAGTGACGTCGGCCGCACGAGCACGCCACCCACCCGTCTCCCGGGTGCGGAGGGCGCATCGGCGGACGGGGGGCGGAGGGCAGGTCACCGTCCTGGGAACGTGGCATGGCATGAGCCTGCCATGATCGACCCGTACTCCCCAGGGGTCCACCAAGAACGACCGTCAGCGCCCAGCGGCGTCCGACGGCGCCGAGCAACCGCGGGAGGGCTGGCGCGTCGCGCGCTCTCGGGTCAGTCGAGGATCTCGCAGATCGTCGTGCCTGCGCTGATGCTCGCGCCGACCGCGGCGGCGAGCCCCCGCACCGTGCCGGAGCGGTGGGCGAGGAGCGGCTGCTCCATCTTCATCGCCTCCAGCACCACCACGAGGTCGCCCTCGATCACCGCGGCACCGTCCTCGACGGCGACCTTCACGATGGTTCCCTGCATCGGAGACGTCAGACCGGTGCCGTGGGACGCGCTCAGACGCGTCGTCGCTCGTCGCACGGGTCGACGCGCGACCGCGCCCGATCGACCGCGCCCGCCGCCGAGAGCCAGGCCTGCCGGTATCACGACCTCCAGGCGCTTGCCCCCGACCTCGACGACCACCCGCTCCATCGCGCCCGGCTCTTCGGAGGCCGGGCTGCTCGACGGCGCGTCGGCGGCGAGGGTCGCGAGCTGGTCGGCGAACTCCGTCTCGATCCACAGCGTGTGGACCCGGAAGGGCTCGTCGGGGTCGGCGGGGACGAATGCCTCGTGGTCCATCACGGCCCGGTGGAACGGGACGACGGTCGGGATCCCGGACACCTCGAGCTCGGCCAGTGCGCGCCGAGCCCGCTCTGCGGCCTGGGTGCGCGTCGCGCCCGTGACGACGAGCTTGGCGATCATGGAGTCGAACGCACCGGACACCGTGTCGCCCTCGACGACCCCCGAGTCCACCCGGACGCCGGGTCCGGAAGGCAGGTTCAGGGCGGTGATCCGCCCCGGTGCGGGCAAGAACCCGGCGGAGGGGTCCTCGCCGTTGATCCGGAACTCGAAGGAGTGGCCGCGCGTCTCGACGTGGTCGTAGCCGAGCCGCTCGCCCGAGGCGATGCGGAGCTGTTCACGGACGAGGTCGATGCCGCTGACCTCCTCGGTGACCGGGTGCTCGACCTGGAGCCGGGTGTTGACCTCGAGGAACGAGATCGTGCCGTCGGAGCCCACGAGGAACTCGCACGTCCCGGCGCCGACGTAGCCGGCCTCGCGCAGGATCGCGACCGACGACGCGACGAGCTCGGCGTTCTGCGCCTCGGAGAGGAACGGTGCCGGCGCCTCTTCCACGAGCTTCTGGTGGCGCCGCTGGAGCGAGCAGTCGCGCGTCGACACCACGACCACCGTGCCGTGCGCGTCCGCGAGGCACTGGGTCTCGACGTGCCGCGGCCGGTCGAGATACCGCTCGACGAAGCACTCCCCGCGACCGAACGCCGCGACCGCCTCACGAACGGCCGAGTCGAACTGCCCGTCGATCTCCTCGACCGTGCGCGCGACCCTCAGCCCGCGACCGCCGCCGCCGAACGCGGCCTTGATCGCGACCGGGAGTCCGTGCACTGCGGCGAACGCGTGGATCTCGCTCGCGTCGGCGACCGGGTCAGCGGTCCCCGCGACGAGCGGCGCACCGGCACGCTGGGCGATGTGCCGGGCGCTCACCTTGTCGCCGAGCGCGTCGATCGCCGACGGCGGCGGCCCGATCCACACCAGGCCGGCGTCGATCACGGCCTGCGCGAACGCCGCGTTCTCCGCGAGGAACCCGTATCCCGGGTGCACCGCATCCGCGCCGGACCGTCGTGCGACGTCGAGCAGCTTGCTGATGTCGAGGTACGTCTCAGCGGCACGGGCACCGTCGAGGGCGTACCCCTCGTCGGCGAGGGTGACGTGCAGCGACTCGCGATCGGAGTCGGCGTACACGGCGACCGACGCGATGCGGGCGTCGCGGCACGCACGGGCGATGCGGACGGCGATCTCACCGCGGTTCGCGATGAGGACCTTCGAGATGACGGGCACGGCTCACCGTAACGCGACGAGGTAGGTCGATCACCCTCGACGCCGAGCACGCGGACAAGATTGGGGGAGTGCCCAACCGGGTGTGGCGAGACTTGGAGGAACCCCACAGTTTCGGCAGGTGTGGCACGGGTCGTGCGGCGCGATGTTGTTCCTGATTGACAAAGGTTGACAGGGTCGGCGGTCGCTGGAACCGCCGGCTCGGCGCCGCCGGGGGCTGCCACCGGGCTGCCGGACCCGCTGCGTGCCGGAGCATCCCGGGCGGGCGGGCGCCCGGGATGCTCGCCTCGTCATGGCGTCCAGAGGTCGGTGATCGCGACGCCGATCTCACCGAGCAGCTCCCGGAGCAGGGGCAGGCTCAGCCCGACGACGCCGTGGTGGTCCCCCTCGATGCCGGAGATGAACGCGCCGCCGAGCCCGTCGATCGTGAACGCTCCCGCGACCGACAGCGGCTCGCCGGTACCGACGTACGCGTGAATCTCGGCATCGGAGACGTCGGCGAAGTGCACGGTCGTCGACGAGGTCGCCCCGAGCGTGCCGCGGGTACCACCGGCCGCGACGGAGCGGTCGTCGATCAGCCAGTGACCGGTGTGCAGGACCCCGGTGCGTCCGCGCATCGCCCGCCAGCGGGCGACGGCGTCGGAGGCGTCGAGCGGCTTCCCGAGGATGGCGCCGTCCATCTCGAGCATCGAGTCGCACCCGAGGAGGATCGCTCCCGTGCACTCGTCGTCGGCCTCCGGGAGCTCGTCACCGGCGGTGGCGGTCGACCCCGTCGCCTCGAGCGACCCGTCGGACAGCCCACGGGCGGCCGCCTCGACCTTGGCCTGCGCGAGGACCAGGACGGCGTCGGCCGGCTCGAGCGACCCGAAGCGCGTCGTCGCCGCGGCGAGCACCGCGTCCTCGTCCACGCCGGAGACAGCGACGAGCGGGTCGATCCCGGCGGCGACGAGGGTCGCGCGGCGCGCGGGGGAGGCGGAGGCCAGCAGCAGTCGGGTCACGAGCAGCGAGGGTACGCGGCGCACGCGGGACGGCGCTCGCGTGCCCGCCGTCGGAGAGGTCAGAATGAGGCATGCCGAACGCGAGCCGTGCCGCACAGCGCCCCGCCGAGCCCACCGATCCGGATCGGGGGACCCCGGAGGCCGAGGACGACCTGCCCTCGGGCTGGCGTCACTCGAACGGCTGGATCTTCGGCGTGATGCTGGTCGCCGCGGCCCTGAGCCTGCTCGGGTCGTTCGTCCTGTCCAACGATGCGGTGATCCTCGCTGGCAACAAGAACGCCGCCCTGACCTGCAACGTCAACGCGGTGATCTCGTGCGGCACGGTCGGGAACTCGTGGCAGGCGGCATTGCTCGGCTTCCCGAACGCGTTCCTTGGCGTGGCATTCGCACCGGTCGTGATGACCATCGCCGTGGCCGGCATGGCCGGCGTGCGGTTCCCGCGGTGGTTCATGCTCGGGGCGCAGCTCATGTACACGATCGCGCTCGGGTTCGCGTACTGGCTGTTCTCGCAGTCGATGTTCGTGATCGGGGCCCTGTGCCCGTGGTGCCTGCTCGTGATGCTCGCGACGACCGTCTCGTTCGCGACGCTCCTGCACGCGAACGTGCTGCAGGACAACCTCTACCTGCCGAGACGGCTCCAGCGCCGTCTGCTGGAGATGGTGCGGAGCGATGTCGACGCCTACCTGCTGGTGACGTGGATCGTGCTGCTGGCAGCCTCGATCGTGCTGAAGTACGGGAGCCGCCTGCTGGCCTGATCAGGTCAGCGCGTCCGCCAGCACGTCCAGACCAACTGAGCCGAGGTCGAGGGCTCGGGCGTGGAACGCCCGCAGGTCGAGCTCGGCGCCGCGTTCCCGCGCGACGAGTGCGGCGCGGTCTCGCGCCTGCTCCCACAGGCGCTGGCCGACCTTGTACGACGGTGCCTGACCGGGCCAGCCCAGGTACCGGTCGAGCTCGTACCGCAGGACCTCGTCGGACATGGCGACGTTGCCGCGAAGGAACTCCCAGGCCTTCGCGGCGTCCCACGGACCGTCCCCACCCAGGTGTGCCGGGAACGGCAGCCCGAGATGGACGCCGATGTCCACGACGACACGGGCGGCGCGGAGCCGCTGACCGTCGAGCATCCCGAGGCGGTCCCCCGGGTCGTCCAGGAACCCGAGATCGGCCATGAGCCGCTCCGCATAGAGGGCCCAGCCCTCGCCATGGCCCGACACCCAGCAGCCGAGCCGGCGCCACCGGTTCAGCGTGTCCCGACGGAACACCGCCTGTCCGAACTGCAGGTGGTGGCCCGGGATGCCTTCGTGGTAGACGGTCGTCGTCTCGCGCCACGTGGTGAACTCCTCCACGCCCGCCGGCACGGACCACCACATGCGGCCGGGGCGCGAGAAGTCGTCGCTCGGCGGCGTGTAGTAGATCCCGCCGGAGTGCGTGGGTGCGATGCAGGCTTCCAGGGTGCGCACCGGTCCGGGGATGTCGAGGTGCACTCCGTCCAAGGCTGCGATCGCGGCGTCCGCGGTGTCCTGCATCCACGCCTGCAGAGCCCGGGTCCCGTGCAGCATGCGGGTCGGGTCCGCATCGAGGACCGCCACGGCCTCAGCGACGGTGGCGTCGGGGCCAGCGATCTGCCGCGACACCTCTCGCTGCTCCGTGACGATCCGGGCGAGCTCGTCGAGGCCCCAGGCGTACGTCTCCTCGAGGTCCACGGTGGAACCGAGGAAGTAGCGCGACCAGAGCGCGTACCGGTCCCGACCGACGGCGTCCTGCTCGGGTGCGTGCGGGGCGAGCTCGTCCCGCAGGAACTCGGCCAGTGTCGCGTACGCGTCGCGGGCCGCCTGCGCCCCGAGCTCGAGCTCCCGGCGGACGAGCGAGCACGCAGCCGACTCGTCGAGAGCGAGGGCAGCGGCGCGGCTCGAGGCGAGCGACGTGAAGAACGACCGACCCGGGTCCGCGAGCTCGGCAGCCTCGGCAGCGACCTCGTGCACCTGGCGGATCGCGGCGACGTGCCCCTGCCGGGCGGACGCGCGCAGCGACTCGCAGTATCCGGCAACCGCACCGGGGAGCAGGTGCAGTCGCTCGGCGATCGTCGCCCAGTCGTCGGTGGAACCCGTCGGCATCAGGTCGAAGACGTCGCGGAGCGCCTGCGCCGGCGAGGCGATCACGTTGAGCGACGCGAGCTGCTCACCCGCGTCCGCGAGCTCGAGCTCGAGGCCGAGCCGCTCCCGCATGGCCGCGAGGGTCACCCGGTCCGTCTCGTCCCGAGGCTCCG
>JAKBFW010000233.1 GCA_021833345.1 Pseudomonadota bacterium | reverse complement strand
GGTTCGCCCGTCCCCGGGGTCCTGATCGCCGTCGTCGGTTCGATGGCGGCCACGGCAGCGCTCGGGCTCGGTGAGCACCTGTCCGTGGTGGGGGCGCTTCCGCACGGGCTGCCTGCGCCGGCGTTGTCAGGCCTGCGGCCGGGCGACGTCGTCTCTCTCCTGGTGCCGGCCGCAGGCATCGCCCTGATCGCCTTCGCGGACACCGGGGTGCTCTCGCGCACCCTCGCCGGGCGGCACGGGTACGCGGTGAGCGGCAACCAGGAGATGGGAGCTCTCGGGGTCGCCAACGCCGCGACCGGGTTGCTCGGTGGATTCCCGGTCTCCGGGAGCACGTCGCGCACGCCCGTGGCGGTGCGGGCGGGCGCGCGCACCCAGCTGGCGGGCGTGGTGGCCGCGGTGCTCGTCCTCCTGTTCATGGCCGTGCTTCCCGGGGTCACGGCCTACCTGCCGTCCAGCACCCTCGCCGCGGTCGTGATCGCCGCCGCGTCGTCGTTCGTGGACGTCCGTGCCTTGATCAGGCTCGCGCGGATGAGTCGGGGCGAGACGGGGCTGCTTGTCGCGGCGTTCCTCGGGGTGGCATTCATCGGGGTCCTCCAGGGCATCCTCGTGGCGATCGGGTTGTCGTTCGTCACGTTCGTCCGGCAATCGTGGGACCCGTACCGGGCCGAGCTCGTGCACCTCGACGGCACGCCGGGCTACCACGACCTCAGCCGGCACCCGGCAGGACGTCGCACTCCCGGCCTCGTGATCGCGCGGTTCGACGCGCCCCTGTTCTTCGCGAACGGCGCCGTGTTCGTCTCGTTCGTCAAGGACCTGGTGGACGTCGCGCCGCAGCCCGTGAGGTGGGTGGTCGTCGCGGCCGAGCCGATCACCGGGATCGACACCACGGCGCTCGACGACCTGATCGAGCTCGACGAGCACCTCGAACGGCGCGGGACGAGCCTCGTGTTCGCCGAGATGAAGGGACCGGTCAAGGATCGCCTCGTTCGCTTCGGAGCAGGTGCGCGGTTCGGGCCGGAGCACTTCTTCCCGACGGTGGGCAGCGCCGTGAAGGCGTTCCGGCGCGAGACCGGTGGGTAGCTCGGCTCGACCGGCGCGAGACCGCGGGGGTGCGTATCGTCCGAGAGCATGGCGGCTCATCGTGAGATCGAGGTCAAGCTCGGTGCGCCGGAGCTGACCGAGCTTCCCGACCTGACGGCGCTCGCGTCCGTCGCCGCGGTGGACCCGCCGTTCGTCGTCGACCTCGACGCGGTGTACCTGGACACGGCGGACCGGCGGCTCGCCACTGCGGGGATCACGCTCCGGCGACGGACCGGCGGGGCGGACGCGGGGTGGCACCTCAAGCTGCACGCCGGCGCGGACGAGCGGGCGGAGATCCACGCCCCGCTGGGCGGCGCGCAGGTTCCTGCGGAGCTGGTGGCGCCGCTCCGTTCCCGACTGCGCGGCGCGAGCGTGGTGCCCGTGCTCGCTCTTGCCACCCGTCGCGAGGTGCACCGCCTCCGCGACGCGACGGGCGCGCTCGTCGCGGAGGTCGTGGATGACGAGGTGAGGGCGCGCGACCTCACCGCCCCCGCGGGCCCGGGCGACGTGCAGTCCTGGCGCGAGTGGGAGGTCGAGCTCGTGGCGGGGGACCGGGCGCTGCTCGCCGAGGCCCGGGCGCTGCTCCGGGATGCCGGTGGGGAGGACCCGTGGTGGTCCTCGAAGGCGTTGCGCGCGATGGGCGTCGAGGTCCCGCACGGGCGGCGCGCGGGCCGGCACGGCCGCTCTGCCGCGGGGGTCCTGGACCGGTTCCTGCACGCCACGCGCGACGAGCTCGCTGCGTGGGACGTCCAGGTGCGACGGTCCGAGCCGGATGCGCTGCACCAGATGCGTGTCACCGTCCGCGAGCTGCGCAGCGCGCTCGGGACGTTCCGTGAGCTGCTCACCGGTGACGTGCCGAGCGGTGATGTGCCGAGCGGTGACGTGCCGAGCGGTGACGTGCGGCCCGGGGACCCGGTCGCGGAGCTGCGTGACGAGCTCGGCTGGCTCGGCACGGTCCTCGGTGCAGCGCGAGACGCGGAGGTGGTCCGCGTCCTGATCGCCGCTCTCGTCGCGGTCGAGCCGGTGGACCTCGTGCGTGGCCCGGTCACCGATCGCCTCGACGCGGACCGCGCGGACGCCCACCGTGCCGCGATGGAGGACGTGGTCGCCCTCCTCGACTCGGACCGTTATGCGGCGCTGCTCGACGGGCTGGACGGTCTCACGGCGAACCCTCCGTTCAGCGCCCTCGCCACCGCGCCCGCGATGGACGTGCTCCCGCGTCGGGTGCGCCATGAGTGGGGTCGTCTCGAGCGCGCCCTCGCGGCAGCGTCGACGACGCCCTCGGGAAAGCCCCGTGACGAGGCCCTCCACGAGGCACGGAAGGCCGCCAAGCGCGCGCGGTACTCCGCTGAGGTGCTGGTTCCCGTGGCGGGTCGGGCGGCCGCACGGTCGGCCCACGCCGCGCAGGAGCTGCAGACGCTGCTCGGCGACCACCACGACACCGTGACGGTGCGCGAGGTGCTCGACCGGGTGGCCACCGCCGCCGCACGCGCCGGC
>JAKBFW010000079.1 GCA_021833345.1 Pseudomonadota bacterium | reverse complement strand
AGGGACTCGATGTCGCCGACCGTGCCACCGATCTCCGTGATGATGACGTCCGGTGCGTTGCCGACCGACGGGTCGGCCTGCGCGCGCATGCGGGCCTTGATCTCGTCGGTGATGTGCGGGATCACCTGCACGGTGTCGCCCAGGTACTCGCCCCGGCGCTCCTTCGCGATCACGGTCGAGTAGATCTGGCCGGTCGTCACGTTCGCCGGGGCGCTGAGGTTGACGTCCAGGAACCGCTCGTAGTGCCCGATGTCGAGGTCCGTCTCGGCCCCGTCCTCGGTCACGAAGACCTCCCCGTGCTGAAACGGGTTCATGGTCCCGGGGTCCACGTTGAGGTACGGGTCGAGCTTTTGCATGGTGACCCGCAGGCCACGCGATCGCAGGAGTCGTCCCAGGCTGGATGCCGTGAGGCCCTTGCCGAGAGAGGAGGCGACGCCTCCGGTGACGAAGATGTGCCGGGTCGAATTGTCCGACCGCCCGGAGAGTCGATTTGCGCGCTCTGCCACGGGCTTTCACTCTACCGGACGTCCACGTCGCTCCGGACCGGACCCGCCGTCACCATGAGCGTCGAGGACCGCGGTGCGCACGCGGTCGCGCCGACGCGAATCCCCATCAGCGCGAGTAGGCGGACTCCAGCTGGGCGAGGACGTCGGCGATCGTCGGGAGCGCTCGTGACCTCTCGAGCGCCGATTCACCGAGGGCGGCTCGGCGGGGCTCATCGGTGAGCAGATGTGCGATCCTCGCCGCCAGGTGACCTGGACGCCCCGCCGGCACGAGGGACGCACCGTCAGCGGTGACCTCGCTCGTCCCGCCGACGTCCGTCGCCACCACGGCGGCCCCGAGCGCGAGCGCCTCCTGGAGCCAGAGCGGTTGACCCTCCCACAGCGCTGTGCTCACGACCAGGTCCGCTGCGGCGAGGAGGTCCGGCACGTCCTCGCGATGGCCGAGCAGGACGATGGGGAGGCGCTCTGCGGCGACCCGCGCCGCGAGGTGCCCGAGCAGGGGGCCGTCGCCGGCAACGACCCACACGAGGCGATGCCGTCCCGGCAGGTCACCGGAGTCGATCCGGTCCCGGAGCAGGCCTGCGACGTCGCACAGGAGGTCGAGCCCCTTCTGCGGAGCGAGGCGCGCGACCGTGACGAGCAGCGCGGCGGCCGGATCCAGCCCGAGGTCGTCCCTCACCGCGGCGGCCGCACGCCGGATCGGTGGTCGGGGGGGCGCCGGCACGAGCGCCCGTTCGGCACGGCGCGCGCCGCGCGCCCGTGCGCGCTCGACGAGATCGCCGGAGACTCCGAGTACGACGTCGGCGCGACGCGCGACCACCCGTTCGAGGGCGGCCGACACCAGTCGGATCCCACGGCCACCGACGGCCAGGTTGTGCAGCGTCACGACGACCCGGGGTCGCTCTGCCGGTCGGAGACCTGCGACGGCAAGGACGACTGCGGCTCCTGCGCGAAGGCCGTGCGCGTGCACGACATCGGCCCGCGCGGTCAGCACGCGGAGCCGCCGCGCGACCTCGACGTCTCGCGGCCCGGGCCTGGACCCCAATGGGATGGCGCGAAAGAGCATCTGGCCGCCGGCCGGTGCGACCAGTCGTTGAACCGACGCTGGCCCGGCGATCGTGACGACCGCACCCGGGCCGTCCGGCGGCTCCGTCGCGAGCGCGGCACCGGTCTGGGCGACATGGCGCGCCACTCCCCCGGAGCTCGAGCCGAGCACCAGAAGCACCCGTGTCCGCCTCTCAGTCACGGGCAGCCTCGTCCTCCTGGAACGGTCGGCCGTCGACCGAGTGACCGCGACGCCGAACCGTGCGTGCGAGGGGACGGTCGCCCGTGAGCAGCACCGCACCCATCACCAGGACCGCGACCAGCGCGGCGAGGAGCCCGACGGCCGCCGACGACGCGGCGCCTGCACCCCACGCACCCTGCAGCCGGTGCTCGGCCCACAGGCCGGCGCCCGCCGCGCCGACTGCGCCGAGGAGTCCGACCGACATCGTGCGGACAATTCCGCTGAGGGCATCCGGACCGGTGGCTCGTCTGACTGCGACGAGCAGGGCGACGCCCGCGACGAGCATCCCGATCGAGTTGCCTGCCGCGAGCCCTCGCAGGGTACCCCCGGGGTCGCCGGACGACGGGGCAGCAAGTCGCACCCCCACGACGGAGGCGACGGCGACGGCGAACCACCCGGTGGCGACGGCACTGACGGCCGCCCGTCCGCGCTCGAGGGCGAAGAGGACGCGAGAGAGCTGGAAGACCAGCGCGTAGCCCAGCAGCCCCGGCGCCAGGATCGTCAGCGTCGGCCCCATCTGGGCCACCAGGGTCGGGTCGCGGCTCGCGTCGATCGTCGCGAAGAACGCCGCGATCGCAGGTGCCACTGCGACGAGCACAGCCGCACCCAGCAGGCTGACCGCGAGGACGGCACGAGTGCTCACCGAGACCAGGCTCGCATAGCGCCGCCGGTCTCCGGTGGCCGCGTGCTCCGCCAACCGCGGGAATGCCGCCGTCGCGAGCGGGACGGCGAGAACCGCGTAGGGCAGGACGTACACCGCCTGGGAGTACAGGAAGAGGTTGATCGTCCCCGACCCGCCGTTGTCGTTGGCGAGCTTGGTCGTCACGAGCACGGCGACCTGCTGCGCGACCAGACCACCGAGACCGGCGAACGCGAGGTTCCTCGCTCGCGACCCCACCCCCGGAGGGAAGCGGAACGACGGCCGCAGCTGCACGCCGGATCGGACAACCGGGATGATCAAGGGAAGGCTCATGGCTGCGACCCCGGCCGTGGTCCCCCACCCGAGCCACGCGACGGCTGCGGGCGGCAGCTCGCCGGGGAAGGCGCGATCGGATCCGACAGCGAGGCGGTGGAAAGCGAGATAGCTGACGATCACGACCGCGCTGGACGCGAGCGGTGCGGCGGCCGGCCATCCGAAACGCCGGTGCGCCTGAAGCACGCCGGTCAGGACCACACCGATCCCGTAGAGCACGACCTGCGGTGCGAACACGGCGACGAGCGACACCGCAAGATCGACCGTCTGGGACGCGACCACCGGGTCGACGGCCGGACCGGGCTGGTAGAGGAGGGCGACGATCGGACGTGCGAGGACGGTGAGCAGCACAGCGGTCGGCACCAGGAGGGCGACGGCCCACGTCAGCAGGGCGGAGGCGATCTTGTCGACGTCGGCTCGGAGCCCACGGGCGAGCGGTGCCGCGAGGAGCGGCACGACCGCGCCGGCCAGCGCGCCGCCGGCGACGACCTCGAACAGCACGTTCGGAAGCGTGTTCGCCGTCGCATAGGCCGTCCCGGTCGCGCTGGCACCGACGCCGTACGACTGCGCCATCCACCGCCCGAAGCCCACCACGCGGCTCAGCAGCGTGATCGCGGCGATGAGTGCTGCCGCTCCCGCCATGCCGGCCGCGGTACGGCGACGTGCGGACCTCACCGCTCGCTCATCTGGCCATACCGCGCGCCGCGTCCACGCGTGGCTCGTGGGCGTCGGGCTCGCGGCGTCCCCACGAGTCGAGCACGCGCAGGGCGGGGGTCCGAGCGATCACCTCCGTAAAGCTCACCCGCTCGCTCGCGAGCGTGAGCGCGACGACACCGGCGAGCAGCGCCAGCCGAATGCGACGCGGAGCGTCCAGCACGACCGCCGTTCCGACGGCGGCTCCGAGCGCGTTCGCCCCTGCGTCGCCCAGCATGTCGGTGCCGCGAAGATCGCGGCGCGCCGCACCTGCCGCAGCACCGATCACGGCGCTCGCCGCACCAGCGCCCGCGCCGCCAGCCAAGGCGACGGGCACCGACACGAGCACGGCCACCTTGAGCGCGCGCCCCGGCCGGAGGTCCAGCAGGTTGACGAGGTTGGCGCACCCGGCGATCAGCGCACCGGAAGCAACGACATCGGCTGCTCGGGCAAGCCTGCGCCCGGACGCCGCACGCGGAGTCGCGAGCGACGCCGCGGCGAGGCTCGTCGCACCGATCCCGAGGACCTTGAGACCCCCGGTCGTGAGACGGCCGTGGCGGAGAGCGCCCAGGTGCCCGTGCAGCCCCTTGGCCCGGCCCTCAGGCTCCTCCGCCAGATCGTCCACGAGCCCGAAGACAGCACCGCCGGCGGTCGCACTCGCGACGGCTGCGGCGGCGCGATGCCCGGACGCCCCGAGGATGCCACCGATGATCAGCCCCGCGCTCACAGCCGGGCCCTCGAGGAGACTCACGGGCCGTCCCCGATGGTTCGTCCGGGTCCAGCGATCACCACCCCGGAGGGCGCCGTCGACCAGGAGACGCGCCGTCGCCGTCGCCACTCCTGCGACGAGGGCAGCGCGTGCCCGCGTCGGGACGGCGCGCGTCATCCGGTCGCACCTGAGGACGACGCGGTCGAGGAGGTGCCCCCGACGGGAGTTGGCGTACGGCTGACCGGCTCGAGCTTCACGGTCGTCGGGATCGGAGTCAGGTCGGTACCCGTCCCGTAGTGGCCGTTCACCCCGCCGATCCGGGCGTTCAACGCGAGCGGCACCGAGATCTGACCGACGACCTCATGGCCGTCCGAGACTGTCGTCAACCTGCTCGAGACCGTGTTGTCGGCGAGGATGTCCGTCACGAGGCCCTGCTTCACGGAGCCACCCACGATCACCGCCCCTGCCGACCGGGCCTGGGCGGAGCGTGCGATCTCCATCTCCGCGCTGGTGACCGTCGTCGGGTCCGGCGTGGCCGCAGGAGCGCCGTTCGTCGCGATCGGACCGGCCACCACGACGATGGCGTCGGCCGGCGCCGTCACATCCGCCGTCGTGGTGATGAGCGCCGCCTTGACGAGGGTCTGGAGCACGGTTCCGGCCGACTCGGACAGGGAGTTGGGGGAGGAAGGGTTGGCGCCGGTGAGTGACTGCGCGAGGGCTTCAGCGAGCTGCGTGTCGACCGTGGCATTCTGCGCAGGCGCGGGGTCGAGGTACGGCGTGAGCTGTGCAGCGAGCGTCTGGCGGAACGTCGGCTTGGCGCTCGAGGTCCAGGTGTCCGTCACCTGAACCTGGGCGCTGACGCTCGCACCCGCCGCCTTGAGCTGCGACGTGATCGCGTCGACGATCGACTGGTCGTTCTTCCCGAGCAGGACCACGGCGACCCGACGACCCGGGAGGGTTCCCCCGACGAGCTGCGGCGCTGCCGCCGTGAGGAACGCCTGCGCATCCTTGAGCGAGCCGTTGGCCGTGTCCAGCTCGCCCCGCAGCGCGTCCTTCTCTGTGCGCAGCTGCGCCACCTGGCCGGTCAACGTGTCCCCGATCGTGTCCTTGAGCGGCCCTGCACCCAGCGCGATGCCGACGGCCAACGCGAGGAAGACCGAGATGAGCGAGACGATGTGGTAGCGGAAGTCGATCACTGTGCGGTCTCTCGATCGGTGGTGAGGCAGGACGGGGTCGGCATCACACGCCTCCGAAGAGCGAGCCGACCCAGGAGAAGAGGTCATCGAACCGCGCGCCGGTCAGGCCGAAGAGCGTCTGCCCGGCCGACGTCGCGGAGAGCGCGACGGCGAGGGCGACGAGCCCCGACAGGACGAGGAGCGAGAGCTGCTTGTTGGAGATCCGCTGCCGGTACAGCCGTGAGACTCCCTTCGCGTCGACGAGCTTGCTGCCGACGCGCAGCCGTGTCAGGAACGTGCTGGCCATGCCCGACCTGCCCTTGTCGAGGAACTCGACCAGCGTCGCGTGGCTGCCCACGGCCACGATGAGCTCCGCGCCCTTGTCATCGGCGAGAAGCATCGCCACGTCCTCGCTCGTGCCCGTGGCGGGGAAGAGCACGTGCGGCACGCCGAGCTTCACGACACGCTCGAGGCCCGGTGCGCGGCCGTCCCGGTACGCGTGCACGACGATCTCCGCACCGCAGGTCAGCGCCTTGTCCGAGACCGAGTCCATGTCGCCCACGATCAGTGCCGGCGTCCACCCTGCCTCGAGGATCGCATCGGCACCACCGTCGACCCCGATCAGCACGGGACGGTACTCGATGATGTACGGGCGCAGCGTCGCGAGGTCCTCCTTGTAGTGGTAGCCACGCACGACGACGAGTACGTGACGTCCATCGATCGCGGTCGTGATGTCGGGCACGCCGACGCCGTCAAGAAGCAGGTCACGCTCCCGGCGAAGGAAGTCCATCGTGTTCGCGGCGAAGGACTCGAGCTGGACGGACAGTCCCGCACGGGCTTCTTCGAGGTTGGTCGCGACCGTTTCCGGGGTCTGCACGACGCCCTCTGCGACGAGCTGGCCGTCCACCAGGACCGAGCCGTCAAGGACGTGCACCGCGCGGCCCTCGGTCAAGGACATCACGTCAGGTCCGAGATCGTCGATGAGCGGGATGCCCGCCTCGAGCAGGATCTCCGGGCCGAGGTTCGGGTAGCGGCCCGACGTCGAGCGTGCGGCGTTGAGGACGGCAGCAGGTCGGCACGCCACGAGGGCCTCAGCCGAGACGCGGTCGATGTCTTGATGGTCGATCACGGCGACGTCACCGCTCTTCAGCCGCTTGGTGAGCGACTTCGTCCGCGGGTCGACCCGGACCGGCCCGTGCACCCCGGGCTCGGTCGGAACCGGAGCATGTCTGTGCAAGCTGAGTCTCATCGCAGGTCATCGTCCCATGCTGGACTGCTGCAGGAGCTCAGCGGCATGCGTGCGTGCCGCCTCGGAGTCCTCCTGGCCGGACAGCATGCGGGCAAGCTCGCGCACCCGCTCCGACCCCTCGACGGCGCGGACGTCGGAGTCCGTGACGACGTCGCCACCATCGGCTCGGGTCTTCGTCACGACGAGGTGGCGATCCGCGAAAGCCGCCACCTGCGCCAGGTGCGTCACGACGACGACCTGCGACCCCTTCGCCAGGGCGGCCAGCCGCCTGCCGACCTCGAGCGCCGCGCGACCGCCGACTCCGGCGTCCACCTCGTCGAACACGAACGTCGGCGGGCTGCTCGCGCCCGATGCCGGCGCTGTGGCCAACGTCACCTCGATAGCCAGCATGACTCGCGACAGCTCACCGCCGGAGGCACCCTTCCCGAGCGGACGAGCGGGTGCGCCACGGTGCGGGATCAGCTGCATCTCGACGACGTCGCCCCCCCACGGGCCCCGTTCGGCAGCCGGTTCGACCGTCACCACGAGCGCCGCACCGGCCATCGCCAGTCCGTGAAGCTCCTCGGTGACGGCGGACGCGAGCAGCGAAGCGGCGTCCCGTCGCCGGTCGCCGATCGAGGCGGCGAGCTGCGCCAGGCGCGAGTCGACGTGTCCGAGCTGCTCCGTCGTGCCAACGAGCCTCTCGTCTCCGCTCTCGAGATCGAGCAGTCTGAGGCCAGCCTCGGCCGACCAGGCCAGCACCTCGGCCAGGTCGTCGCCATAGGCGCGAGTCAGCGCCGCGAGCGCCGCGCGCCTGTGCTGAACAGCGTCGAGCCTCCGCGGGTCCGCCTGGAGGTCGTCGAGGTAGCGCGCCAGGTCGGTCGACACGTCGCCGATGGCGAAGCCGATCTCCGCCAGTCGCTGCGCGATCTCACCGAGAACCTGGTCGTGGCCGCCCATGTGCTCGAGCGCGTGCCGGGCGGTCTCGACGAGCGTTGCCGCCGCGACCGTCTCGGCTCCGTCGTCCGACCCGACGAGGCCCCCATGAGCCTGCGCGGCAGCCGTGCGCAGGTCCTCGGCGTGGCTTAGTCGCTCGGCTTCCGCGGAAAGCTCGACGTCCTCGCCCGGCTGCGGCGAGACACGCTCGATCTCGTCGAGCCCACGCCGGAGCAGCGCGGCCTCACGCTCGACGTCGTCGCGGCGCGACGAGAGGTCGTCGATCTCCTCCACGAGCCGCATCCGAAGGTTCCACAGCTCGCGGTACTCCGTGAGCTCGGCCAGGAGATCGGTGCCGGCGAACGCGTCGAGCGCCTCGCGCTGGCGTGCTGACGACCGCAGGCGCGCCTGGTCGGCCTGTCCGTGAACCGTCACGAGGTCGGCGGCGAGGTCGGCGAGAACGACCTGGGGCACGCTCCGGCCGCCGAGGAACGCTCGCGAGCGCCCCTCCGCTGCGACGGTCCGCACGAGGATCAGTCCCCCGTCCTCGTCCGGCTCGGCCCCCGCCTCCCGGGCGCGCATCAGGACCGGTGAGCCGGGCGCCACGGTCACGCGGCCCTCGACACTGGCCGACGTCGAGCCCGAACGAACCGAGCCCGGGTCCGCACGGCCACCGAGAAGCAGCGCGAGGCCCGTGAGAACCATCGTCTTCCCAGCACCGGTCTCGCCTGTGATCACGGTCAGACCCGGCGCCAGCCGAGCGTGGGCGCTCGTGATCACGCCGAGGTTCTCGATCCGGATCTCCTCGAGCACCGCTCAGCCCTCGCGACCGTGGGTGGTCGAGCGCCGGGTAGCGGCGCGCCCGCGCCAGCCGATCACCGGGAGGTCGAACTTGCTCACGAGCCGATCGGTGAACGGTGCCGTCGTCATGCGTGCGAGCCTGACGGGCACCGTCCCCTTGCGCACCTCGACGCGAGCGCCCGCCGGAAGGTCGACCTGGCGACGGCCGTCGCAGGTGAGCACCCCGGCACTCCCGGTGCGCGTGAGCAGCTCAACGGCCAGGACGCTGCTCGGACCCACGACGAGCGGGCGCGCGAAGAGCGCGTGCGCTGACAGCGGAACGAGCATCATCGCGTCGACGTCCGGCCAGACCACCGGACCTCCTGCGGAGAACGCGTGAGCGGTGGATCCCGTCGCCGTCGCCATGACGACCCCGTCACAACCGAACGACGACAGCGGCCGCCCGTCGATCTCGATCGCCACCTCCACCATCTTGGCGCGCTCACGCTTCTCGACGGTCGCCTCGTTGACGGCCCATCCCGGGACCGATGCCTCCTCGCCGGGAAGGAGCACCCGCACGTCGAGCGTGCCGCGTTCGTCGACCTCGTAGTCCCCGGAGGCGAGACGGCGAACAGCCGCACCGATGTGGTCCCGCTCGCTCTCGGCCAGGAACCCCACGTGGCCGAGGTTGATCCCGAGGAGGGGTATGCCGCTCCCACGGGTGATCTCCGCGGCACGGAGGATCGTGCCGTCACCGCCGAGGACGACAGCGAACTCGAGACCGTCGATCCCCTCGACCCAGTCTGACTCGTGAAGCGGTTCGATTCCGACAGCCTCGAGTTCGGCCACGGCCTCATCGGTCGCGACACCGGCGTCCTTCCGGCCGGTGTGGGTCACCACGAGTGCTCGTCGGCTCATGCGTCGTCCTTGCTGGTCCGGACCACGCCGCGACCGCCTTCGATCCCTCGCTCGACGATCGCCCGGATGGCGTCGTCACCGCGTCCACCGTCTGCCGACACAGAAGATTGCTCCTTCAACCAAAGAAAGTACTCGACGTTGCCGCTCGGGCCCGGAAGCGGGCTCGTGACCGCATCGAGCGGTTCAAGCCCCACCAGCACCGCTGCTCGGGCCACCGCGGTGACCGCCTCGTGCCGCAGAGCAGCAGAGCGGACCACCCCGGTCGACCCCAATCTCTCACGACCGACCTCGAACTGAGGCTTGACCATTAGCAGAAGATCGGCTTCGGGCGCTGCAGCGGAGCGAAGCGCAGGCAGCACCAACGTCAAGGAGATGAACGACAGATCGGCCACGACCAACGTCGGCGCGGGATCGAGGTCACCTGCGGCGAGCGTGCGCACGTTCACTCCGTCACGCACCTCGACCCGCGGATCCGCCCGCAGTGTCGGGAGCAGTTGGTCATGACCGACGTCCACCGCGACCACTCGCCGCGCGCCACGGCGGAGCAGGACGTCGGTGAAGCCCCCCGTGCTGGCCCCCGCGTCCAGGCACACCCGATCCCGGGGGTCGGGCGCCCGCCTTCCCCACCGTCGTCCGAGCTCGTCGAGGGCGCCCGCGAGCTTGTGCCCGGCCCTGGACGCATAGCCGGGATCGCGGTCGTCGCTCTCGACCACGATGGCCTGGTCGTCACGTGTGACCGTCGACGCCTTCGTCACGACGACGCCGTTGACCTTCACCCGGCCGGCCTCGATCAGCTCCACCGCGTGTCGTCGGGAGCGCGCCATCTCGCGACGCACGAGACCTGCATCAAGACGCTCGTCGGTCACCGCGCGTCACGCCTCGGTGTCGGCGAGCCGATCCTGAAGAACGGAGTGAATCGACTCGTACACCGCGACATGCTCCTTGACCTCGGTCGACGTCAGTCCGTCGAGTTCAGCGATGGCCTCGTCTACCGCGTGATCACCCGTCGAGGCCAGCACGTCGTCATCCTGAGCCACTGCGTCCACCGCCCTCCCGCTCATCACGACCTCTCGTCGCAGATCGCTCCGGTCGCGTCGTACCAGGCTATCGGGAGCCGGGGTCTGGTCAGTCGCTGTGCACAGGCATCTCCGGAACCGAGTCCGGATCGATCGCGATCCCAGCGTCGACCGTCGACCAGGCGGCACCGCATGCTGCCCGCACCAGGTCGACCCGTGCCTCGACGGTGCCACCGCCTTCGGATTGCGACGCCGGGTGGAGCTGGAGCACGCCGCCGACCACGCGCGCCGCGGCGCCTCCGCACCGCCACCATCCGTCACCCTCACGCGCCGGAGCCTCGTGCGGAACGAGGAGGCTCCGGAGGTCGGCGCCGATGAAGTGCGGCCGTTCGGCCGGAACGGCGAGGATGTCGTCGCGCGCGCTGCTCACCCCTGTCAGCACATGAAGTCCCGGGAAGTCCCCCGCCCTCGCCCCGGCGAGGTCCGTGTCGAGCCGGTCGCCAACAACCAGAGGAGCGCGTGCACCGACCCGGGCGATCGCCAGCTGATACATCGTCGGTGCCGGCTTGCCGGCACTGTCCGGCACGATCCCGGTGGCAGCCTGGACCGCACCGACCAACGCGCCGTTGCCCGGCGCGAAGCCGCGCGCGGTGGGCAGGCTCAGGTCGAGGTTGCTGGCGACGAACCAGGCGCCACGTTCGACCGCGTAGGCGGCTTCGGCAAGATTGACCCATCCCAGCTCTGGGGCGAACCCCTGCACGACGGCGACCGGCTCGTCGTCAGCGGAGGTCACGATCTCGAAGCCGGCCGCACGCACGGCAGTCACGAGACCCGCGCCGCCGACGACCAGGACCTTCTGGCCGGGAGACAACCGACTGGTCAGGAGTGACGCCGCCGCCTGCGCGGCCGTCATCACGTCCGACCCGTCGGCCGGAATACCTAGTCCCGTGAGCTGCCCGGCAACCGACTCGGGCTCCCGCGAGGCGTTGTTGGTGACGAACACCATGCGCATCCCGAGCGCCCGCGCTCGCGCAATGCCCGACGCCGCGCCGTCGATCGGCTCATGTCCCCGGTACGTCACACCGTCCAGATCGACGAGCGCGACGTCGTACCTCTCGGCGAGCGGAACGTCACAGCCCAACAGCGTCCCGCTCACGCCTCGCCCTCACCGTCAGCCACTCCGGCCGGGGCAGCCGCCTCACTCGGCATCGCACCACCGCGGGCCCCGACGAAACCAACGACCCCGTCCGCGCGCACCGATGAATCATCATCGTCGTCGCCGGACTCGCCATCCGATTCGAGGTCGTACACGACGATCTCGTCGTCTACCTCCACGTCTCCAGCCGCGTCCGCAAGCTCGTTGGCCGTGAATCCACCGAGCAGCGCGGCCGCTTCCACCGACCGTCCGGCAGCCTCGAGTGCCACCGCGCGCGCCTGGGCGACGCGCGCCGCCAGCATGTCTTTCGCCGCCAGCACGACCGGCCCGGAAAGCGCCGCAATGGCAGCCTCTGCCTCGCCGAGGTCGAGGCGCGCACCGCTCAGCACGATGGCGAGCTCGATCTGGGCATCAGGATCCAGCTCGTCCGCCTCCGGTGAACCGGCCAGAGCCACGGCACGCTCCGGTCGACCAAGGCCGCGTTCACAGTCGGCCATGATGGCCAGGTGCTCAGACGAACCGTTCAGGCGGCGCACCGTCCGAAGCTCACGGAGCGCCTCGGCGTACCGGCCTGTTCGGTAGGCCGCGAGACCCGCCGCCTCTCGAACGACATCAACCCGTCCACCTCGATGTGCTGCCGCCTGCGCGTGCTCATACGCTCGCTCAGGATCGGTATCGAGCAGCCGCCCAGCCATCACGAGGTGAAGCCCCACGATCTCGGCGTTCTCCTTGGTCAGTGTCCGCAGACGCGCGCGGACTGACCGGTCAAGATCAGCGAACTGGATGTCGCCCGGAAGCTCGGGCGCTTCCGGCCGCGCAGACTGCGGCGGCCGCGAACCCCGACGCACAGAATCGGGGGCACCACGCTCGGCACGCTCACCAGCGGGACGGAACGGCCCACGCTCAGCACGCTGCGGCCCACCACGCTCGGCACGCTCACCAGCAGGACGGAACGGCCCACGCTCAGCACGCTGCGGCCCACCACGCTCGGCACGCTCACCAGCAGGACGGA
>JAKBFW010000232.1 GCA_021833345.1 Pseudomonadota bacterium | reverse complement strand
AGCGACGTCACGGTCGTGACGCTGTCCCTCTCGGTCCACCACGCGCTCGACGTCGCCGAGATGCTCGCGGCCGACGGGATCGACGTCGAGGTGATCGACCTGCGGAGCCTGGTGCCGCTCGACCGCGAGACGATCCTGCGGTCGGTCGGCAAGACGGGCCACCTGGTCGTCGTCGACGAGGACTACCAGTCGTTCGGGCTCTCCGGCGAGATCGCGGCCACCATCACCGACGTCGACCCGGGGATGCTGCGGGCCCCGGTCGCGCGGGTCGCGAACCCGGACACCCCGATCCCGTACGCGCACCCGCTCGAGTACGCGGTCCTGCCGCGGCAGGACCGGATCGAGGCGGCGATCCGGCGGACGGTGAGCCGATGACCGACGTGGTCTTCCCTCCGCTCTCGGCCGAGCGGCCGGAGGCGGAGGGAGTCCTCGCGACGTGGTTCGTCGCCGACGGCGAGCACGTGCGCGTGGACCAGCTCATCGCCGAGGTGCAGGTCGACAAGGTCTCGGCGGAGGTCCCGGCACCGGTCGAGGGGACGATCCACCTGCTGGTGGGCGAGGACGAGGCCGTCGTCCAGGGTGCCCCGATCGCTCGCATCGACGCCTGACCGGTCGCCGCGTCGCGAGTCGTCCACGTCGGCGCACCCGGGCCTCCCCTCCCCCGGGGCACACCGATGGCCACGTCGTGGGTACCGGATCGTAGGGTGGGGACGTGCCGCCCCCTCCTTCGACCGTCGACGACGCGCGCACCCGGGCGCCCCTCGCCGACGGCGGGCCGGAGACCCCGCTCGCGGTGCTGCGCCGCGTGTTCGGCTACCAGGACTTCCGCGGCGACCAGGCCGAGATCATCGACACCGTCGTCGCCGGCGGCGACGCGCTCGTCCTGATGCCGACCGGCGGCGGGAAGTCCCTGTGCTACCAGGTCCCGGCGCTGGTCCGGCCCGGCACCGGCGTCGTCGTCTCGCCGCTGATCGCGCTCATGCAGGACCAGGTCGACGCGCTGTCCGCTCTCGGGGTCCGGGCCGGGTTCCTCAACTCGACGCAGGACCTCGCCGAGCGGCGCCGCGTCGAGCGGGCCTTCCTCGACGGGACCCTCGACCTGCTCTACCTCGCGCCCGAGCGGCTGCGCGTCCCGGACACCCTGGACCTGCTCGAGCGCGGGGCCATCGCGCTGTTCGCGATCGACGAGGCCCACTGCGTGTCCCAGTGGGGTCACGACTTCCGGCCCGACTACCTGCAGCTCTCCGTGCTGCACGAACGCTGGCCGACGGTGCCGCGCATCGCCCTGACCGCGACCGCCACCGAGGCGACCCATGCGGAGATCGCCGAGCGCCTGCAGCTCACCGCGGCACGGCACTTCGTGGCGAGCTTCGACCGGCCGAACATCCAGTACCGGATCGTCGGCAAGGACAAGCCCCGGGCGCAGCTCGTCGACCTCCTGCGCGCCGAGCACCCCGGCGATGCGGGGATCGTCTACTGCCTGTCCCGGGCGTCGGTCGAGCAGACGGCGCAGCACCTCGTCGAGCACGGCATCCCGGCGCTGCCGTACCACGCCGGGCTCGACTCCCGCGTCCGCGCGGCGAACCAGTCGCGATTCCTGCGCGAGGACGGTCTCGTGATGGTCGCGACGATCGCGTTCGGCATGGGCATCGACAAGCCCGACGTGCGGTTCGTCGCCCACCTCGACCTCCCGAAGTCGGTCGAGGGCTACTACCAGGAGACCGGCCGAGCCGGGCGCGACGGGCTGCCGTCCACCGCCTGGCTCGCGTACGGCCTGCAGGACGTCGTGCAGCAACGGCGCATGATCGACACGTCCGAGGGCGACGCGACCCATCGACGCCGTCTCGCAGCGCACCTGGACGCGATGCTCGCGTTGTGCGAGACCGTGACGTGCCGCCGCGTCCAGCTGCTCGCCTACTTCGGCCAGACCGGCCAGCCGTGCGGCAACTGCGACACGTGCCTGGCGCCTCCCGAGGCGTGGGACGGGACGCTGGCGGCCCAGAAGCTGCTCTCGGCCGTCGTGCGCCTCGACCAGCGCGGCCAGCGGTACGGCGCGGGCCACGTCGTCGACATCCTGCTGGGCAAGGCGACCCCCCGGGTCGGTCAGCTCGGTCACGAGACGCTGAGCGTGTTCGGCATCGGTGCGGACATCTCGGAGGGCGAGTGGCGCGGCGTCGTGCGCCAGCTGCTCGCGCAGGGCCTGCTCGCGGTCGACGCGGACGGCTACGGGACCCTTCGGCTCACCGAGACGAGCCCGGACGTGCTCCGCGGCACCCGGTCGGTGCTGCTGCGCCGCGAGGCACCCCGCACCGCACGACCGGCGCGTCAGTCGACGCGGACCGCGACCTCGGAGCTCGGCGCCGACGCCCTGACCGTGTTCGAGCGGCTGCGGGCCTGGCGAGCCGCGACGGCGAAGACGAAGGGCGTCCCGGCCTACGTCGTCTTCCACGACGCGACGCTGCGCGAGATCGCGACCCGACTCCCGACGACCCTCGCCGAGCTCGGCACGATCAGCGGAGTCGGCGTCACCAAGCTCGACACCTACGGCGCCGAGCTGCTCGAGGTGCTCGCGGCCTGAGCAGAGGT
>JAKBFW010000231.1 GCA_021833345.1 Pseudomonadota bacterium | reverse complement strand
GCGCCCACGCGAGCCACATCTCCTCGCAGGACGCGTCGAACGCCACGGACAGCCCGGCGAGCACACGGTCGCCCGGCCCGATGGGCGCATCGGTGAGGAAGAGCCGCGACTCGGCGTCGACCAGGGCCGCCGCTGAGCGGTGGTTGACGGCGACCCCCTTGGGTTTCCCTGTCGAGCCCGAGGTGAAGATGACCCACGCGTCGTCCTCGGGACGGGGCCGGAGTGCGCCGCCGGCCACGCCGCGTGAGGGCCGTCGGTGCTCGATCCCCCCGTCCTCCACCAGGACGGCGACGACGTCCGCCTCGGCGAAGATGGTCGCGGCCCGCTCCTCCGGGTCGTCGACGTCCACCGGGACGTACGCGGCACCGGCTCGCAGGACCGCCAGGATCGCGACGTACAGCTCGTCGGTGCCCGACGGGATCCGGACCCCGACGCGATCCCCCGAACGCACCCCCGCGCGCTGCAACGCCTGGGCACGCGCCCCGACGGCTGCGGCGAGCGCCGCATAGGTGAGCGTTGCGTGACCGTCGTCGATCGCCGGCGCGCCCGGGTGTCGCGCGGTCGTCGCCTCGAGGATGTCGATCAGCGTCCTGCTCGGAGCGGCGTGACCTCTCCGCATGAACCTCTCGTCGGCCGGGTCCACCCGTTCGGCCGCCTCACCCATCGCACGTTGGCCGCTCGACCGGCCGGTCATTCACCGGATCTCCCGTGATGCGACGCACTGCTCAGCCCCTGTGCTCGGCGGACGGTCGGCCCGCAGGGACGGCGTCACTCCACCGCTGCCCGGCACGTGCCGCGCCCAGGATAGGCGCCGAACCGTGTCCCACGCGCCATCGGAAGCATGACCGTTCGTGCCAAGGACGTCCACGCGCGGATCGGGTGGTGGACCGGGGCAGGCGGTCACGTCGGTGAGGTCGGTGGCACCGACGTCGTCAGTGTCGGCCCGTCGTCACCAGGCGCGCCATGCGCAGGTTGATCAGGCCGAACCTCACGCCCTGCAGCGGCACCGACGCCCGTCGCCTCCGGGTCCGGCCCGTCGGCAACGGCGCGGCCGCGATGCGCTCGTCGATGAACTCCGTGGCGCCTTCCTCGGTCGACGTCGGCGGCGTGCACGTCGGGTGTCCCGTCGGCATCGCTGTCCGTCAGCTCTGCCTCGGAGATCCGCCGGTAGGCGCGGTTGCGGAGGCGCAAGAGACCGGTGGCGAGGAGCGTGGCCGTCAGCGAACCGAGGACCACCGCCACCTTGACGTGGTCGTCGCCCGTGCTCCCCGTCCCGAAGGCGAGCTCACCGACCAAGAGGGACACGGTGAACCCGACCCCTGCGAGAACCGCGAGTCCCAGGACGTCGACCCACCCCAGCCCCTCGGCGAGCTGCGCACGCGTGAACCGCGCCACGAGCCAGGTCGCACCCAGGACGCCGATGGGCTTGCCGACGACGAGACCGACGATGATCCCGAGGACGACGGGGTCGTGCGCCGCGGACCTGAGCCCGCTCCCACCACCCACCGAGACACCCGCCGAAAGAAGGGCGAAGATCGGCACGGCGACGCCGGCAGAGAGAGGACGGAATCGGTGCTCGAAGTGCTCGGCGAGCCCAGGCCCGGCATCGGGACCGCCCGCCGCGTCGCTACGCACCACCGGCACCGCGAAACCGAGCAGCACCCCGGCCACCGTCGCGTGCACGCCCGACGCGTGGACCAGTGCCCACACCGCGACCGCGAGCGGGAGGAGCAACCACCACGACCTGACCCGCCGTTGGACCAGGAGCGTGAACAGCGCGAACGGAACGAGCGCGACGAGCAACGGGGTAACCGTGAGGTCCGCGGTGTAGAAGATCGCGATGATCGTGATCGCGATCAGGTCGTCGACCACGGCGAGCGTGAGGAGGAACGTCCGCAGCGCCGGTGGAAGGTGCCGCCCGACCACCGCGAGCACGGCGAGAGCGAAGGCGATGTCGGTCGCGGTCGGGATCGCCCAACCGTGAACCTGGCCGCTCGCCGTCGTCGCATTGACGACGACGTACAGGACCGCGGGCACGACCACCCCACCGACGGCCGCCGCAACCGGAACAGCCGCACGCCGCGGGTCGCGCAGGTCCCCCGCGACGAACTCGCGCTTGAGCTCGAGACCCGCGACGAAGAAGAAGATCGCCAGCAGCCCGTCGGCCGCCCAGGCCGACGCACTCAGCTCGAGGTGGAGCGATGCCGGGCCGAACGTGACGTCGCGGATGGTCGCGTACGCGTCGGCCCAGGGTGAGTTCGACCAGACCAATGCGATCACCGCGCCCGTCATCAGCAGCGCCCCGCCGATGGTCTCCTGCCGCAGGACGTCGGCGATGCGAACGGACTCGGGCCACGAGCCGCGCGAGAACACACGGGGAAAGCGCCGTGAGGTCTCAACCATGGTGAGCTCCATGTCGTGAGGTCGGATCAGACGTTGCCGACCAGACTTCCCGGCTCACCGTCCACCACCCTACGCGGCCGGGGGCCCCGGCACCGTCGGCCGGGGTCACGCACCACCGACACATCGGCCGCCAGGACCGACTCCCCCCACACGACGAGGCCCCAGGACACCTCGTGTCCTGGGGCCTCGTC
>JAKBFW010000078.1 GCA_021833345.1 Pseudomonadota bacterium | reverse complement strand
CGCGCACCCCTATGCCGGATGCGCGGCTGCCGCGGCCCGCGCCGCGGCCGGCAGGGCGTCGAGCACCCGCCCGACGGCGACGTCGTCGTGCGCCGCCGAGACGAACCACGCCTCGAACGCCGACGGCGCGGCGTACACGCCGTGCTCCAGCAGCGCGTGGAAGAACGGCGTGTACCGCCACGACTCGCTCGCCTGGACCGCGGCGTAGTCGTGCGCCCCTGCGTCGGCCGCCGCCTGACCGAACACGACGCTGAACAGGCTGCCGGCGCGCTGCACGTGGTGCGCGACACCCGCGGTCGTCAGCGCTTCGCTCACCGCGACGGACAGGATCTGGGCGACCTCGTCGAGCCGGGCGTACACCGAGGCGTCGGCCGCACGCAGCGTCGCGAGCCCGGCGGCCGTGGCGACCGGGTTCCCCGACAACGTGCCCGCCTGGTAGACGGGACCGACCGGCGCGAGGTGGCTCATGAGCTCGGCCGGGCCGCCGATCGCGGCCACCGGGAGCCCACCGCCGATCACCTTGCCGAACGTCAGCAGGTCGGGCGCCCAGCCCTCCGTCGCGCCCTCGAGACCCCACCAGCCCGCCGGCCCGACGCGGAAGCCCGTCAGCACCTCGTCCTGGATCAGCAGCGCACCGTGGGCTGCGGTGAGGCGGCGCAGCGCCGCGTTGAAGCCGGGCGCGGGTGGGACGACGCCCATGTTCGCGGGCGCCGCCTCGGTGATGACGGCGGCGATCGTCGGACCGTGCAGCGCGAACGCCGCCTCGACCGCCGCGACGTCGTTGTACGGCAGCACGATCGTCTCGGCCGCGACGGCCTCGGTGACGCCGGCGGAACCCGGCATCGCGAGCGTGGCGAGGCCGGAGCCCGCCTGCGCCAGGAGCGCGTCCACGTGGCCGTGGTAGCAGCCGGCGAACTTGATGATCCGCGGCCGTCCGGTGATGCCGCGGGCGAGCCGGACGGCCGTCATGGTGGCCTCGGTCCCGGTGGACACGAGCCGGAGCTGCTCGACCGCGCCCACCCGGGACATGACCTCCTCGGCGAGCTCGACCTCGGTGACGCTCGGCGCGCCGAACGAGAGACCGCGCGCTGCGGCCGCCTGCACCGCCGCCACGACCTCCGGGTGGGCGTGCCCGAGGATCGCCGGACCCCACGAGCAGACCAGGTCGACGTACTCGTGACCGTCGACGTCCGTCACGTACGGGCCGCGCGCCGACGCGAGGAACCGCGGGGTGCCGCCGACCGACCCGAACGCCCGCACGGGAGAGTTGACGCCGCCGGGGATCAGTCCCCGGGCGCGGTCGAACAGCGCGGCCGAGAGGGGGTTGCTCGTGGTCGTCTGAGGGTCGGTCATCAGCGGTGCGTCCTGTCGGTCGGGGTGAGGTCCTCGCGCAGCCAGCCGGCGATCTCCAGCGCCCAGTACGTCAGCACGTGGTCGGCGCCCGCACGCCGGATCGACAGCACGGACTCGAGGATCGCCGGTCGCCGGTCGATCCAGCCCTGCGCCGCGGCGGCCTCGATCATCGCGTACTCGCCCGAGACCTGGTAGGCCGCAACCGGCACCGGGGAGGTCGCGGCGACGTCGGCCAGCACGTCGAGGTAGCTCATCGCGGGCTTCACCATGACGATGTCCGCACCCTCCTCGACGTCGATCGCTACTTCGAGCCCCGCCTCGCGACGGTTCGCCGGGTCCATCTGGTACGTCCGACGGTCGCCGACCAGCGTCGACTCGACCGCCTCGCGGAACGGCCCGTAGAACGCGGAGGCGTACTTCGCGGCGTAGGCGAGGACCGCCACCCCGGTGAACCCGGCGTCGTCGAGGGCGTCCCGGACCACGCCGACCTGGCCGTCCATCATCCCGGAGAGGCCGACGACGTCCGCACCGGCACGGGCCTGGGCGAGCGCCATCGCGGCGTACCGCACGAGCGTCGCGTCGTTGTCCACCGCGCCGCGGGCGTCGAGCACCCCGCAGTGGCCGTGGTCGGTGAACTCGTCGAGGCACAGGTCCGCCATCACGACGAGTCGGCCCCTCGCGGCCGCGACCGCGTCGGCGATCGCGAGGTTGAGGATGCCGTCCGGGTCCGTCGCGCCGGTGCCGGTCGCATCACGATGGGTGGGGACGCCGAACAGCATCACGCCACCGAGTCCGGCCGCCGCGGCCTCCTCGACCACGGCCCGGAGCGACGCGCGCGAGTGGTGGACGACGCCGGGCATCGAGCTGAGCGGGGTCGGCTCGGCGATGCCTTCCTTGACGAACAGCGGCAGGACGAGCTCGGCCGGGTGCATCCGCACCTCGCTCACCAGGCGCCGCAGGGCGGGCGTCGCACGGCGGCGACGCGGGCGGATGCGCATCGCGCGTGCGGGGTCGGTGTGCGTGGCGCCGGTGTGCGGCGTGCCGGTGTGTGACGTGCCGGTGTGCGCGGTCCCTGCGGCTGCGGTCGGCACGGGCCGTCCGGCGGGCGTGAGGGGTGGGGGATCGGTGGGGAAGACGTCGGGGCGGGGGGTGCTGGTCATCGTCGTCACCTGCGGATCGGGTGGAAGGGGGGTGTGTCGGGTCCGGGCGGGTCGCGCGGCGGCGGCTCGGACCCGAACGGTGGCGTCGTCGGCGGTGAGGCCGTCGACAGGGGCGCCTCGGTGCGCGCACGCTCGACGGCGTCGACCAGGGCGTCGACCATTCCTGACGGCGTCTGCTCGGCCGCGACCGCGTCCACGTGCAGGCCCACGGACCGCGCGACGTCGGCGGTGCCCGGGCCGATGCAGCAGACGATCGTGCCCGCAGGCGGCAGTCCGAGCGCGTCGACGAGGTGGCGCGCGGTGCTGCCGGAGGTCAGCATGACCGCGCCGATCTCACCCGCCACGTAGGCACTCGCGACGGCCGGGTCGACGGGCGGCCCCGCCACGGTGCGGTAGGCGACGACGTCGTCCACCTGCCACCCCCGCCCGCGAAGCCCGCTGGCCAGCGTCGACGCGGCGAGGTCTCCGAGCGGGAGCAGGACCCGGCCGGTGCCGTCGGGCCATGCCTCGAGCAGCGCAGCGGCCGAGGACGGGCCCCGCGGGACGAGGTCGACGCGGATGCCCACGGCCTCGAGCGCGCTCGCGGTCGACCGGCCCACGGCCGCGACCCGCGTCTGGGACGTGAGGGCCGCGAGATCGGTCCCGGCGTCGTGCGCGCGTGCGGCCAGCACCGGGACCACGGCCGCGCTGGTGACCCCGAGCCACGCGTAGTAGCCGATGCCGAGGGCCATCAGGAGGTCGTCGAGCTCGGTCACGTCCTCGGGCGGCACGGTCGCGATGAGCTCGACCACGGTCGGCTCGGCACCCGCGGCGGCGGTGGCGATCACGAGCGGGTCCGGCCCCTCGCTCCGGCGGGGCACCAGGACGCGCATGCCCACGAGCGGCGGACCGGTCCCGGAGGTCACGAGGACATCATCTCGCCGGCGCCGGCGGCGAGCAGCTGGTCCGCGAGCGTGCTGCCGAGGTCCGCGGCGGCCTGCCGTGCGGACCCGTCCGTGCCGTCCGGGGCACGTCCGG
This sequence comes from Pseudomonadota bacterium, assembly GCA_021833345.1. Taxonomy (GTDB): domain Bacteria; phylum Actinomycetota; class Actinomycetes; order Actinomycetales; family Cellulomonadaceae; genus JAJDFX01. The sequence continues at coordinate 8,967 of JAKBFW010000078.1, read as the reverse complement.
GGAGTGCGGCCCGGGCGGCGAGGCGCAGCGACGAGGTCCCGTCGGTCCGGATCACCACGGCGTCGAGCGTCAACGTGTCGCCGTCGAGCACCCCGAGCGTGCCGACCGGGGCCGCGCAGCCGGCCTCGAGCCGGGCGAGGAGGGCGCGCTCCGCGATCACGGCCAGGTGGGTCGGGCGGTCGTCCAGGGCGGCGAGCGCCGTCGCGAGGCCGGGGACGTCGTCGGCCGCCCGGCACTCGATCGCCAGTGCTCCCTGTCCCGCCGCCGAGAGCATCGTCGCCGGGTCCAGCGTGTCGGTGACCGCGTCGAGACGACCCAGTCGCGCGAGCCCGGCGCGCGCGAGCACCACGCCGTCGAGATCGCGGCCGGTGCCGTCGTCACCGCGGGACGCATCCGGGGCACCGGACGCGACCCGTCCGAGCCGGGTGTCCACGTTGCCCCGGATGTCGACGACCTCGAGGTCGGGCCGTGCGGCGCGGAGCTGGGCGGCCCGGCGCGGCGACCCGGTGCCGACGCGGCTGCCCGCGGGCAGGGTCGCGAGGGTGAGGCCGTCTCGAGCGCAGAGCACGTCACGCGGGTCCTCACGCGCCGGGACCGCACCGAGCGTGAGGCCGAGCGCCGGTCCGGTCGGCAGGTCCTTGAGCGAGTGCACCGCGACGTCGCAGCGGCCGTCGAGCACCGCCTCGCGGAGCGCCGTCACGAACACACCGGTGCCACCGAGCGTCGCAAGGGAGCCCGTGAGGCGGTCGCCGTCGGTGCGCACGTGCACCAGCTCGATCAGGAAGCCACCGACGGCGGCCAGCGCCTCGGCGACGTGGCCGGTCTGGGTCCTCGCGAGCGCGCTCCCGCGGGTGCCGACCCGCAGCGTCGCCGTCATGGACGCACGACCAGGAGCAGGGCACGAGTACGGCTGGGCATGGCCTCAGTGTGCTCGTGGGCGTCGGTGTTGTCGAAATCCACCCGATTCCGTCACGTTCCTGGGTCGCCCATGTGCAGACGCTGAGAATGTGCATCGCAACCCGTGCCACGACATTCCCCGACATTCGCCAAGAATGGGAATGGAAACGACCGAGGGTGCAGACGGCGCGGCGCGGCGGCCGTCAGGCGGTCGGATGCGTCGCCGTCCGCTCCCGGGCCAGGTCCCGGCCGACGCGTCGGGCGTCGGAGACCACCGACGTGAGTCCGGTCCCGGCGATCCAGGCCCCGCACACCGCGAGCCCCGGGGTGGTCTCGACCACGGCCCGCACCGAGCTCACCAGCGCGCGCTGCTCGGGAGCGTGCTGCGGGAGCGAGTCGCTCCACCGTCGCCGCGCGAACCCGACGAGGTGGGTCGCGTGGAGCGGGACGCCGAGCAGTCGCGACGCGTCGGCGAGGGCCCACCCGGTCAGCGTGTCGTCGTCCGCCGCGACCGCCGCCGCGCTCGACCCGCCACCACGGCCGTACGACAGCCGGAGCACGTGCCAGCCGAACCGCGATCCGTTCTCCCGACCCGCGGCGTGGGCGCGTTCGGTCAGCCAGGGCCACTTGGCCGTCCCGTGGGTCATCGCCTTCGCGCGGACGTCCGTCGCGCCCTCCGCCACCAGCACGCCGGTGCCGCGCGGCGCGTCGTCGAGCCCGGGGGCGTCCACCACCAACGTCGCGAGCACGACGTCCGCACCGGGGTCCGGCACTGCGTCGGACAGCTCCGCGTCCGGGAGGGCGCCGCGCAGCAGGCTCAGGGCCGGCCGGCTCGGGACCGCGACGACGACGGCCGATGCCGTCAGGACCCGCCCGCCGGCGGTGACCCGCCAGCCCGACGTGCCGGGGGCGCGCGAGAGCCCCGTCACCTCGGTGCCCGTCCGCAGCTCGGCGCCACGCTGCTCGAGGTCGGCGACGAGCTCCTCGGTCAGCCGGTGCATCCCGCCGACGATGCCCGCGACGGCTGCCCCGGCCGGCGCCTGGCTCCGTTGTGCCGCCACCGCCGCACCGAGCGAGCCGTGCCGCGCCAGGCCCGCCAGCAGGCCGGGAGCGACCGACTCGACGTCGAGCCGGTCGGCGCTCGCCGCGTGGACGCCGCTGACCACGGGGGCGACCAGGCGCTCGAGCACGCGCGCGCCCATCCGCGCCCGCACGAGCCCACCGATCGTCACCGCCCGGCCGGTGCCGACCCGGCGTGGCAGCACCCGGTCGAGGCAGGCGCGCAGGGTACCCGCGAGTCCGAGCGTGCGGACGACGTCACGGGCCCACGGCCGCGCGGGGATGCCGAGCACCCCGGCGCGCGGCAACGTGCAGGCACGGCCGTCGGGCAGGTACACCCAGGATCCCAGGCCGCTCGGGGCGGTCAGCGCGTCGCCGAGCCCGAGCTCGTCGGCCAGGTCGGCCACCGCATCGCCGCGCGTCGCGAAGGACTCGGCCCCGGCGTCGAGGCGCAGGCCGGCCACGTCATGACCGGTGACCGGGCCGCCGAGGTGGTCGCCGGCCTCCAGGACGAGCGTGCGCAGACCCCTGACCGCGAGCTCACGGGCGGCGGTGAGCCCGGCGACCCCGCCCCCGGCGACGATCGCGTCCCACGACTCCACCGGCCGCGGCTCCACCGGCCTCGACCCCGAGGCCGTGCTCACCCGTCGATCCCGTGCACCAGGCGCACGACGCGCGTGAGGACGTCCGGGTCGGTCTCGGGCGGCACGCCGTGGCCGAGGTTCACCACGTGGCCGGGTGCCGATGCGCCGCGGGCGACGACGTCACGCACGTGGGCCTCGAGCACGGGCCACGGCGCCGCGAGCAGCGCGGGGTCGATGTTGCCCTGGAGAGGGACGCTGCCGCCGAGCCGACGGTTCGCCTCGTCGAGCGGGATGCGGTAGTCCACCCCGACCACGTCGGCGCCCACGTCGCGCATCGCGACGAGCAGCTCACCGGTGCCGGTGCCGAAGTGCACGACGGGCACGCCGAGGTCCCGCACCGGCGCGAGCGCCCGGGAGCTGGCCGGCGCGACGTGCGTGGTGTAGTCCGCGAGCGAGAGGGAGCCGGCCCAGGAGTCGAAGAGCTGCGCCGCGCTCGCGCCGGCCAGCACCTGCGCCCGCAGGAACGCCCCGGTCACGTCGGCGGTCCAGGCCGTCAGCGCCTGCCAGGTCTGCGGGTCGGCGTGCATGAGCGTCCGCGCCGCGAGGTGGTCGCGCGACGGCCCACCCTCGACCATGTAGGCGGCGAGCGTGAAGGGTGCCCCCGCGAAGCCGATCAGCGGTGTCGACCCCAGCGCGGCGACGGTCAGCGCGACCCCGTCACGGACCGGGGCGAGCGCCGCGGAGAACGCGTCGTCCTCGACGGACGGCAGCGCGGCGACGTCGTCGGCGGTCCGCACCGCCCGCCCGAGGACCGGCCCGACGCCGGGCTTGATGTCGACGTCGACCCCGGCGAGTCGCAGCGGCACCACGATGTCGCTGAAGAAGATCGCGGCGTCGACGTCGTGCCGACGGACCGGTTGCAGGGTCAGCTCGCTCGCCAGCTCCGGGGTCAGGCACGCGTCCAGCATCGCGGTGCCCTCGCGCGCGCGGCGGTACTCCGGGAGCGAGCGTCCCGCCTGCCGCATGAACCAGATCGGCCGTCGGTCGGGGTGCTGTGAGCGGTACGCGGAAAGGAGCGGAGAATGGGACGTCCGGCCGTCGGCCAGCGGGTGGTTCGGAGTGAGGCGCACCACACGATTGTGCCGATAAATCCGCGGACTGGTTAACTCGGAGGTGCTGTGGTGCTGATGTCATTGATCGCCGGCCACCACGACCTCGACCTCGACGTGCTCGACCAGCTCAGTGTGGGCGGTCACGACGTGGCTCGGCAGGCCGTGCTGAGCCGCACCGGACCCGACGGGGCCGTCGTCCTGGCGACGTGCAACCGGTACGAGGTGTACCTGGAAGTGCCCGACGACGCCGCGGCGGCGGGCGCCCGCGAGACCGTCACGGACCTGGTCGCCCTCGCGACCGGGCTCGACCGGGCGCAGGTCGCCGCTCACCTGCGCGTGCTGACCGGTCCCGACGTCGCCGCCCATCTGTTCGAGGTCGCGGCCGGGCTCGACTCGATGGTCATCGGCGAGCAGGAGATCTCCGGCCAGGTGCGTCGAGCCCTGAGCTCGGCACGGGAGATCGGGACGACGTCGTCCGGTCTCGAGCGCATGTTCCAGTCCGCGAGTCGCTCGGCGCGTGCGGTCGCGACACGGACGGGGCTCGGTGCCGCCGGTCGGTCCCTCGTCAGCGTCGCTCTCGACCTTGCACGCGAACGCCTCGCCGAGGCCGGTGCGACGTCCTGGGCGCAGACCCGCGTGGTGCTGGTCGGGACCGGCTCGTACGCCGGGGCATCGCTCGCGGCGCTGCGCTCGCGCGGTGCGCACGACGTGCACGTCTTCTCCCCGTCCGGTCGGGCGGCGGCGTTCGCCGACGCCCGCGGCATCGTCGCGATCGAGGACTCGGCGCTGCCCGCCGCCGTGGCCGGTGCCGACATGGTGCTCGCATGCAGCGGGGTGGCCGGTCCGGTGCTCGACGCGGATCGGCTCGGCGAGATCCGTCGGTCGGCGGGGGTCGCGGTCGACGGCCGGCTCCGGCCGCTCGTCGTCGTCGACCTTGCCCTGCGGCACGACGTCGACCCGAGCGTGGCCGAGCTCCCCGGCGTGCACCTCATCACGCTCGACACGGTCGCGCAGCTCGCACCGGACCGGCACGCCCAACCGGTCGAGGAGGCGATGCGGATCGTCGACACCGCGGTCGAGGAGTTCATGGCCGAGCAGCGCGGCCGGGAACGGAGCGCCGAGGTCGTGGCCGCACGTGATCGCGCGCTCGAGGTCGCCGAGGTCGAGATCGCCCGTCGGATCGGCGCCGAGGGCGCGGCGGCGGACCGGGAGCTGCGGTCGCTCCGCCGCGCTGCGCGTGCGGCGGTCCATGGTCCGACGGTGCGGGCGCATGCCGCGGCGCGAGCCGGTGACGTGCACGCCTACGAGCAGGCGCTCGATGAGCTGCGGGCCTTCGCGACCGGAGCCGCCAGCGTCGTCGACCGGAGCGGTGCGCCGGGCGTCGTCGCGCACTGACGGTGGGGTGCCGCTGGGCTCACACCCGGTGGACGGTCCGCGCGAGCCATTCAGCCGTCTGGATCCGGCCGGTGTGGAAGCTGGTCATCCAGGCGGCGGGCACGGTGGCCTCGTAGACGCTGGCCTCGATCTTCCGCATGTTCAGGCTCTCGGCGAGAGCCGCGTCGGGGGCGATCGACGACACCCGGAAGGTGACGTCTCCCGCGGCGTCGGTCCATTGGTCGACGAGCCGCACGGCGAGCCCGTGCCACTGCGCGGTCAGGTCGAGCTCGAGCAGCTCGGCGACCTCGTGACGAGGCACCACGCGTCGCCACCGGCCGGCAGGTGTCGGCTCGAAGCCAGGCTCCGACAGGGGTGGGCTCGCGATCGCGAGCACGACCGCCTGGCCGTCGTCGATCACGTCCGCGTCGACGTAGCCTCCGTGCCAGCGCGCGACCGGCCCGACGCACCGCGACAGGGGCGTGCTGCCGGTGCGACGGACCCCCGGCATGAAGACCTGCCACCCCCACCCGACGTCGATGTACCGGGCGAGCAGGGTGACGCTCCCGTTCGGGAAGCACCGAACGAGCTCGGCGCCCGGCGTCAGGCGCGAGTGCCGCAGCCACCAGACCGGCGCGGTGCCGTCGAGGGAGAACCCGCTCGGCAGCTCCCGCGGGTCACCGATCTCGTAGATGTCCTCGAAGACGAGCTGTGGCTCGGCGATCAGACGGAGGACGTCCACCCACTGCGCTCGTGGGCTGAATGGTGAGCGGGGGTAGCCGAGGTCATGGGCGTCGAACACATCGGCGGGCGTCGACGCCCATGCGACGTCCTCCGCCCGGACGATGAAGCCCGCCGCCCGATCGTGCCCCGTCGTGAGATAGGCGTGTGACTGCGCGGGCGTCACCGCCTTTTGCATCCAGATCACGGGGGCTCCAGCCGAGGATTCGGGCCAACCGGACAGAGTGTGTCAGATCATCGTCGGGAGCAACAGGGACCTGCGACCCCCGGTGAGGCGAGACGAGCCGACACGGCAGCGAGCGGATCAGGCGTCGAGGTAGCCGACGAGCGACTCGGCCGCACCGGTGTAGGAGGCCGGCGTCATCGCCTCGAGACGAGCCGCGACGTCCTCGGGGAGGCCGAGCCCCGCGATGAACTCCCGCATGTCCGCCCCGGTCAGGCGCTTGCCGCGGGTCAGCTCCTTGAGCCGCTCGTACGGGTTCTGCATCCCGGTGACGCCGGCGACGGACGCCGCGCGCATCGCCGACTGGACCGGCTCGCCGAGGACCTCCCAGTTCGCGTCGAGGTCCCGCGCGAGCACCTCGACGTCGACGTCGAGGGCGGTCAGGCCGCGCCGAAGGTTGTCGATCGCGAGCAGCGAGTGGCCGAACGCAGGCCCGATGTTGCGCTGCGTCGTCGAGTCGGTCAGGTCCCGCTGGAGGCGCGACGTGACGAGCGTGGCACCGAGCGTGTCGAAGAGGGCGGAGGAGATCTCGAGGTTCGCCTCGGCGTTCTCGAACCGGATCGGGTTGACCTTGTGCGGCATCGTCGACGACCCGGTGGCACCGGGGACGGGGATCTGCCGGAAGACCCCGAGTGAGATGTACGTCCACATGTCGGTCGCGAGGTTGTGCAGGATCCGGTTGAACCGCGCGACGTCCGCGTACAGCTCGGCCTGCCAGTCGTGCGACTCGATCTGGGTCGTCAGGGGGTTCCAGGTCAGCCCGAGGCCCTCGACGAACGCCCGTGACTCCGCCGGCCAGTCGGCGCCCGGGACGGCCGCGAGGTGAGCCCCGTAGGTCCCGGTCGCCCCGTTGAGCTTGCCGAGGTACTCGGCGCCGCCGATCCGGCGCAGCTGTCGGGTGAGCCGGTGGGCGAGAACGGCGAGCTCCTTGCCCAGGGTCGTCGGCGTCGCCGGCTGACCGTGGGTCCGGGCGAGCATCGGCACCGCCGCGCTCTCACGAGCCATGTCGGCGAGCTGGGCGACGAGCGCCCTGGCCGCCGGCAGCCACACCTCGGCGACCGCACCCTTGACCATGAGGGCGTACGAGAGGTTGTTGACGTCCTCGCTCGTGCAGGCGAAGTGCACCAGCTCGCCGACGGACGGCAGCACGGTCTCCGGGCCCAGGACGTCGGGTGCCGCGGCGAGGCGCTCCTTGAGGAAGTACTCGACCGCCTTGACGTCGTGGACCGTGACGCGCTCGATCGCCCCGAGGGCCTCGATCTCCTCGGCCCCGAACGTGGTGACGACGTCGCGCAGGTAGGACTGCTCGGCCGCCGAGAGCCGGGGCGCGCCCGGGACGACCTGGCGTGCGGTCAGGTGGATCAGCCACTCGACCTCGACGTGGACGCGCTCGCGGTTGAGGGCCGGCTCCGAGAGGTGGTCGGTCAGCGCGGCGACGGCGGCACGGTACCGACCGTCGAGGGGGCCGAGGGCGATCGGCGGCGTGAGGTCGGCGAGGCGGGTTCGGGCGGCGTCGGGCATGTCACGCATCCTTCCACGGTGGCGTCGACCTCCCCCGGCTCGTCCACAGCCGGGGTCGCGACGGGGCCCGAACCGACCACAGTGCCGGGTTCGGGTCGCCGGGCGCACGGCGAGCCGTGACCCGTCTCCGCGAGGCGCGGACCGGCTCGTAGCGTGCCGGCCATGAGCCTGTGCGTCCCGACCCGCGTCACGACGATCCAGGCGGCCGAGAGAGAGGTCGCCGACGCGCGACGCGTGCTCCAGGCCGCCGACGGGGTCGAGTGGGTGTCGGACGCGGCCGACCGCTTCCGAGCGATGCTCACCGAGGCACTCGGTGCCACGGCGTACCTCGCGCACGCGCTCGAGAGCGCCTTCCGGGCCGTCGACGCGGCCCATGTCGCGGTCGACGAGGCGGCACGCGGCACGGCCGCCGCACGGGCCGACCCGTGGGTCCGGGACGGGTTCGGGGTCAGCGACCGCGAACGCGCCTGGCTCCCCGGGCGGATGCACCCGTGACGGACGACGACCTCGTCGTGACCGGTGGTCGTGGCGGCACCACCGCACGGCTCGGCGACCTCCGCACCGCCGCGCGGGCCCTGCTCGGCGCAGCCGAGCGACTCGACCGCGCGGGCGAGATCGTGGACCACGAGACCGACTGGCTCCGCACCCGTGTGCCGATCGCGCCGAGCGCCGCCACGTGGGCGCTCGGGAGCCTCGACCGCGTGCGGCACGGGAGCACGTCGCTCCCCGCGGCTGCGCAGCGGTGCCGTGCGCTCGCGTCGGGGCTCGAACGGGCCGCCGACACCTATCAGCAGGCCGAGAGCACGGCCGACCGGGTCACGAGGAGGTTCATCGGTGCATCCGGGAGCGCGCTCAGCTTCCTTCTCCAGGCGACACCGCTCAGGGGGTTGGCGGCCGGTGTCGTGGTGGAGGAGACCGGGCTCGCCACCGTCGCCGAGGCGGCAGGAAGCCCGGAGGGGCTGACGGGCGCGTCCTTGCTCGCCGCGTTCCGGCGCGCCGGTGCCGAGCGGCTCGTGGCGGGCCTCGGCGGGGTCGTCGACGGCATGCTCCCGTCGCCACCGTGGGAGCCCCGTTCAGGGCGGTCGGCGGTCGAGCGCGCGGCCGCCGACCTGACGCGAGGTCTGCCACGGCGGCCGATGACGGTGACGGCCACGTCATCGCCGGTGATCGCACCGATCCGGAGCGCGACCGATGCGGCCCAGGCGATCGAGACCGCCTCCCGTGCCGGACCGGGGTCTGTCATCGTCCAGCGGGTCGACCACGCGGACGGCAGACGGGGCTGGGTCGTCGCGATCCCGGGCACCCAGTCGATGAGCCTCGGAGCCGGCCCGAACCCCTTCGACAACAGGACGAACCTGGCAGCCATGGCCGGCGTGGCCGATGACAGCAGCGCACTGGTCGCCGGCGCGCTGCGGTCTGCGGGAGCCCGCACCGGCGAGGCCGTCCTGCTCGCAGG
>JAKBFW010000077.1 GCA_021833345.1 Pseudomonadota bacterium | reverse complement strand
CTGGCGAGGTGGGTCGCCGCGACGAGCTGTGCCAGAGTGGCCGGGCCGGCCTCGAGTGCACTGAGAACGGATGCGGCCTTGTCCAGAACGCCGACTCCGCTAGAGTTGTCCATAGGTCGATATTGCCGTCTCGAAGACTGAGACGCAAGTATCGCGACACGAAAGTCACCCGCCGAGACCCGCTCCGGGTGCAGACACGTCGAAAGGACCAGGACAATGGCCGGCACGCTGGCGGAGAAGGTATGGGACGCGCACATCGTGCGCCGCGGCAACGACGGCGCGCCAGACCTTCTCTACATCGACCTGCACCTGGTGCACGAGGTCACGAGCCCCCAGGCCTTCGAGGGGTTGCGGCTCGCAGGTCGCCGGGTTCGCCGTCCGGACCTCACGATCGCCACGGAGGACCACAACACCCCCACCCTGGACATCGACCGGCAGATCGCGGACGTCACCAGCAGGACCCAGATCCAGACCCTGCGCACCAACGCGGCCGAGTTCGGTGTCCGCATCCACTCGCTCGGTGACGCCGACCAGGGGATCGTGCACGTCGTCGGTCCTCAGCTCGGGCTGACGATGCCGGGCCTGACGGTCGTCTGCGGTGACTCCCACACGTCCACGCACGGTGCTTTCGGCGCTCTCGCGTTCGGGATCGGGACGAGCGAGGTCGAGCACGTCCTGGCGACCCAGACGCTGCCTCTGGTCCCCTTCAAGACGATGGCCGTCACGATCAACGGTGCGCTGCGTCCGGGGACGACAGCCAAGGACATCATCCTGGCGGTCATCGCGAAGATCGGCACCGGTGGCGGTCAGGGCTATGTCCTGGAGTACCGGGGCGAGGCGATCCGCGCCCTCTCGATGGAGGCGCGCATGACGGTCTGCAACATGTCGATCGAGGCCGGTGCCCGCGCCGGGATGATCGCGCCCGACGAGACGACCGCGGCGTACCTCCAGGGCCGCCCGCACGCGCCCGAGGGGGCCGACTGGGATGCTGCGGTCGCGTACTGGAGCACGCTGAAGAGCGACGACGACGCCGTGTTCGATGCCGAGGTCGTGCTCGACGCGAACGACCTCGAGCCGTTCGTGACGTGGGGGACGAACCCCGGTCAGGGGCTGCCGCTCTCCGCCGACGTCCCGGTCCCCGAGGAGATCGCGGACGCGAACGACCGGGTCGCGGCCGAGCGTGCGATCGAGTACATGGGGCTCACCCCGGGGACACCGCTCCGGGACATCGCCGTCGACACGGTGTTCATCGGCTCGTGCACCAACGGCCGGATCGAGGACCTCCGTGCCGTCGCGGAGATCATCAAGGGCAAGCACAAGGCCGACAGCCTGCGGGTGCTCGTCGTCCCGGGTTCCGCCCGGGTGCGACTGCAGGCCGAGGCCGAGGGGCTCGACCAGGTCTTCCTCGACTTCGGCGCGGAGTGGCGCAACGCCGGCTGCTCGATGTGCCTGGGCATGAACCCGGACCAGCTCGCCCCCGGCGAGCGGAGCGCCTCGACCTCCAACCGCAACTTCGAGGGTCGCCAGGGCAAGGGTGGCCGCACGCACCTCGTCTCGCCTCTCGTCGCCGCGGCGACCGCGATCCGCGGCACGTTGTCCTCCCCGGCCGACCTCGTCGACGCCTGACCGATCCCTGACAGGAGACGCACCATGGAGAAGTTCACCCAGCACACCGGCGTCGGGGTCCCGCTGCGGCGCAGCAACGTCGACACCGACCAGATCATCCCGGCGGTCTACCTCAAGCGGGTCACCCGCACCGGATTCGAGGACGCGCTGTTCGCCGCCTGGCGCGGGGACCCGTCGTTCATCCTCAACCAGGACGCGTACGCGAACGGTTCGGTGCTCGTCGCCGGTCCGGACTTCGGCACCGGGTCCTCGCGCGAGCACGCCGTCTGGGCGCTGAAGGACTACGGGTTCAGGGTCGTCATCTCGTCGCGCTTTGCGGACATCTTCCGGGGCAACTCCGGCAAGCAAGGTCTGCTCGCCGCCCAGGTCGGCCCCGAGGACGTCGAGCTCCTCTGGAAGATCCTCGAGTCGAGGCCGGGTACGCCGGTGACGGTCGACCTCGAGTCACGCACCGTGACGTGCGAGGACGTCGTCGTGCCGTTCCAGGTGGACGACTACACCCGCTGGCGGCTCATGGAGGGTCTCGACGACATCGGGCTCACCTTGAACCACGAGGTGGAGATCACCGACTTCGAGCAGACCCGCGAGGCGTGGCGCCCGACCACGCTGCCGGCCAAGCACCTGCCGTCGGTCGAGATCGTCGCGGCACGCCCGATCGGCTGACCGACCGGGCGCGGACCGGGTTCGGCGCGGCGCGATGGACCGACGGAGCGCCTGCCCCTAGCGTGGGGGTGGCGCGGTGACGTCCTCGTCGCGCGTGCCCGACCCGGGAGGTGCCGCGGTGAACAAGACCGAGATGGTGGTGGAGCTCGAACGACGACTCGGGAGTCACGGGGCTGCGGTCTCGGCTCTCGACGCCGTGATCGACACGGTTCAGGAGGCGGTCGCGGCAGGGGATCGGGTCACCCTGACGGGGTTCGGGACGTTCGAGCGGGTCATGCGCCCGGCACGTATCGGCCGGCACCCGCGGACGGGCGCACCGATCGAGATCGCCGCATCGTCCCTCCCGCGCTTCCGGGCCGGAGCGGCTCTGCGGGCCGCCGTCGCCGGCGCGATCCCGACCCGGTCGGGGGACCGCGTGCTGCCGCCGGTCGCCACGGAGTCGACGCCGACGGCCCCGACGACCTCGGCCCCGACGACCTCGGCCCCGACGACCTCGGCCCCGACGACCTCCGCCCCGACGGCATCGGGGAAGAAGCCGTCCGGCAAGGCAAGGTCGGCGACGAAGGCGTCGGCCAAGAAGTCGTCGGCCAAGAAGTCGTCCGGCAAGGCGACGTCGGCCGCGAAGACAGCGGGCAAGAAGTCGTCCGGCAAGAAGTCGTCCGGCAAGGCGACGTCGGGCACGAAGGCGTCGGGCAGAGGTCGCTAGCACTGCGCGAACCGGACGCGTCACGGCGCACCCGTCGGTCGTGGTGCGGGGTCAGGCAACCAGGTAGGAGCACCACGAGTGAGTGATCAGATGGACCCGTCCGACCTGCTCTACGTCAATGGCGGTCATCCGCTCACCGGGGAGATCACCGTCCGCGGGGCCAAGAACTTCGTGTCGAAGGCCATGGTCGCGTCGTTGCTGGGCGAGAGCCCGAGCGAGCTGCGCAACGTCCCCGCGATCCGCGACGTCGGCGTCGTGAGCGGGCTGCTCGAGCTGCACGGAGTCGGGGTCGACCTCGATCAGGACGCCGGTGTGCTGCGGCTCGATCCGAGCCGGGTCGAGGCTGCGCACGTCGCCGACATCGACACCCACGCGGGATCCAGCAGGATCCCGATCCTGTTCTGCGGCCCGCTCCTGCACCGGCTCGGCGAGGCGTTCATCCCGGACCTCGGCGGTTGCCGGATCGGCGACCGCCCGATCAACTACCACCTCGACATCCTGCGACAGTTCGGGGCGGTCGTGGAGAAGCGGGAGCAGGGCATCTACATCCACGCCCCGCAGCGGCTTCGCGGCACCAAGATCGCCCTCCCGTACCCGAGCGTCGGGGCGACCGAGCAGCTTCTCCTGACCGCGGTGCGCGCCGAAGGGCTGACCGAGCTGGTGAACGCGGCGATCGAGCCGGAGATCCTCGACCTGATCGCGGTCCTCCAGAAGATGGGGGCGATCATCTCGGTCGACACCGACCGGGTCATCCGGATCGAGGGCGTCGACCGCCTGTTCGGGTACCGCCACACCGCGCTCGCGGACCGGATCGAGGCCGCGTCCTGGGCGTCGGCGGCGCTCGCTACGGGCGGCGACATCATGGTGCGTGGCGCGACCCAGCCCGAGATGACGACCTTCCTCAACACGTTCCGCAAAGTGGGAGGTGAGTTCGAGATCGACGACGTCGGCATCCGCTTCTTCCACCCCGGCGGCGAGCTCAGGTCGATCGTTCTCGAGACGGACGTCCACCCGGGTTTCATGACCGACTGGCAGCAGCCGCTCGTCGTCGCGCTCACCCAGGCGACCGGGCTGTCGATCGTCCACGAGACCGTCTACGAGAACCGGTTCGGGTTCACCGACGCGCTCCGCCGCATGGGTGCGACGATCCAGGTCTACCGGGAGTGCCTCGGCGGGCATCCGTGCCGGTTCGGCCAGCGGAACTTCTTCCACTCCGCGGTCGTCTCCGGGCCGACGCCGTTGACGGCCGCCGACGTCGAGGTCCCGGACCTGCGCGGCGGGTTCTCGCACCTGATCGCCGCGCTCACGGCGAGCGGGACCTCGACCGTGCGGGGCATCGCGCTGATCGACCGTGGCTACGAGCACTTCACCGACAAGCTCGGCGCCCTCGGTGCCGAGTTCACGCGGGCCTGACTGGTGGGTGCTTCGCCGCTGCCGTTCCGCACGGACCAGCGTCCAGCGCGGGCGGACCGGTCGTCGCAGCGGCGGATCCCGTCCGCGCACCGGTAGCATCGACGATCGTGCCACTCGTCCCGCCTGACAACCGCACGTACCGTCGCGTCGCCGCGGTGGTCCGGCCGGTTTTGCTCGCGATCACCCGACGTGACTGGAGGGGTCAGGAGAACCTCCCGGCCGGTGTCGGCTTCATCGCGGCCGGCAACCACATGACCAACCTCGACCCGCTGACGTTCGCGCACTACCTGTACGACAACGGCCGGGCACCGAAGATCCTCGCGAAGGCGTCGCTGTTCGCGGTGCCGGTGCTCGGCGGTCTCCTCCGGCGCACCGGGATGATCCCGGTGCAGCGCAACACCGCGGCGGCGGCGGCGTCGCTGTCGGCGGCGGTGGACGCGCTGCGGTCCGGCGAGTGCGTCGCAGTGTTCCCCGAGGGGACGCTGACGCGGGACCCCGACCTGTGGCCGATGGTCGGGAAGACCGGCGTCGCGAGGCTCGCCCTGGCCACCCGCGCCCCGGTGATCCCGATCGCCCAGTGGGGAGCCCACCGGATCCTCGGCCGGTACAAGAAGCTCCTCAAGCCGATCCCGCCGAAGAAGGTGACGGTCGTGGCCGGCCCCCCGGTGGACCTCTCGGACCTGTACGGGCGACCGCAGGACTCGGCGACCCTGCGGGAGGCCACCGATCGCGTCATGGATGCCATCACGGCACTCCTCGAGGGGATCCGAGGCGAGACGGCGCCGGCCGTGCGGTTCGACATGCGGACTGCCGGCAAGACCGGACCCGACCCGGTGGCCGACGACACCGCGACGACATCGGGCGACGGCGCGCCGGAAGACGCTGCATGACGGCCTCGTCCGCCGCCCCACCGGCGCAGCGGGGGACGCGCCCGCTGCGTGCCGCGGTGCTCGGCACCGGCAGCTGGGGGACGACCTTTGCCGTGGTCCTGGCCGACGCCGGCTGCGAGGTGCGCCTCTGGGGACGCAGCGCCGCGGTGTGCCGCGAGATCACCGACGAGCACCACAACGAGGCGTACCTCCCGGGCATCGTCCTCCCGCGGGCGATCACCGCAGGGACGGATCCGGAGCTCGCGCTCGACGGCGTCGATCTCGTTGCGGTCGCCGTACCGTCGCAGGAGGCTCGCCGCACCCTCGAGCCCATGCGTGACCTGCTACCGACGACCGCGGTCGTCGTCTCGCTCATGAAGGGGGTCGAGCTCAGCACGGACCGCCGCATGAGCGAGGTCGTCGCCGAGGCATTCGCGATCCCGGTGGACCGCGTGGCGGTCGTCTCGGGCCCGAACCTCGCGCGCGAGATCGCCGAGCGCCAGCCCACCGCGACCGTCATCGCCTCGAGCAACGTGCAGACCGCGCAGCTCGTGGCCCGCGCGTGCGCCTCCGCGTACTTCCGGCCGTACACGAACACCGACGTCGTCGGGGTCGAGCTCTGCGGCGCGGTGAAGAACATCATCGCGCTCGCGGTCGGCATCTCGCAGGGGCGGGGGCTCGGCTTCAACACGATGGCGACCGTGATCACGCGTGGGCTCGTCGAGATCACGCGGCTCGGGCTCGCGCTCGGGGCCGACGCCGACACGTTCCCGGGACTGGCGGGCATGGGTGACCTGGTCGCGACGTGCGCCTCGCCGTTGTCGCGCAACCACACGCTCGGGTTGCACATCGGTCAGGGGCTCAGTCTCGCCGAGGCGATCGCAGCCACCGGCGGGACCGCGGAGGGCGTGAAGAGCTCGCGCTCGGTGCTCGAGCTCGCACGATCGATCGGTGTCGAGATGCCGATCACCGAGGCGGTCGTCGCCGTGCTGCACGAGGGTCTCGCCGTCGACCAGCTCGCCGCCCTTCTGCTCGCCCGACCGCACAAGGCCGAAGGGATCTGACCGACCGCCGCCGAGCAGGCCCGACGGGCGGCGAGCGCGCCGGTGGACGACTCCCGTGCCGGAGCCGAGCCCGACCCGGCTACAGGAGTGAGCGCAGGGCCTGGTCGAGGTCGTTCCAGAGGTCCTCGACGTCCTCGATGCCGACGGAGAGCCGTAGCAGGTCGTCCGGGACGGTGATCGACTCGCTCGCGAAGCGTCGCCGGCGCTCGAGGCTCGACTCGACGCCGCCCAGGCTCGTCGCCGGCACCCAGAGGCGGACCGCGGCGACCACCGCGCGCGCCCCTTCGGCGCCACCCTGCGGTCGCAGGCCGATGATCGAGCCGAACCCGTCCATCAGGGCCATCGCTCGGGTGTGGCCGGGGTCGTCCGGGAGACTCGGGTGCCGCACGGCGGCGACCGCCGGGTGGCCGTCCAGGCGTTGCGCGAGCAGCGCGGCGCTCGCCTGCGACCGCTCGACGCGCAGAGCGAGGGTGCGCAGGCCGCGCAGTGCGAGCCAGACCTCCCAGGGCCCGGCGATCGCACCGTGCAAGGTGCGGTACGCGCGCAGGCGTGAGGTGAGGTCCGCGTCGGACGAGACCGCGGCACCGAGGACGACGTCGGAGTGCCCCGCGAGGTACTTGGTGACCGAGTGCACGACGACGTCCGCGCCCCAGGTCAGCGGCCGCTGGACCAGCGGGGTCGCGAACGTGTTGTCGACGCACACGACCGCACCGACGGCGTGCGCCGCGGTCACCAGCGCGGGGACGTCCGCGATCTCGAGCATCGGATTGGTCGGGGACTCGACCCAGAGCATCGACGCCGGACCGTCCGGGCCGCCCAGCGCAGCCACGACCGCATCGGTGTCGTCGATGTCGACGAGCACCACGCGGACGCCGGAACGCTCGGACAGGTCGGCGGCGTAGCCGAGCGCGACCTGGTAGGAGTGCCGGGGCATCACGAGGCGCCCACCGGGCGGCACGAGGGACATCGCCGCGGCGATGGCGGCCATGCCGGAGCCGAACACCACGGCCGGGCGATCGGCGTGCTCGAGTCGGCCGAGCACCTCCTCGAACGGGTGCCACGTCTCGGTGTCGATCCGCGCGTACAACCCCTCGTCGGGACCGGGAGCGCCCGACGACACGTAGGTCGAGGACAGCACGACCGGTGCGTTCACCGGAGCGCCCTGTGCACGGGCCGGTCGGCCGCCGACGACGGCGAGGGTGGCGGGCGCGAGCTCGGCGTCATGGGTCACGCCGACAGGCTACCGAGCGCGCGAGCGCGTGCGCGCATGCCGGTAGGGTCGGGCTCGATGGAACACGAGACTGCACCTGCCCCCACGGACCGGCGTCGCCCGCGGGTCATGGTTCTCTTCGGTGGGCGCTCCGGCGAGCACCCGATCAGCTGCGCGACGGCCGGTGGCGTGCTGCGCGCGATCGACCGCGACCGCTACGAGGTCGTCGCCGTCGGCGTGACCCCGGCGGGACGGTGGGTGCTCGTCGACGACGACCCCGATGCCTGGGGCATCATCGACGGCCGCCTACCGGAGGTGCGTGACTCCCCGGAGCGTGTGCTCCTGCCCGCCTCCGCCGACGAACGCGCGGTGCTGACCCTGCGGGAGGGCGAGCTGGCCGCCGGTCTCGGCGAGATCGACGTCGTGTTCCCGCTCCTGCACGGGCCCTTCGGCGAGGACGGCACGCTGCAGGGGATGCTCGAGCTGATCGACGTGCGGTACGTCGGTGCGGGTGTCCTCGCGTCCGCCGTCGGCATGGACAAGCACTACATGAAGCTCGTCCTGGCAGGTCAGGGGATACCGGTCGGGCCGTTCACGGTGATCCGACCCGGCGAGTGGGACCGGAACCCGACGGCGTGGACCGAGACGGTCGAGGCCCTCGGGCTCCCGGTTTTCGTCAAGCCGGCGCGGGCCGGATCGAGCCTCGGCATCTCCCGGGTCGCCGACATCGCCGACCTCCCGGCCGCGATCGCGGAAGCCCGGCGGCACGACCCGAAGGTCATCGTCGAGGCGGGGATCGTCGGACGTGAGATCGAGTGCGCCGTGCTCGGGGGCCGGGCTGGACGCCCACCGCGCAGCTCCTTGCCCGGCGAGATCGAGGTCACGGGATCCGACCACGGGTTCTACGACTTCGAGGCGAAGTATCTTGACGAGGCCGGCGTCCGGCTCACCTGCCCGGCGGACCTGCCGCCTGACGTCGTCGCGCTCGTGCGAGACGTGGCGGAGCGGACGTTCGAGGCGATCGGCTGCGAGGGCCTCGCGCGAGTCGACGTGTTCGTCACCCCCGACGGGGACGTGATCGTCAACGAGATCAACACGATGCCGGGCTTCACGCCGTTCTCGATGTACCCGAGGATGTGGCAGGCGTCCGGCGTGGAGTACGCCGACCTGATCGACGAGCTCGTCCAGCTCGCCCTGGAGCGTCCGACCGGTCTGCGCTGAGCACCGGTCAGGTGCATGCACGCGTCGGGGGCACGACCTCTGCGGCCTGACCCACCTCCATCAGGATCGTGTCCGGCTGTTCAGCGGCCAGGGCCTGGGGGATCGTGAGCTCGACGGACGGGGTCCGACCGAACGTCACGAAGGTCCAGCTGCCGTTGGCACCGGAGCCGTTCGCGGTCACGACCCAGTCGACGCTCGTGCCCGCCGCGTCGGTGATCGTCACGCACGGGTCGGTCGTCGGACCGAGCGGCGTGACCCCGCACCGCAGGACCACCGACGTCGTGGTGTCGCCCCACGCCGCGGTGCCCTGACTCGTGGTGGAGATCCGGTGCAGGCCGGCGAGCGCCTCGGGCAGCGCAAGGACCACGCTCGCGCAGACGGGGTTCGCCGCGTCCGGTGCCGGCACCACATGGATGCTCGCCGCGCACCCGGAGAGGGTCGCGAGGACGATCAGAGTCGACGCCACGGCACCGGCCGGTGCCGTGGCCCAGCGTCGCGCCTGCCACCGCGAGCGGGCGTCGGGTCGGGTCGCGGGCACCGGTCCACGCTATCCCGTGCGGTCCGGGGTCACGGACCTCTGTAGCGTGTGGCCGTGGACGACGAGCAGACACGAGTGGCGGACCTCTCCGAGACCGACCTGCTGGCCCGGATCTTCCCGTTGCTGCCCACCGGACCGCGGTCCCTCCTCGGCCCCGGCGACGACGCCGCGGTGCTGGCCGCGCCCGACGGTCGCGTGGTCGTGTCGCTCGACGTGCTCGTCGAGAACCGTCACTTCCGTCGGGACTGGTCGAGCGCGGCGGACGTCGGCTGGCGTGCGGCGATGCAGAACCTCGCCGACATCGCCGCGATGGGAGCTCGGCCCACGTCGCTGGTCGTGGGTCTTGTGCTGCCCGCTGATCTCCCCGCGAGGTGGGTGACGGGGCTCGCCCGCGGGATGGCGGCGGCGTGCGTGCCGTCTGGCGTCGCCATCGTCGGCGGGGACCTGTCCGCCGGTGACGAGGTGGTCGTCGCCGTCACGGTCCACGGCGATCTGGAGGGGCGGAACCCGATCCTGCGGTCGGGTGCACACGCGGGGGACGTGCTGGCGATTGCGGGGGTCCAGGGGCGTTCGGTGGCGGGGATGGCACTGCTGCAGGCGGGGCACCCGCGAGCACACCTGGACCTCGTGGACTCCTACCGGCGGCCCCGGCCGATCCTGGCGGCCGGACCCGCCGCGGCCGACGCGGGAGCCACGGCGATGCTCGACGTGTCGGACGGTCTGCTTCGCGACGCGGGACGGCTCGCGCTCGCGAGCGGGGTGGTGCTCGATCTGCTCGACCCGGCGGAAGCCTTCCGTGCCGACCTGGCCGTGCTCGACGGCGCGGCGCGGTTGCTCGGTGCGGACCCGCTCGAGTGGGTGCTCGCCGGGGGTGAGGACCACGGTCTGCTGGCGACGTTCCCCGGTGGTGCGGACCTGCCGGAGTCGTTCCGGGTGATCGGGCACGTCCGTGCCGCGACCGGGCCGGAGGAGGCGGGTCGTGTGCTGGTGAACGGCGCGGCCGCACCCGTGACGGCGCGCGGGTGGGACCACTTCCGCGGGTAGGGCGGACGCCGAGCGGCCAGGATCGCGGAGGGACGGACCGGACCTGCCGGTCAGCCTCGGCGGTAGCGGACCTCGAGGACCTCGGCGCCACCGATCTCGTCGAGCCGCTCGGCGCCGTCGGGCGCGAACCCGTGCCGGCGGTAGAAGTGGCGCGCGCGCTCGTTGTCGGCCATCACCCAGAGCCGGACCGTGACCCCGGCCGGGACCTCGTGGAGCAGCGTGCGCATGAGGTCACGCGCGACGCCTTGGCCCCAGGTCCCCGGGTCGAGGTAGATCGAGTAGATCTCGACGTCACCGCGCTCCGCGTCCTCGTCGCGACTCGGTCCGAGCGTCGCGAACCCGAGCAGCTGATGCCCGGACTCGGCGATCCAGGTCCGGACGTCGTCCTGGGGTCCCGATCGGAGGTCCGCTTCCCAGCGGCGGGTGCGATCGGCCTCGTCGAGTGCCGCGAGGTGCGTCGACGGAACGATCCCGGCGTACGCCTGACGCCACGACCGGATGTGGACCGCTGCGATGCGTGCGGCATCGGACACGGCCGCACCGCGGATCAGCACGTCGTCGAAGTCGTCTTCGCCCATGAGGTCACCCTGCCACATCGACTGCCGGACGGGCAGCGCTCCGGTGACCGGGATCGACTTCCCAGCGTGTCGTGTCGGCGTGTCCCACTGTCCGGTCGTTTGGGCTCGGCGTGTTGTGGCGACCAGAATGTCAGCGTCGCGGGTCATCGTGGGCGCGGCACAGATGGCGCGTACGGCACGGACGGCACGCACGGCACGGACGAGCGCAGGACGGATCTCGGGTGGACCAGCTGGATGCGGACGTGGTGCGGCAGTGGGCCGCGACCGCGGCGACCGCTCTCGGCTCGGCGCGCGCCCGCATCGACGCGGTCAACGTGTTCCCGGTGCCGGACTCGGACACCGGGACCAACGTGTTCCTGACGGTGGCATCCGGCACCGATGCGCTCGTGGCGCTCCGGCGAGAGGCGACGGTCGTCGAGGCGGCGGTCGCCTTCGCGCGGGGCGCGCTCATCGGTGCGCGCGGCAACTCCGGGGTGATCGTGAGCCAGTTCCTGGAGGGGTTCGCCCTGTCCCTCGAGTCGCGGACCGACGACGGAGCGGTCGGGTCGGTCGAGGTCGCCGAGGCGTTCGGGGCCGCACAGCTCGCCGCCCGCGCGGCGGTCGCCGACCCCGTCGAGGGCACCGTGCTCACCGCTGCGACGCGCGCGGCCGAGGCGGCGCACGGGAGCGCCCTCGCCGGCGGGTCGCTCGTCGGGGTGCTCGGCGCTGCTGTCGACGCGGCGCACGCCTGCGTGCTGGAGAGCCGCGACGTGCTGCCGGTCCTCCGCGAGGCCGGTGTCGTCGACGCCGGCGCCTGGGCCTTCGTGGTGCTTCTCGAGGCTCTGCGCGCGTCCGTCGAGTCGCGCGGTCACGCGTGCCCGACGTCTGGCGTGGTGACCGCGTCGTTCGACGAGCCGGGGCCGCGGGGCCAGCACGGGGGATCGGTTCGCTGCACGGCGAGCCGGGTGCACGTCCCGCCGGGCGTGCCCCGCGAGCAGGTGGTGCGTTCCGAACGAGCGGGGCATCCCACGGCGGTCGCGCGCGCGGGCGGCGAGTTCGAGGTCATGTTCCTGGTCGAACCGGCGGAAGACGGTGGTCCGGATCTCGGCACCGCGCTCAGCGCCCGGATGCGGGCCGTCGGCGACTCGGTGGCGGTGGTCGGAGGCCACGGCGTCTGGCAGGTGCACGTGCACACCGACGACCCGGCGCGGGCGATCCATGCCGGAGCGCTCGCCGCGCAGCGCCAGATCACGGTGCGCAGCGTCGCGCTGCAGCTCCCCGACGCTCCTGAGGCGACGGCGGGTCGCGGCTCCGGTGGTGGTCTCGGAGTCGTGGTCGGCACCCGCGCGCGCTCTCTCGTCGTCGACCTGGCCCGTACCGGGGCGGTCGTCCACGTCCTCACGGATCGTGCACCGAGCACCGGCGAGCTGGTGCGCGCGATCGTCGACACGGGCTGCGCCGACGTCGCCGTGCTGCCGGGCGATCCCGCCGCGCTCGCGACGGCCCGGCTCGTGGCCTCGCGGTCGCCCGCCTCCGGCTCGGAGGTGCGGGTCCACGTGCTCCCTGCCGTGGACGACGTCTCCGTCGTGGTGGC